>JBAPUB010000071.1:0-5973 GCA_049282455.1 Actinomycetes bacterium
GTCCGGGGAGGGGCTCGCCGAAGAAGAGCCCACCGACGGCCTCCAGCGTCGGGTCCTCGTCGAAGCAGCGGGCGGCCGTGGCGAGGTAGCCGGGGCCGAGCGTGGTGTCGGCGTCCATGACCATCACCGCATCGTCGGCGCCCAGGGTCGGGAGCAGCCACGCCAGCGCCTGGTTCAGCGCTCCACCCTTGCGGTGGGTGTTGCCGACGGTCTCGAACACCTCGACACCGAACTCGCGGGCAATCGGCACGGTGCCATCGGTGCAGTTGTCGGCCACGACCACGATGCGGTCGGGCAGACGGCGCTGCTCGCGCAAGGTGACGAGCGTCGTCGCCAGGCGCGCCTCCTCGTCGTGTGCCGGGATGAGGACGGTGATCTGGACCGGCCGGCCCGTGGGGGAGCGCAGGGGGCTGGGCATGACGGCCATGAGCTGGCGCCGGTCCTGGCTGCGCAGCAGCCGGATGGCCCCTGCTGCCTCCAGTGCCACGGCCCCGGCGGCGATGCTGACCATCGTCAGCAGGGCAGCCAGCAGCAGGTCCGTCGACGGCCTGCCGCCGGCCAGGGCGACATCGATCGGCCCGAGCTGCACGGTGAGCGGTTCGAGCGGGTCGGAGTCCCCGGCCGCGAAGGCGGCGACTGCGCCCGCGGTCGACGCCAGCGAGGTGACGACGGCGACCACCAGCACCACCCCGAGGCGGCCGAAGCTGAGCGTGCGGGTACGCACGGCCCGTGTGCCAGGCGACGCGGGGTCAGCAGGCGTGCCGGAAGGCCCACCGGCCGACGGTACGGAGGGTGCCACGGTGGAGGCATCGGCAGGGTGGTGCCGCTGCGTTAGCCGGAACGGTCAGTAGGACTGGCCGCCCATCGTGAACTCGGTGGACGTGAGCTCGACCGCCAACCCACCACCGTCCGCGATGAGCGAGGTGCCGCTGACGTAGCGCGCCTCGTCGCTGGCCAGGAACAAACAGCAGTCGGCCAGCTCTTCCGCAGTCGCGGGTCGACGCAGCGGGACCTGCGACGTCGCCAGGGCGTACGCGTCATTCCGGCTCAACCCCTTGTCCGCGCCCATGGCGTCCATGGAGCGATCGGCCATCGGCGTGCGCACCCAGCCTGGAAGGACGGCATTGGCCCGCACGCCCTGCGGTCCGTAGTCGACGGCGATCGCCCGGGCGAGGGCCACGACCGCTGCCTTGGAGACGTCGTAGGCGGCCGAGGCGGGGGCTGCAGCCAACGCCGCCGTACTGCTCACCAGGACGATCGATCCGCCGCCGCGCTCGACCATCGTCGGGATGACGGCCCGGGCCATGAGCATCGGCCCGTCGAGGTTCGTCGCGAACGTCCGTCGCCAGTCCTCGACCGGAATGTCCACGATGCCACCGGCGGGGGAGATGCCGGCAGCCGCAACGAGGATGTCCACCCCGCCGAAGCGGCCGACGGCAGCATCGAGGGCGCGCTGGACGGCGGCAAGGTCAGCGGTGTCCCCAGCGACTGCGATGCCGCCGACGTCCTCGGCGACGACCTGCAGCGGCTCTTCGCGCCGACCGGTCACCACCACCTGAGCACCCTCGGCGGCGAAGCGGCGCGCGGTGGCCGCGCCGATCCCCGAGCCCCCGCCCGTGATCAGCGCAATCTTTCCCTCGAGCCTCATTTCTGCTCCTCACGTCGAGTGCCTGCGTCCGTGCTCCCATCCTGACGGATCTCCGACGGTGTACGGCTCGAGGCGCGACGCGCCCAGGCGATGGTCAGGCTCGGTAGTCGAGAACGGTCTCCGGAAGGGTCATGCCCCGACTCGGGTCCATGCCGTGCACGGCGATCAGGTGCTCGCGAAACCACGCGTCGAACGGCTCCTGCGTGGTGGCGATGCCGAGCAGCGCACTCGACAGGTCGTCGGCTGGATCCACACAGCCTCGCGGGTGATCCCGTGCCGGCGGCGGCTGCGCAGTGGGCCAGGATGGCGGGGTGGAGCGACCGACGATCTACGCCAACGGTGCCGTGTTCACCGGCGTGCAGGCGTCCCCGTGGGTGGAGGCGGTGGTCGTCCAGGGCGCCGAGGTCGTCGCCGCCGGGTCGTTGCAGCAGTTGCGGGACGCCCACCCCTCGGCGGATGAGTACGACCTCGCGGGCGGCACGCTGCTGCCGGGGCTGGTCGACGCGCACAACCACTTCCTGTCCACGGGTGAGTCGCTCGCCTCGCTCGACCTGCGCTACCCGGGCGTGGACTCGGCTCAGGCGCTGCTGGCCGTCGTGGCACAGGCCTCGGCCACCGCACCGGCGGGCGAGACGATCGCCGGCTTCGGGTTCGACAACCGGAAGTACGCACTGCCGACCCTTGCGGAGCTGGACGCAGTCGCGGGCGATCACCCGGTACAGCTCTTCCACACCTCCGGCCACAACGTGCTGGTGAACTCGATCGTGCTGCAAGGCAGTGGCGTCGATGACGCCACGCAGGACCCGCCCGGTGGAACGCTCGTGCGCGACGCTGCCGGTCGTCTCACCGGTCTGTGTCTCGACGCGGCTTGCGGGCTTGTCGTGCCGGCAGCGGTCGACATCGGCTCGCACGGGCCCAACTTCCACGTGCAGGCGGCGCTCGACTCGCTCGTCGCCGCGGTCGACCGTGCCGGCCGCGCGTTCGTCGGGTCCGGCCTCACGTGCGTGGCCGACGCGCAGGTCACCTCGCGTGAGCTGCGCGCGTACCGGGAGGCCCGTGAACGAGGGGTGCTCCGCCTGCGCACGGTGTGCATGCCGCTGTCGCACCAGCTCGACGAGCTCATCGCCGTCGGCATGGCCGGGCCGTTCGGTGACGACGTGCTGAGCATCGGTCACCTCAAGGTCTACGCCGACGGCAGCCTGACGGGCGGGACGACGGCGTTCAGCGATGGTCTGGGTGTCAAGGACCAGAACGGCACGCTGTTCCACGAGCCGGGCGAGCTGCGGGCGTTGGTCGCCCGTGCCTGGGACGCCGGCTGGCGCATCGGCACGCATGCGCAGGGCGACCGTGCGATCTCGTACGTCCTGGACGCGTACGAGGATGCAGCCCGACGCACGCCCAGATCCGACGCCCGCCCCCGCATCGAGCACGCCGGCTACCCGGGCACCTTGGGTGTCGAGCGGATGGCTCGGATCGGTGCCATCGCCATCACCCAGCCCTCCTATCTGCACGACTACGGTGACGAGTACCTCGACTCCCTCGGGCCGCTCGCCCACGACCTGCAGCCCTGGCGTGACGAGCTCGGCGCCGGCGTACGGGTGGTGATCAGCAGCGACTCCGACGTGTCCAGCTACCGACCGCTGACAACCATCGCCAACGCGCTGCTGCGGCGCACGATGGACGGTGAGGTGCTCGGCCCACGCCACCGACTGACGCTGGACGAGGCGCTGTTCGCGCACACCCGGGACGCCGCCTTCGCAGTGGGACTCGAGCGTCGGATCGGCACGCTCGAGCCCGGCAAGGCGGCCGACCTCGTCTGGCTGGGCGACGACCTGCGGCACATCCCTGCCGAGGACATCGCCGAGGTCGAGGTGCGGGCGACAATCGTCGACGGTCGGGCCGTCCACGAGAGTGGGACTTCCGGATAGCCACCGCGCGGGCAGGCCGGCGTTGGGACCTCCGGCTCTGGCACGGTGCCGTGCCATCGGCTGCACTGATGGTGGAGCAGCGGCTTAGGAGCCCGCCATGTCGACGTCGACGCGTCCCGTTCAGCCCTTCTCACGAATCTCGAGCCGCGCGCTCACGCTCTTCGGGGTTGTTGCCGTGGTCCTCGCCGCGCTCGGCTGGGGGTTTCGCCAGGTCGACGCGCGCACCGGATCGGATCAGCCAGTCGTGGTCACCGCCGTGAACGGGTCGTCCTGCACGGTGCACAGCCAGGTGGAGCAGGGTCGGACGATGATCGCGCCCTGCCCACCCGGTACGGGCGTGGGCTGGACGGCGGTCATCCCCGTCGGAGGGCTGAGTCACCGTCCACTGCAGACCGGGCTGGACTCCGCGCTCATGTGGGCCGTCTTCGTCTCCGGAGTCGCTGGGCTGTGCAGCCTCGGGGCGGCTCGTCAGAGGCGGCAGTCGCAGCTGCGTCACGAGCGCGCCGCGCTGCGCGCTCCCGCGATCCCACCAGCGCTGACCGCGCGTGCCGGGGACGACGACCGGCCCGTGCGCGACCGGTGGGCGCCGGTGGCGCCTCTGCCCCAGGCTGTGCCCACGTCGATCGTGCCGCTCGCGGCCAACGGGCTTCTGGCGGTGCTCGGCGTCCTCGTGGTGCCGGGCGTGCTTGTCGTCTTGTCCGACCTGGTCGGCGGGATGGGCTGGGGCCGCCCGGTGACCGTGGCCGTCGTCTCGGCCGTGGGAATCGTCCTGACCGCCCTGGCGGTACGGATGTGCGTGCGCACCATCCGCTGGTCCGTCGACGGGCTCACCGTGCGCGGGTACCTCACGACGCGGCGCTACTCGTGGCCAGACATCGACCACGTCACCGTCGAGGCGTCAGAACGGACGACGAAAGGCGGCCACTACTGGACCCTCACTCCCGCGCTAGCGCTGAGCTCGGGGGAGCGGGTGCTCCTCGGAGCCCTCGCGCAGAGCGAGGGAGGGTACGTCGGGTCCAGGCGCACCGCGGGAGCACAGCGGTTCCTGCGCATGCTCGAGACCCTCGACGCCTGGCTGCTCGCCGCAGACGTCCCGGTGGACCTGGCCTACGACGCGCTGCGGCCCTGGAAGCAGGGCCACGTCTCGGTTGGGCAGGTCGTCGCCCTCAGCGACAGCCCGCCCCCCGCCCTGCACGAGATCGACCCGTCCGCGGCAGCTCACGACGGGGGATCGGGGATCGACGGTCCCGGTGGTGAGTGGTCGTGTCCGTCCAGCCCGCCCGCTGAGGCTGCACGCGGCGCGCATGCGGTGGTCGCTCCGGTGGAGGCGGCATGGTCGGCTCAGCCGACTACGACGTCCCACCGAGGTCCGGGTCGCGCCGCCCGTGTCCTGGTCATCGTCGGCGGGCTGCTTCTGGCCGTGCCCGCCGTCATCCTCGCGCTGGGCGCCGTCCTCCTGCCGTACGGGATGGCGTCCGGGAGTGAGGCGACCGTCGTGGTGACCTCGCGAGTCGGGGAGGACTGCCGGCTGGTGAACGCCGCCGACGCGACTCAGGAGTGGACGGTGCGGTGCCTCGACGACGAGACCCTGGGCGAGGTCGTACCGGTCGTGATCAGCTCGGTGACGCGCGAGCCGGAGTCCTGGGCGGACACGGTGGCGGGGCTGGTGGGGCTGGCGGTCCTGTGCCTGCCTGGCCTGGCCGTGCTCGGCACCGGCCTGCTCATGCTGCGGCGGCAGCGTCGACGTCCGGCAGCCGAGACATCCTCCGGCTCCGCTCCACCGTCGGCCGCCGTTGAGCCGCTGGCGGAGTCTGGGGCACGCTTCCCGGGGGAATCGACGCACGTCGGTGCTCGCCCGGGCCTCCGGGGGCGCTGAGTCCGTCGAGCGCGCCGCACAATCCCGGTTGACACTCGGAGTAGAGCGGCTAATCTACAACCTTGTGGTTGTACGACGAGTAGACGCTGCGGCCGTGGACCGGGTGTTCGGGGCCCTCGCCGACTCCACCCGACGAGACATCGTCCAGCGCGTGCTGCGCCGGGAGGAGTCGGTGTCGTCGCTGGCTGCGCGCTACGCCATGAGCTTCGCGGCGGTGCAGAAGCACGTGGCCGTCCTCGAACGGGCGTCGCTGGTCAGCAAGCGGGCGAGTGGTCGCGAGCGGCTCGTCAGCGGAAATGTCGAGGCGGTGCAGTTCGCCATGCGGTTGCTGGACGAGTACGAGGAGATCTGGCTGGCCCGAGTCGACCAGATCGACCACCTGTTGTCCGAGGACCCGGCCCCCTGAAGGAGACTTGCTGTGCCTGTGCTGGAGATCACCAAAGACCCGAACGCGCTGACGTTGACCATGACCGCAGCATTCCCCAAGCCGCCGGAGCGGGTGTGGCAGATCTGGGCCGACC
>JBAPUB010000072.1:0-1652 GCA_049282455.1 Actinomycetes bacterium
GACGACGCGTGCGTCGTCATCGATCATCGTGGCCACGGTCCGCTCGGCCTGCAGCTGCCGCAGAGTCGCGACCTTGGTGAATCGGGCGGGTCGGCGGTCGTCGTCGCGGCGCATGAGGAGGCGACCGGTCGGCAGCCCGTGGGTCTTCAGCCACTCGAGCGTGTCCTGCCGGCAGCGCTCGGGCCTGCCCGTCAGGTAGACGACCTCGTGCTCGGCAGCGAGCTGGTGGGCCAATGTCACGCCATCGATCAACGGTGGGTCGGCAGGCGCCGCGTCGAAGAAGGCAACCCAGTCCTTGGGTCTGCTCTGCAGGTGGTGGAGGCGATGGCGGACGTCGGCCAGAACGCCGTCGATGTCGAGGACGGCGTAGGGGAGGGCCGAGGTCACGCAGGAACGGTACCTGCTGCGTCGGCCGGCATCAGGGATCCATCGATGTGTCAGGACGTACGATCGCGAGCACGACCTCGTCGTACAGCTGCCCCTCGTCGTCGCGGTCGAAGCTGCGGAGGACGCCCTCGAGGCGGAAGCCGAGACGTTCGGCGAACCGGATGGACCGGATGTTGCGGCTGTCGCACAGCGCCTGCACCCGACGAGCGCCCAATGACCACGCCACGTCGAGCATGGCACCGGCGGCTTCGTGCATGAGCCCCCGACCGGTCATCCTGGAGTCCGCGACGTAGCCGAGCTCACACCGAGGCGCGCCGGAGTCCCAGCTGTGAAGGTCCAGGCGGCCGACGTACCGACCGCTCGATCGTTCGAACGCATGTCGCACGACGTCCTGGTCGGCCAGCTCGATCGAGCGAAGGAGGCTCTCACGCGCCACCTCCTCGGAGACGGCCTTGCGCCAACCCGCGACGAATCGCAGGTCATCGTAAGAGGCGAGCATTGCCTCGGCGAAGGCGTCGGCGAAGTCTGGGGACGACACGAGCAACGAGAGCCGGTCAGTCACGATCTCGTTGGGGACGTCGATCAGGTTCACAAGCGAAGTCTTTCCGTCTGCGCCTTGACGACGAGCGAGAACAGCCCGTCTGCTGCTGTGAGGGGTCCGAACTGGCCGGACAGCTCGAGCATGACATGCCCGTGCACGGCGTCCCAGGCGGCGATGCCCACGGCGAGCGCATCCGCGCTCACGTCGCTGCCCAGGAGTCCGGCCAGTGACGTGAGCTGGGCTCGTGTGGGACGGTCCATGCGCTGGCGCGGGACCTCGACACCGACCAGAAGGTCAGCCAGCATGCGGGGGATACGCGTTCCGGCGGGTCTAGTGGGTTCAGCTGGTGCCTCGTAGCCGGGGACCGGGGTTCCGAAGATCAGGAGAAACCGGCTGGGGTGCTCCTGCGCCCACTTCCGGTAGGCCACGGCTGCGGCAGTCCACGCGCGTCTGCGTGCCCGACTCGTAGGACGGACCGGGTCCCCCATGGCAGTGCCCACGTGGTCGGCGACGTCGTGGAACGCCTCGGTGATCAGGGCCGTGAGCAGCGCGTCGCGGTCACGGTAGTAGCGGTAGAGGGCCGAGACGGCCAGGTCGAGGTCGCGCGCGACGGCGCGCAGCGACAACGCCGCCGCGCCGTCGCGTGCGACGTGCGCCCTGGCCACGTCCAGGATCGCCGCGGTCGTCTCGACCCGTCTCTCATCGCGAACACCCATGCCCACAG
>JBAPUB010000073.1:0-5311 GCA_049282455.1 Actinomycetes bacterium
CGTACAACACGTACGAGACCTTGGTGCAGACCGCCAGTGCGGCGAGGACTCCCGAGGCAACCGGTGACCTCGCCGCAACGACCAACCCCGCGGTCCCGAGCAGGACGGCGAGACCGTCGAGATGGGCCGAGTTCACCAGCAGGTACCACAGGAGCGGGTTGGCGAACCACAGCCAGGCCACGCGGCGGCGTCCTGCGAGGTCGAGGGCCCCGCGCTTCAGCAGCAACAGACCGGTGGCGGCGAAGAGCGCAAGACCGCCGAGCTGGAGCACGACGACGAACCACACCACCGACGTTCCCGTGAGGGCGGAAATGGCACCTTGCCAGGCCGAAGCCACCGGTCCGTAGACCGACGAGACGTCGCCCCAGGCTCCTGCGTACGCCAGACCGACAGGGTCGCGGGCAGCCACGAGGTCCGCGGCGGTCGTCGTGTAGGGATTCAGCCCGGTTGCCACCATCCGCCCGTAGACGGCGTAGCTCAGCACGTCGCTGGAGCCCAGCGGGGGAACCAGCGCCATCACAGCCGCCCCGCCGAGTCCCCACGCCACGGTCCGTCGCGGGTCGGGCTGCCAGTCGCGGCGCAGTGCCCACCACCCTGCAGCCACCGAACAGGCGGACAGCAGGAGGGCGCCCCACATCCCCACCGACACCACCCACGCCGACGGCTCCACCGACAGGCTCCGCGTGGGTCCGGAGCCAATCAGCACAGGGCTCGCTGCGGACGGGCCGAGCAGCGCGACGCCTGCGAACAACGTCACCGCCACCAGGGCCGTGGCCACTGCCAAGCGACCCCAGGTAGAACCCGTCACGACAGTCCGACGATCTCCCCTGACGCGTCGATGTCGATGCGCTCAGCCGCCGGGTGCGCCGAAAGACCCGGCATCGTTCGGATCTCCCCGCACACGGCGTAGATGTAGCCCGCACCCGCCGCCAACCGCAGCTCGCGCACCGGCAAGGCTCCCCAGTCCTGGGGCGCCCCCATCAGTGACGCGTCACTGGTGATGGACAGGTGCGTCTTGGCGACGACGATGGGGAGCGCGCCGTACCCGAGGGACTCGTAGCGCGCAGCCTGTGCGCTCGCCTGCGGCGAGAACTCGACTCCCGTTGCTCCGTACAGACTCGTGGCGATCGTCTCGATCTTGGTCTTGATCGGGTCCTCGAGCGGGTACAGGAAGCGGAACTCGTGCGACTCGTTGGCTGCCTCCTCGACCATCTCGGCGAGCTCGACGGCACCAGCGCCGCCGTTGACCACGTGCGTGGCGACGGCCGAGCGCGCGCCTGCCTCGGCCGCGATCTTCCGGATCATCTCGTGCTCGCTGGCGTGGTCGGTCGGGAATGCGTTGATGGCTACCACGGGGGACACTCCGAACTTGCGCAGGTTCTCCAGGTGCTTGCGCAGGTTGGCCGCCCCGATGGCGACCTCGTCGGGGTTCTCGGCCAGGAGCTCAGGCGGCAACGGCTTGCCGGGCTTGATGCTGTGCCGTCCCGAGTGGGCCTTCAACGCCCGCACGGTGACGACGACGACGGCAGCGTCCGGCTTCAGCCCGGAGAGCCGGCACTTCACGTCGAAGAACTTCTCGGCACCGATGTCGGCGCCGAACCCGGCCTCGGTGACGAGGTAGTCGCCGGTACGGATCCCGATCAGGTCAGCGACGATGGACGACTGGCCGGTAGCGATGTTGCCGAACGGGCCGGTGTGGACGAGCACGGGCTGGCCCTCGATCGTCTGCAGCAGGTTCGGTCGCAGCGCATCGCGCAGGATCACCGCCATCGCACCCGAGGCATGCAGATCCTCGGCAGTGATCGGCGTACCAGCCTTGCTGTAGCCGATGACGACCTTGCCGACCCGTTGGCGCATGTCCTGCTCTGACGTCGCCAACGCCACCAGCACCATGAGCTCGCTGGCAGCCGTGATGTCGAACCCGCTTTGCCGAGGTACGCCGTCGACCCTGGCACCCAGACCGATGATGACGTTGCGAAGCGCTCGGTCGTTGACGTCCATCACTCGGCGCCACTCGATGTTGTGCAGGTCGATGTCCAGCGGGTTGCCCTGAAAGAGGCTGTTGTCAACCATGGCCGCGAGCAGGTTGTGCGCTGCGGTGATCGCGTGGAAGTCACCGGTGAGGTGCAGGTTCAGCTTCTCCATCGGGATGACCTGGCTGTACCCACCGCCCGCCGCGCCGCCCTTGATTCCGAAGGTGGGCCCCATGGAGGGCTGGCGCAGCGCCAACGTCGCTCTCTTACCGCGGTGCCCAAGCGCCTGGGCCAGGCCCACGGCCGTGGTCGTCTTGCCCTCACCCAACGGCGTCGGCGTGATCGCGGTGACCAGCACGTACTTCGCAGGTGGCCGGTCGGCCAGAAGCTCGATGGCATCGAGGCTGATCTTGGCGACGTCGCGGCCGTAGGGCTCCCACAGCTCTGTGGGAAGGCCCATGGCCTCGGTGATCTGCTCGATCGGGCGGACAGTTGCGGCGCGGGCGATGTCAAGATCGCTAGGAATGCTCACCCGCCCAGCCTGGCCTAAGCGACCCTTCCGCGACCAGACCTTTGGTCCCGACTCGCCGGACTTCTCACGGGTGGCGGTGGTAGCTCATGGCCTCCTCGACGCGCTGCTCGGCCATCCGCTCGGCGACGCGCCGTGGCGGCTCGCCGGTCTCGGTGGACCCTTCGAGCACCAGCCGGGTGTTCGTCCGGACCTTGTCGTCGATGGCCGCGAACGCCTGCACCGACGTGCCTCCTGCGTACTCGACTGCGGCACAGATGACACCACCCGCGTTGGCGACGAAGTCGGGGACGACCACGATGCCCGACGCGTGCATCTTCTCCTCGGCCTCAGGGCTGGCCGGGATGTTGGCTCCCTCCAGCACCAGGCGTGCCTGCAGGTCGCCGGCATTGTCGGCGTCGAAGACGTCTGGGCGCGCTGCGGGAATCCAGATGTCGCAGGGGAGTGCGGCCAGCTGGTCCGGCGACACGGGCGATCCCCCAGGGAAGGTGGACACCGGGTGCTTCGCGGACTTGTGTGCGATCAGCGCCGCTACATCCAGGCCTTCGGCGCTGACGACCGCGCCTCGGCTGTCCGACGCCGCCACCAGGACAGCGCCGCGCTGACTCAGGAACCGGGCCGCATGCATGCCGACGGAGCCGAAGCCCTGGACCACGACGCGTGCGCCGGACAGCTGGAGAACGCCCTGCTCCGCGGCCACCTCCGCTGCCACTGCGAGGCCGAACCCGGTCGCTCCAAGCACGTCGAGCGGGATCCCGCCGAGCACGGCAGGCAGGCCGACCGCACGGCCGCAGGTGTCGCGGATGTGGGCCATCAGCCGCTCGTCCAGACCCATGTCGGGTCCGGGGACGTAGCCGACGACATCGCGAATCGCGTGGCCGAAGGCACGCACAAGCGCCACCTTGTCGTCGTCGGGCATTCCGGGGTCGGCGACGATGCCGGACTTGGCGCCGCCGTGGGGCAGCCCGGCTGCGGCGTTCTTCAGCGTCATGGCGCGGGCGAGCCGGGCGACCTCGAGCAGACTGACGTCTGCGGCCATCCGGGTGCCACCGATGGCTGGGCCGGCAGCAAGATTGTCAACGACGACGTAGGCGAGCAGCCCGGCGGCCGCGTCGTTCAGCACGATCACCTGCTCAGGGCCGAACCGGTCGACCTCGGGCAACGACACGATGGACATGGCGACCTCCTCGAGCGAATCAGCGCTCCACTCCAGGGATACCGCGAGGCTGGGCGCCTGCCCAGGGCCGTTGGACCACTCAACCCGGAGCAGTCAGAAGAGGCGGTGCCAGAGGGGGTCATGTGCTGGAGTAGGCGACGGGCCGACCGACCTCGTCCTCGTTCGCAATGCCGATAATAGACATTATGTCAATTCGTTTAGACGGGATCACCCCATGACCAGCCCCCCGCCGCTGCGACCCACCCGGGTCCGGCTCGCCCGTCCGGTCCGCGACCTCCAGAGGAGCGCCCGCTTCTACCTGGACGTCGTCGGGCTCGAGCAGCTCACGTCGTTCGCGGGTCACGACGGCTTCGACGGCGTGATCCTCGCGGCCGGGCCCGCCCTCGAGATCGAGCTCGTCCACGGACCTTCGGGGCTGCCGGTGCCGACTCCCACCCACGAGGATCTCATCGTGCTCTGGCTCACCGTGGAGCCGTTTCTGGCCGTGCAGCGCCGGCTCGCCGCGGCGGGCCACCCGCCGTTCGCGCACCCCAACCCGTTCTGGGCGCGCAACGGAGCCGTCGCCTACACCGACCCAGAGGGCTATGTGCTTGTGCTGGCGCCGTCATGAACGGCCGCGAACCAGGCGATCGTCGTGCGCAGGGCGTCCAGGTTCGGAGTGGTCCGGACCTCGGAGCCGAACGCCGCTCGGAAGGCCGAGTCGTCGACGACGAACGGTTCCGTGCACTGGTACATGATCTCGTTCATCTCGCGAACCATCGGGACGAAGACTCCGGCGAGGCGGTTCATCATCGGTGAGACGACGGCCGGCTTGACGGGCCGCCCCCAGGCCTGGCCGACGGCGTCGAGCCACTGCGCTCCCGTGAGCGCCTCGTTGGCCGGGAGGATCCAGGTGCTGCCATAAGCCTCGTCGTGAGTGCCCAGGGTCACCAGCCCTCGGCCGACGTCCGGCAGGTAGTTCAGGGTATGAGGGACGTCAAGCCTCCCCACCCAGCGTGGTTTGCGACCCTTCGCGATCGCCTCGAAGATCAAGACGCCGGGTGCTGATCCTGCGCCATGCGGGCCGAAGTAGTCCGATGCTCTTCCGATGGCCACTCGCAGGTGCCCGGCCTCATGGCGGTCGAGCAGTTCGCGTGCCATCGCCTCGCGAACCTTGCCCTTCTTCGAGGCCGGACGCGTTGGACTGTTCTCACGGATCGGGCCGTCGATCGGGCCGTACATGTAGAGGTTGTCCCCCAGCACGAGCTTGGCTCCCACTTCTTCACAGGCGTCCGCGATGGCAGTCGTCATGGGCGGGAACTCCGTGGCCCACTTGGTGTACTCCGGCTGTGCGCAGTGGTACACCACGGCTGCCCCGTCGACCGCCCGGCGCGCTCCGTCGAGGGTCGAGACATCTGCCGCCAGCCGCTCTCCCCCGTCGGGAACCTCGGCGTTCCCGGCACGGTTGACGGCGCGAACGGGAATCCCGCGCTCCCCCAGCTCGGTGGCGACGGCGGCTCCCATGCCACCGCTGGCTCCTAGCACCACGTGCAGGTTGTCGGTCATCTCCAGCATCTCCCTCGGTCGACTTCAATAGTGAACAGTGTTCACTATTTGTGAGGGATTGTCAAGAACGCTGTTCACGTTGTGGAC
>JBAPUB010000074.1:0-2001 GCA_049282455.1 Actinomycetes bacterium
GGCTTCAGGTCGGTCTTGTGCAACTTGCGGATCTTCTTCGACGTGTCGGGCGGATTGCTCATCGCGTCCGTCTTCGTCCAGGAGTGGGACGTGCCGGGCCGCGAGGTCGGTCCGACGCCGGATGCCGATGGCGCGCCCACCAGGATCAGGCTGAGCGGTATCGCGAGAGCGACCACGAGGGGCGTGATCTGACGACGGTTCATGAGCAGCGCCTCCACTCGACCGCGACCAGCAACCGTGGTCGCACCGTGGAGCCACGTCGTTTCGAGCCAGCGTGGCTCCGACGTCGTCGCGAAACTACTCGCGAAGTCAACGTCGCACCATGATCCTTCTTGGCTAGTACCAAGGAAGCATCAACCACGGTCGCGATCACCGACCGGGCCAGCCACTCACGAGAAGGCTGGCATCAGCAGCAGCTGACAGCACGAAGACTCCGTGAGTTCGCCGTTGATGATGGCTCAACCTCTTCGTGCGATGAGGTCTCTCGCGTAGGCGATGAACCGATCGGCTGTGGGCGCACTGATCCCCTGCCCGCGCTGGGCCTGCAGAAGCGAGATGAAGGCGGACAGCTGGTTCCACTCGGTGGTGTGTTGACCTCGCTTGTGCGCACTGAGTGCGGCGACCAGCTTGTCCCGCAGCCCGGTGTACGTGCTGGTGTCGGGGACCAGACCAAGGGCCCGGGCCCGATCCAGGTTGCTGAGCAGACTGGCGGAGGTGGCAGCCACGCTGAACGAGCGGCTGGCTGAGCTCGGGTTGTCCAGGTTGTCCCTCGCCGCGACGGATACGGTGTGCGAACCGGGGTAGAGGAGGAACATGTCGAGCGTCGCGCCGTTGCTCGACGCAGTTCCGTCCAGTGTCACTGAGCTGGACTTCACCCCCGACGCGGCATCAGTGACGGAGTAGCTGATCGTGCTCGTGGACGCCGTGTCGAACACCCTGTTCTGCGGTGCGGGCGAGGTGAAGCTGATGGTCGGTCCGGTCGAGTCCAGCACGACGTCCTGGCTGATGATGGGGCTCGCCAACGCGTCGGCAGGGTCGAACGTGTGGCACGGGTTCTGAGCCTGGTACTGGATGTGGTAGGTGCCGTCGGTCCCGGAGACGGAGAACTGGTCGCCACTCGTGAGGGGGTTCCAGCCGGCGTCCGGACCGAGGGTGGTTCCGTCCTTGAACACCCGGTACCGAAGCGCGACATTGCTGTCGGTGAACACTGGGTCGCTCGCGCTCAGCGAGATCCTGTTGCTCGCCCCCACGTAGGTCGTGCCGCCTGACACGTACTGTCCGGTGGCGAGCTCGGTGATCTGCGGAGCGTTGGGGTCACTAGCGTCCGGGGAAGGGGCATCCCCGAGGTCGGGGAAGTTCTGGCCACCGTTCTCCCAGTCGGTGAACAGTGACCGGAACGCGGGCCGAAGCAGGCAGCTCTCCCACATCGGCATGTTCCCGTTGCCGCCGTTGGTCTGCCCCATCAGCTGGTCCGGCAGCGCCCTTGGTTGCGGGTGCAGTCCGGAGGGAACTTGACCGGCGCAGCCTCCCGACCCGTCGTTGTCACAGAACCGCGGCAGGCCGTCGCGGCGCCAGGCGTGGTCTCCGTCGATGAGCTGCAGCCACGGAAGGTGTGTCGAAAGCGCACCGAAGTCATTCGTGTGCGAGGCCGTCCCCACGGCGGTGAACCCGTCGACCATCACGTTGGCCGGGAAGCCTGCCGAGCTGCCACCGTAGGTACTCACCACGGACGCGTTCTTGATGACCCCGGCGTCGACGAGGGTGTCGCCGAGGACCTTGTCGAGCCCAGGGCCGTCGAGCAGCAGCAGCTTGCCGAGCGTGACGGTGTTCTTCAACGGCGCGAACGTGGTCGGGTCGAGCTTCGCACCGTCAGCCAGGGGGGAGCAGTCCACCGGCAGGCCAGCCTGCGCCTCGTGGTGGTCGGCGGACAAGCCCATCAGTGTGTCCAGTCGCGCATGCTCGTCCGGGGTGAACAGCCCACCGGGAGTCACTGTTCCGATG
>JBAPUB010000075.1:0-24985 GCA_049282455.1 Actinomycetes bacterium
TCCTCGGGGTGATCGTGTCGCTGACCGTGCCGCGCCGTCGGATCTGGGTCCGTGCGACACCGGACGACGCAGGCCGTACCCTGCTGGAGGTCGCGGGACTGGCGCGCAGCGAGTCCGGCAGCCTCCAGGAGGAGGTCGCCGAGCTGGCGGTGGCACTGGCTGAACCGACGACCGATCGCCCCTCGCACGAAGGAGACCCGTCGTGACCGACGCTGCGCTCGCTGCGCTGAGCAACAACCTGGTCTATGCGACGTTGGTGGTACTGACCTTGGCCCTGATGGCGTTCGCGGCCGACCTGGCGGTCGGTGCCGGGCGGGTCAGGGCCTCTACGGCCAAGGCGCGGAGCACCGTGAGCGTCGCCGCTGGAGGGGCCAGCGCCGACGGCTCCCGCGTCGACGAGGCTGCTGACTCAGACGGGTCGGACCACGACCGCTACGGCCGGATCGGTGTTGCACTGACCGCCTTGGGCTTCGGGCTGCTTCTGGGTGCTGTGGTCACCCGCGGTCTCGCCGTCGGCCGGCCACCGTGGGGCAACATGTACGAGTTCTCCCTCGCCGGCGCGCTCTCTGCGCTGGGCGTCTTCCTCGTGCTGCTCCTGCTCGGGCGCCAGATCCGCTACCTGGGCGTCTTCGTCGTCATGGCTGCGCTGCTCACCCTCGGGGTCGCCGTCGTGGTCCTGTACACCGAGGCGGCCCAGCTGGTGCCGGCCCTGAAGTCGTACTGGCTGTGGATCCACGTGACGGCGGCGATCATCAGCAGCGGCATCTTCACCGTGGCCACGGCCGCGACCCTGATGTTCTTGATCGCTGACGGCGCCGACCGCCGAGCAGCAGCGGGTCGGCCCGGGGGCTGGCTGGCAGCGGTCGCCTCACATCTTCCCGACGCCAAGACGTCGGACCGGGTCGCCTACCGCACCATCGCGTTTGCGTTCCCTCTGTGGTTCTTCACGATCATGGCCGGCGCGATCTGGGCCGAGGACGCCTGGGGGCGCTACTGGGGCTGGGACCCCAAGGAGACCTGGTCCTTCGTCACGCTGGTGCTCTACGCCGCATACCTGCACGCCCGGGCCACGGCGGGCTGGAAGGGTCGCAGCGCCGCGCTGGTCGCGCTGGCCGCGTACGGATGCTTCCTGTTCAACTACTTCGGCGTGAACATCTGGTTCTTCGGCCTGCACAGCTACGGCGGCGTCTGACGGTCGTCGTCGTGCGCGCCGTCGGTCTCCTCCGCAGCGCCGGAGTCAGGTTGCTGACGCTCGCGCCACAGCTGGTCGTCGAGCTCGCGCAGGAAACCCGGGTCGTCGTCGGGAGCCCGCGGCGGGACCGCGGGAGGACGCCGCCGAACTCCCCCTGTGCCTCCGCCGGAGCGTCGCTGGATGAGGCTGATGATCAGGTACACCAGGACGGCCACGACGGCCAGCAGCGCCACCAGTTTCGGCACGGCGTCCCCTTGTCGTCAGACCGCTCAGTTCGGGTGAGAGCACCCGTCCCATTCAGGGTAACCGCCCTGGTGACTGCGGGCGCCTCGAGCCCACAACGCCCCCGTCACGCCGGGCGGTTGGCCCGGGCGACAGGGGCGTCGGGTGACCGAGGCGACGGGGGTGGTGTGCCTCGGAGCTCCACGCCGGCGGGTGAGGGGATGCCGGCCGGGAGCGGGGGTTGGTCGGGAGAGCCGGGGTTCGGTCGGGAGAGGAATTGCTAGCGGGTGTGCCGCTGCCAGAAAGCGACGATGCGCTCGCGTGCCGGTCGGTTCGACCGGACGACGACCCGGCTGGAGTCGTGCTCCAGGGCCCGAACATGCGCGCGCGCGAGGTCCATCGAGGGATACATGGTGGTCAGCTCCTTGGAGGGGGGAAGAACCCTCTGTTTGGTAGGGCAATCGAAGCCTGATGAGCTTCGCTGACTTCAATAGTAAGGCAGAATGCCGCAATACTCCAATGAATGAGAGTCGATGATCCAATGAACGCCTTCGAAACGGCGCACGACGGCTCCAAGCCGGTCAAGCCCGGGGGGCGCCGGCGCGACCAGCGTCTGGACGCCACCGACCGGGCGATCATCGCCGCGCTGCGCGCCCACGCCCGGATCCCCTACGCCGACCTGGCCCGGCTCGTGGGGCTGTCCGGCCCGAGCGTCGCCGACCGGGTCAAGCGCCTGGAGCAGCTGGGCGTCGTGACCGGGTACCACGCCACCGTGGCCCCTGCGGCACTCGGCCTGGGCGTGGTCGCGCTGGTCGGCATCGAGCAGTCCGGCGAGGGCGACCAGGACGTCATCGCGGCATCGTTGGAGCCGCTGTCAGAGATCGAGGACTGCTGGTTCGTGGCCGGGGACGAGGTCTTCGTGGTCAAGGTCCGCGTGGCCGATGTGGAGGGTCTGGAGGACACGCTGGGCAAGCTGAGACGAATCCGCGGTGTGGCGCGCACGCACACGACCGTGGTCTTGTCGACCAAGTGGGAGGGCCGGGCAGCGCTGCCGCCGGAGCTCGACTGAGCCAGGAGTCGGACCGGACCGGCAACCAGGCACAATGGGGCGGTGAGTCGAGTCCCTCCGGTCATCACCTACTCGGTGCTGCGGCTGCTGCTGTTCGTCGTCCCGTTCGGGATCCTGCTGGCCGTCCAAGTCCCTCCGGTGTGGGCCCTGCTGGTCGCCTTCCTGCTGTCCGCGGTGGTCAGCCTCTTCGCTTTGAACGCTCAGCGCGACGCCATGTCGATCTCGGTGGCCCAGCGGTCCGAACGCGTCAAGGCGGCCATGGCCGAGCGCACGGCGGCCGAGGACGCCTGGGACGACGAGCAGCGAACGGGCCAGCAGCCAACCGGGGGCGACCCGCCTCAGCCGACCGACGACTCGAAGAGCTGAGCGTCAGGTCAGGGCGAGACCGAGGGCGAGCGTCAGGCCAGGGCGAGACCGAGGGCGAGCGTCAGGCCGAAGACCAGCTGGGTGAACCCGGTGTCCCGAAGGGCGGGGACCAGGTCGCGGCCGGTCGCGCCGTTGGCCACCGCCCCGACCGGTGGCACCGCGGGAACCAGCGCGAGCAGGGTGAGCAGCGCCCACTCGGTCCAGGTGACGGCGATCGCGACGCCCGCAACCAAGGGCGCCACCATCATCGACACGTACAGAACGCGAGTCTTCGAGGCGCCCAGCCGCACGGCCAAGGTGACCTTTCCGCTGACCTCGTCGGTGGGGATGTCGCGCAGGTTGTTCACCACGAGCAGTGCCGACGCGAGCAGGCCGACCGGGACGGCGGTCACGAAGGCCAGTCTGGTCAGCGTCTCGGTCTGAACGTAGGCCGTTCCCATGACGGCGACCAGGCCGAAGAAGACGAAGACGCTCAGCTCTCCGAGCCCCCGGTACCCGTAGGGCGAGCGCCCGCCGGTGTAGTACCAGGCGGCGGCGATGGCGGCCACGCCGACCAGTAGCAGCCACCACTGCTGGGTCGACACGACGAGGACCAGCCCGCAGCCGGCAGCGAGCGCGAACATGCCCAACGCGGCCTTCTTGACCGTCTCGGCTGCGGCGCCACCCGATGCCACGAGTCGCATCGGCCCGACCCGGTCGGCATCGGTACCGCGTACTCCGTCGCTGTAGTCGTTGGCGAAGTTCACGCCTACCTGCAAAGCCAGCGCTACGACCAGCGCCAGCAGGGCCTTCGGCGCCACGAAGCTGCCCTCGTAGGCCGCGACGCCCGAACCGACGGCGACCGGGGCGAGCGCCGCGGGCAGGGTGCGCGGTCGCGCGCCGTGCCACCACTGCGCTGGTGTCGCCATCGGGAGCCTGCTCTCGTCAGTGGGGTCCGTCGGACGACGGACCGCTCGCGAGGGTACGCACCGCCAGCCGGTCGGGCTTGCCCGAGGTCAGCACGGGCAGCCGGTCGACGGTGATGACGGTGCGGGGCAGGTCCGCCGGCCTGAGGCGATCCGCGGCGAAGGACCTCAGCTGGCCAGTGGTGGGCGGGGGGTGTCCCTCGACAGGGACGACGACGGCCACGACTCGCTGCCCCCACTGGGTGTCGTCCACGCCGACCACGATGGCCTGGTCGACCTGCGGGTGGTCGAGCAGCACCGCTTCGACCTGCAGGCACGACACGTTGACACCGCCGGAGACCACGACGTCGTCGCCTCGGCCGAGCACGGTCAGCCGTCCGTCGTCCAGCTCGCCGAGGTCTTGGGTGTGCAGCTCGGAGGCCCGAAGGACCTCAGCGGTGAGCTGCGGGTCGCCGCGGTACCCGCAGAACACGGTGGGGCCGGAGATCACGATGTGCCCCAGGGCGTCGATGCGTACTCCCACGCCGGGCAGCGGGATCCCGTCGTAGACGCAGCCCCCGCTGGTCTCCGTCATGCCGTAGGTGGTGATGGCTCGGACCCCCTGGTCGCGGGCTCGTGCGACCAGGTCTGGAGCTGCGGCTGCGCCGCCGACGAGTACCGCGTCGAACGCAACGAGGGCGGAGCGCGCGTCGTCGTCGTCGAGGAGCCGGTAGAGCTGGGTCGGGACCAGCGACGTGGCCCGTCTCCCGACGCCGTCGGTGGCCCGACCCGACGTCACCGACGCGAGGAACCCCGCGGGCGTGAAGGGCCGGGTGAGGTCGACCAGTTCCGGTTGCGTTCCTGCGGCCAGTGATCGGACCAGCATCTGCAGCCCGCCGACTGAGCTGATCGGAAGTGCGACGGTCCAGACGCACGGGCCGCCGATGGCCTCGAGGGTTCTCTCGGCGCTGGCGCGAACAGCCGCCGCTGTGAGCATCGCGAGCTTGGGCCGGCCGGTCGAGCCTGACGTGGCGACGACCAGCGCGACGTCGTCACGTTCGAGGGTCTGGCCCAGGTCTGCGGCGTCGATGAGGGAGTCACGCAGCGGCTGGGGCCCCGAGGGGAGCGGAAGGACCGCTGGGCCCGTGCCGTCCAGCGCCGCGGCCAGGTGAGCGAGAAAGGGCGCGACGTCGCGCGCCCGCGTCGGGGCGTCGAGGGTGATCAGGTGCCGCGAGCGCATCACACCTAGGCTAGTGACCACTTCCGAGGAGGATCTCCCCCGATGCCGAACCAGCCCGACCCAGCCGTCACAACGATCAAACCTGCCGCAGACTGGGTTCAGTCTGGCGACTACGGCGACATCGAGTACCACACCGCCGACGGCATCGCGAAGATTACGATCAACCGCCCGCAGGTCCGCAACGCGTTCCGGCCGCAGACGCTGTTCGAACTGCAGCACGCGTTCAACGAGGCCCGCGACGACGACACTGTCGGCGTCATCATCCTCACCGGCAAGGGAGACCTCGCCTTCTGCTCCGGTGGCGACCAGCGGATCCGGGGCAACGACGGGTACATCGGAGACGACGACGTCGCGCACAAGGGCATCGGGCGCCTCAACGTGCTCGACCTCCAGGTGCAGATCCGTCGCACGCCGAAACCGGTCGTGGCGATGATCGCCGGCTATGCCGTGGGCGGTGGCCACGTGCTGCACGTCGTCTGTGACCTGTCGATCGCTGCCGACAACGCGCGGTTCCAGCAGACCGGCCCGAAGGTCGGCTCGTTCGACGGCGGGTACGGATCAGGCTTGCTGGCGGCGCAGGTCGGTCAGAAGCGAGCGCGGGAGATCTGGTTCCTGTGCCGGCAGTACGACGCGGCGACCGCGCTCGACTGGGGACTGGTCAACGCCGTCGTTCCCTTGGAGCAGCTCGAGATCGAGACAGTGCGCTGGTGCCGCGAGATGCTCGAGCACTCACCGTTGGCCCTGCGCATGCTCAAGGCGTCGATGAACGCAGCGGACGACGGGCTGGCTGGCGTGCAGCAGCTGGCCGGCGACGCGACACTGCTGTTCTACATGACCGAGGAGGCGCAAGAAGGTCGCGACGCGTACAAGGACAAGCGCAAGCCTGACTTCGGCAAGTTCCCGAAGCGTCCCTGAGGCCCGAGTGACGCTGCCGCCGCTGGACGACCTGCTGCTCGACGCAGTGCCGTTCGCGATCCCGCTCACCGTGCGCTTCCGGGGCACGGATGTGCGCGAGGGACTGCTGATCCGTGGACCCGCAGGTTGGGGGGAGTTCGCACCGTTTCCCGAGTATGGGCCGGGTGAGACGTCACGGTGGCTCGCCGCCGCCATCGAAGCAGCGTGGCAGGGCTGGCCGGTGCCTGTACGTGACGTCGTGCACGTCAACGCGATCATTCCCGTGGTGTCGCCGGACCTCGCCGCCTCGCTGGTGCGCGAGTCGGGCTGCACGACGGCGAAGGTGAAGGTCGCCGATCCTGGACAGTCGTTGGACGACGATGTCGAACGCGTTGCCGCGGTGCGCGACGCGCTCGGGCCGCAGGGCGGCGTGCGGATCGACGCCAACGGTGCCTGGACGTTCGAGGAGGCCCGCGATGCATTGCGGGCGCTGGAGGTCTTCGACCTCGAGTACGTGGAGCAGCCCTGCGCGACGCTCCACGAGTGTGCGCAGGTGCGACGGACTGGACAGGTGCGAGTGGCGATCGACGAGGGCGTGCGCAGGGCCGGAGACCCGCGTGCCGTCGACGGCCTTCGAGAGGCGGCCGACGTCCTCGTCCTGAAGGTTCCTCCGCTGGGCGGTGTGCGCGCGGCCCTCGACGTCGCTGCGACCTACGGCCTGCCGTGTGTGGTCTCCTCTGCGCTCGACACGTCGGTCGGCCTCGCTGCGGGGCTGGCGCTCGCTGGTGCACTGCCGGATCTTCCGTTCGCGTGCGGACTTGCATCCGGTCGGCTCCTCAAGAACGACGTTGCAACTGACCGACTGTTACCTGTGGGGGGGCGTTTGGAGGTTCGACCGGTGTCACCCGATGCTCGATCCCTGGACGCCGTCGGCGCCCCGCCTTCCACGCTCGCAGCCTGGGGCGATCGCGTCCGTGTGGCCTATGCCGTTCTTGCTTCACGAGGGAATACCTCATGAACCCCTCCACCGCGCTCGCCACGGTGCTGGTCGACGAGCTGCTCCGCTGCGGGGTGCGCGAGGCCGTCCTGTCCCCCGGATCACGGTCGACAGCACTTGCCTTGGCTCTGCAGACTGCCGACGACGACGGCCGGCTCCGGCTGCATGTGCGCATCGACGAGCGCAGCGCCGGGTACTTGGCCCTCGGACTGGCGAAGGCGTCCGGATCGCCGGTCCCGGTCGTCACCACGTCGGGGACGGCGGCGGCCAACCTCCACCCGGCGGTGCTCGAGGCCGACCAAAGTGGCGTGCCGTTGCTCGTGGTCACCGCCGACCGCCCCCCGGAGCTGCGCTCGACCGGCGCCAACCAGACGATCGACCAGGTCAAGCTGTTCGGTGACGCCGTCCGGCTGTTCGCCGAGGTGGGCACGCCAGACCGGGTCGTCGGGCTCACCGCGTACTGGCGGGCCCTGGCCGGTCGCGCGGTCGCCGAGGCACTCGGCACCCTGACGCGCGACCCCGGGCCGGTGCATCTCAACTGCGCCTTTCGCGAGCCGCTCGTGCCCGACGGCGACCTGACCTGGCCGGAGCCGCTCGGTGGCCGAGACGACGGCCTGCCCTGGACGTCGGTCGAGTCGGCTGTGACCCTCGCTCCAAACGTTCGTCTGCCGTCGCGCACGCTGGTCCTGGTAGGCGACGCGGACCCGTCGTTGGGCCGTGACGCCGTACGGCTGGCCGAGGAGCGTGGCTGGCCGGTCATCAGTGAGCCCAGCGGCAACGCCCGCAGCGGCCCGAACGCGATCTCGACCGGAGCGGTCTTGCTGGGCTCTGCGGACTTCCTCGCGCGGGCGCGACCCGACCACGTGCTGGTGGTCGGGCGCCCCACGCTGTCGCGGGCGGTGACCGCACTGCTGCGCGACCCTCGTGTCGTCGTCGACGTCGTCGCAGGGGCGGCCCGATGGGCTGATGCGACGCGCACGGCTGGGCAGGTGCTTCCCGCCCTGCCGGTCAGCGACGGCCACCACGAGCCTGACGAGGAGTGGCTGCAGTACTGGCGTGACGTCGACGCAGAGGTTCGCTGTTCGGTCGACGACGTCCTCGACTCCTCGACGGTCAGCGAGCCGAGACTGGCGCGCGACCTGTTCGCCGCGCTGCCGTCCGACGCGCTGCTGTACCTGGGATCGTCGATGCCCATCCGAGACGTCTTCTCAGCAGCAGCCGCTCGTGAGGGTGTGACAGTTCTGGCGAACCGCGGAGCTGCCGGAATCGACGGGACGGTGTCGAGCGCGATCGGTGCGGCCTTGGCCTGGCAGCGCGCCGGTGGCGGTCGGTGCTTCGCGCTGGTCGGGGACCTGACGATGCTGCACGATGCCAACGGTCTGGTGATCGGGCCAGACGAGCCGCGTCCCGACCTCACCTTCATCGTGGTGAACAACGACGGTGGCGCGATCTTCAGCCTGCTCGAGCAGTCGTCGGACGACCATGCTGACGCGTTCGAGCGCGTGTTCGGGACACCCCACGGCGTCGACCTGTCGGCCCTGTGCGGAGCCACCCAGACGCCATTCACCAGGGCCGCAGACATCGTTACGACGTTGACAGCCGCGCTCGACCCCCGAGGCGGACTCCAGGTGGTCGAGCTGCGCACCGACCGCGCCGAGGTTGCGGGTGTTCAGGCGGCCGTGCGCGAGGCGGCAGCGAGCGTCATCAAGCCCCTCTGAGCGCAGTGCGGCGAGGTGCTGGTCAGGCCTTGGCCTTGCGAGTCTCCTCGATGATGGCGGGCAGGATCTTGTGCAGGTCGCCGATCACGGCGTAGTCGGCGTGTCCCATGATCGGCGCCTCAGCATCGTTGTTGATCACCAGGATCGTCTTGCTGTTGCGGCAGCCGGCGAGGTGCTGGGTGGCGCCGCTGATCCCGCACGCGATGTACAGGTCGGGTGCGACCTTGGTACCGGTCTGACCGACCTGCTCCTTGTGCGGCCGCCAGCCGTTGCCGGTGACGACACGTGAGCAGCCGATCGTTCCACCGAGCAGCCCGGCGAGCTCCTCGAGGACCGCGAACCCCTCCGCACTCCCTACACCGCGCCCGCCGGACACGATCACCTTCGCGTCGGCCAGGCTCACCGCCCCGCTGGACTCGACGGTGGTCGCCGGAACCGCGTGGACCGCCAGGTCGACGGCTTCGAGCTCGGGGGTGAACGGGACGACTGCGGCCGAGACGCCGTCGACGGTCTCGGCGGCCACGGCGTGCGGGGCGACGGTCAGCAACGCGATGTCTGCGTGCAGGACGGCCTCCTCGACGAGGCTGCCACCCCAGCGTGCCCGGGTGACAGTGGTCGGGGCGCCGAGAGTGACGGTCAGGCAGTCGGCGGCGACCGGCTGGTCGGTCATGGCGCCGAGGTGCGCCATGACCTCGTTGCTGCGCCCCGATCCGGAGGCGACCACGGCGCGAACGGAGCCCTGGCCCACCAGCTGGGCGGCTGCCCGTGCGGTCGCGGCGGGCGCGAACCCGGACATCTGCGGGTGGACGACGACGTGCGCCGTCGTCACGCCGTAGGACCCGAGACCGGCGGCAGCGCCGGTGGCGCCGTCTCCGGTGACCAGGGCCTCCAGCGGCTGACCGGAGTCTGCTGCGAGCTGGCGGCCGAGCGTCAGCGCCTGGAACGTCAGGTCGTCGATGACTCCGTCGCTGTTGTCGACGATGACGAGCACCACTCAGACCACCCCGATCTGCTTGAAGACCTCGACGACCTGGGCGGCCGCCTCCGGACCCTCGCCGAGCACCTTCACCTGCTTGCCCGTCGACGGTGGGATGACCAGCCTGCGCTTCTCCAGCCGGGGTCCGGGCCGTTGGGGGCTGGACCGGTCGATCGGCTTCTTCTTGGCCCGGATCCGGCCTGGGACCGACGGGTACCGCGGCAGGTTGAGGCCCTCCATGACCGTGACGACAGCGGGCAGGGCGACGTCGAAAGCCTCAGCGCCGGTCTTGGTGGGGCGCTCGCAGTGCGCGGCGCCTTCGGTGACGGTCAGCGACTTGATGCCGGTGACAGCCGGGAGCCCCAGGGCATGGGCCACACGGATCCCGACCTGGTAGCCGCTGGCATCCGCGGACTCGTTGCCGAACAGCAGCAGGTCGTACGACGTCTCGTCGTTGCGGACGGCGTCGGTGATCGCCGCCGCCGTGGCCTGCGGGTCCCACTCAGCGCCGTCGGTCTCGAGCAGGATGCCGCGGTCTGCACCGATCGCCATCTGCTCGCGGATCTGCTCCTCGGCCTCGGGGACGCCAAGGGTGAGGACCGTGACCGAGCCGCCGTGCTGCTCGACGATGCGCACGGCCTCCTCGACCGCGCACTCCTCGTGCGGGCTGATGGTGAAGCCCAGCCGTTTGGTGTCGATGTCTTGCTCGTCGTCGGTGAGGACGAACTTGCCCCCACTCATGGGGACGCGCTTGATGCAGACCAGGACGTCCATCAGGAGAGAATCCGCTCGTTCTTGGGGTCGAACAGGGGAGTGGCCCCAGCCACCGCAACGGTGACGGGGTAGTGCTCGCCGAGGTACTCGACCACGAGGGCGGTTCCCTCGACGGCGTACTGCGGCGGCAGGTAGCTCATCAGCAGGTGCTGGCCCAGCGAAGGTGCAGAACCGGCACTGGTGACGAAGGAGTAACGCCCGTGCGCATCGACGATCGACCCACCGTCGGGCGTGAGGATCGGCTCCTTGCCCATCATGTAACGCTTCTCGCCGGTGCTGCTGGTGTGGTTGTCGACGGTCAGCGTGCACAGCACCGTCACCGGCTCGGCATCGCGGTGCGTCAGATGAGCGGCCTTGCCGATGAAGTCGTGCTCCTTGATCTTCGGCGGGGCCATCCCGGCCTCGACGACGGTGTACTCGGTCTCGAGCTCGGCGCCGAAGGCTCGGTAGCCCTTCTCGAGGCGTCCGGTGGTTCCGTAGACGCCGATACCGACGGGTACGAGCCCGTGTGCCTGGCCGGCGTCCCAGACGGCGTCCCACAGCTGGGCGCCCTGCTCCATCGGGACGTACAGCTCCCAACCGAGGTCGCCGACGTAGGAGATCCGGGAGGCCAGGACCTTCAGCGATCCGATCTCGATCGTGCGGCAGGTGCCGAACCTGAACCCGTCGTTGGAGACGTCGTCGGTGGTGATGCTCGAAAGAATCTCACGCGCCTTGGGCCCCCACACCCCGAGCGTCGTGTACGCCGACGTCAGGTCGAACAGCTGGGCGGTGCCGTCAGCGGGCAGGTTGTCGGAGAACCATTTCTTGTCCGCCATCCCGTGTGCCCCGCCGGTGACGACCCGGAAGTGGTCATGGCCCAGGCGCATCACGGTGAGGTCGGACTTGAAGCCGCCGGCGACTCCGAGCACAGGGGTGTAGACGACGCGCCCGAGCGGAACATCCATCTGGCGCATGCAGACCGTCTGCAGCGCTTCGAGTGCTCCCGGCCCGGTGATGTCGAAGACGACGAACGCGGTGAGGTCGACCAGGCCTGCAGTCTCACGCATGGCCAGGTGCTCGGCGTTGATGATCGGGGACCACCAACGTGACTCCCACTCGGCGGTGCGAGGCATGACAGCGTCGCCGTACTTGGCGACCAGCCCAGCGTTGGACTCGTACCAGAAGGGGCGTTCCCAGCCCGCGGTCTCGAAGAACGTCGCGCCCAGAGCCCTCTCACGCTCGTAGTACGGCGACAGCCGGACATTACGGTTGGACTCCCACTGCTCGGCAGGGTGCACGATGCCGTAGGTCTTGTTGAAACCCTCGGCCGTGCGCTCCTTGACGTTCTTGCGGGTGGTCTGGTGCGGGTAGAAGCGAGCGATGTCGGAGGCCTGCAGGTCGATCTCGGACTCGCCGTTGACCATCCACTCCGAGACGGCCCGGCCGATGCCAGGGCCTTCCTTGATCCACACGGCCGACACTGACCACAGACCCTTCACCTCGGGGGTCTCGCCCAGCAGGGGCATGCCGTCCGGGGTGAGCGAGAGCAGGCCGTTGATGGCGTACTTCTGGCCGACCGACTCGTCACCGACGATCTCCGGCATGAGCTCCAGTGCCTGCTCGTACTGCAGCTCGAAGTCCTCGGGGGTGAACGGAAACTCCGTCGGGGACAGCTGGGCCTCCTCGACCGAGGGGAGATCCTCGGGGTCGTACAGGATCGCGCGGTGCGCGTAGGAGCCGATCTCCAGCCCGCCGCCGTGCTGGCGCTCGTACATGTTGGTGTCCATGTCCCGCACGATCGGGAACTCGATGTCTCCCTTGGCGTCGGCGAATCGGGGGACCGGGCCGACGTCGATCATCTGGTGCACGGCAGGGGTCAGTGGGATCGAGGCTCCCGCCATGCGCGCCAGACGTGGACCCCACAGTCCGGTCGCGATGACGACGTAGTCAGCCTCGATGCGCCCCTTGTCCGTGACGACCGCCGAGACCCGACCGTCGACGACCTCGATGTCGTGCACCTCGGTCTCGGCCGACACGGTCAGTGCACCCATCTCCTGTGCCTTCTCGCGCATCAGGGTTCCTGCGCGCAGCGAGTCGACCACGCCGACGGTCGGGGTGTAGAAGCCGCCGAGGATCACGCTCGGGTCCATGTAGGGGACCAGCTCGACGCACTGCTCAGGGGTCAGCACGGCGCAGTCGGGGATGCCCCACGCCTTCGACGAGGACATGCGGCGCTGGAGCTCCTGCATCCGCTCCTCGGTGCGAGCCACCTCGATGCCTCCGCACTGGGTGAAGACACCGAGCTCCTTGTACTGCTTCACGCTGTCGAACGTGAGCAGGGCCATCTCCTTGGTGTGGTCGACCGGGAAGATGAAGTTCGAGGCGTGCCCGGTGGACCCACCGGGGTTGGGAAGCGGGCCCTTGTCGATCTGGACAAGGTCACGCCAGCCCAGCCGAGCCAGGTGGTAGGCCATGGAGTTGCCGACGATGCCAGCGCCGATGATGACGGCCTTGGCCTTGGTGGGCAGGGTGCTCATGGTTCGGTCCCTTCGTTTCCTGACTCGTTGTACTGAAGTGTCGGTGCTGGAGGATGCTGGTCGGGCGGAGCGCTAGAGCGAGCGGCGGATGGAACCCTCGAATCCGTCGACGTGGGAGGACATCACCGCACCGGCGCGTTCGCTGTCGCCGTCGCGGATTGCTTCGAGCAGTGAGCGGTGCTCGAGGACGGCGTCCTCGAGGTGGGTGAGACGGTCGAGGGCGAGGAACCAGATGCGCAGGGCATGCATGTACTGCTCGTCGAGGACCGACTCGAGGAACTCGTTGTGGGCGGCGCGGTGGACGAACCGGTGGATCCGCTGGTCGACCTCGATGAGCTGACGCTCCTGGGGCTGGGTTCCCAGGTCGTCGAGCTCAGCGAGCAGGTCGTTGAGGTTGGCTCGGTCGTCGTCGTCGAGCCTCTCGGCCGCCAGCTGCGCGGCGAACGGCTCGAGGACGCTGCGGATCTCCGACAGGGCTGCGAGGTTTCGAACGTCGACCCCGGCCACGAACATGCCGCGCCGGGGGTAGACCTCGACCAGGTTCTCGCGGGCGAGCGCGCGCAGGGCCTCCCGGACGGGAGTGCGGCCCAGGCCGAGTCGGGCCATCAGGTCCTGCTCGCTGACGACCGAGCCGGGGGCCAGATCGAGCGTGACGATCATGCTGCGGATCGCGTAGTACGCCTGCTCAGAGGCCGACGAGGCCCCGGCTGCCTCGGGTTGCAGGATCTCGACGAACGACGTCACGCGATAGATATATCAGTTATCTCCGAGTTCGTACACCACCATCGTGGGGCGGCCGGGCCACCACGACGAGGCGGTACTGCGGCCCAGACGTCGTCGGCGCTCTAGCCCGAGCTGGGCGCCGGGGCACCCCCCACCACCCCTGCGTCGATGTGCTGGCCCACCGTCGTCGTGACGACCACGGGGATCCCGTTGGGTATCTGCCCGTCGAGCGCGGAGACGAGCTCGTCGGTGGGTGGCACGTCACCGGGGGTCTGCACGTTCACGTAGATCGTCTGGGAGACCACGGTGACGCTCTGGACGCTGGCACCGGGCTGGTCGGCGATCCACTGGTCGGCTGCCGACTGGACGCGCTGGGTCCACAGGTCGATGAGGTAGCTGCCCACGGTGTTGACGGCCATCGGCACCAAAACGACGAACAGCAGCGTCCCAATGGCGAGGTAGGCGCGACGCCGCGAGAGCTGTTCGGTCTGGCCGGCCTCGGCTGCGTAGCCGGCGCTGGTGAACACCAGCGTTCCAGCCAAGACCAAGGCGACGAAGTTCGACAGGAACAAGACGAGGGCTCCCGCTGCCAGGGCGACCGAACCCTGGCCCAGGCACACACCGACGACCGCCAACGGCGGGACCAGTGAGATCGCGATCGCGACACCGGGGAGCACGGCAGCGACATCGCGCCGGGCGAAGGCGACGGCCCCGGCGAACCCCGTCGCCACCGCCGAGATCAGGTCGACCAGCCCGGGTGACGTGCGGCTCGCAATCTGGCTGTCGTTGAGCAGGTCCAAACCGCCGGGAACCACTAGCGAGAAGGCGATCCCGATCAGTATCACCACCGACGCTCCGGTGAACGTGAACACAGCTGCCCGACGGGTTCCGGAGGTGCTGCGCCGCACGATGCCCAGCGCCACCCCCATGATCGGGGTGGACAGTGGCGCGATGATCATGGCGCCGATCACGGTGGCCGTGGAGTCGGCGACGACTCCAGCGGTCGCGATCACCGCCGACAGGACCAGCATCGTCCAGAAGGCCGACTGTTTGGACTGCGAGTCGCCAGCGTTCAGGTCGAGGTCGGCCGTCAGCTCCTCCAGCGTTCGGCGCTGGCGGGCCGGAAGAACCCGTTCGGTCAGGTGCAGTGCCATGGGGGGAGCATGGCGCAGGGCGCGGCTGCACCAGCCCCGCCACGCCCGCGCGTTCGGTCTTTGGCCCGTTGTCAGGACCGAGGCCCCTTGCCCAGGGGGGCACTCAGCGCCCTAACGTGGATCCCATGAATCGTCGACTTGCTGCCGTGCTCGGACTGGTCGCTCTGCTTGCTGTGCTCGTGCTGCTCGTGGTCACCGCGTCCGAGCAATTCCCTCGGGGCCTGCTGGTCGTGGTACTCGTCGCTGTCGCTGCCGTAGCAGGGTGGCAGGGCCTGGTCCGCAGCGGCAGCCACCGGGCCGTCCTGTGGACCATCGGCGTGCTTGTCCTGCTCGCTGCAGTGGCGGTGGTCCTGGTCGGTGGACTGCACCTCACAGGGCTTGCAGCCGTCGTCCTGCTCTGGCTCAGCATGGCGGCGAGCAAGCGAGCGTTCTCGGTGCACGTCCGTCTGCCCGCAGCTCCTGCCCCTCAGCGGGCCGTGGTCGTGTGGAACCCGAAGTCCGGTGGCGGCAAGGCGCTGAGCAACAACTTGGAGCAGGAGGCTCGCCGGAGAGGGATCGAGCCGATCGAGCTGAAGCCAGGTGACGACCTGGTCGCCCTGGTCCGCGATGCGGTGGCAAAGGGAGCCGACGGGCTGGCGGCGGCCGGTGGAGACGGTACGCAAGCGCTGGTCGCCACGATCGCAGCCGAGCACGACCTCCCGTTCGCATGCATCCCGGCAGGGACCCGCAACCACTTCGCACTCGACCTCGGGGTCGACCGCGACGACGTGGTGGGTGCGCTCGACGCGTTCGTCAACGGTGGCGAGAAGCGGATCGACCTCGGCGACGTCGGAGGACGGGTGTTCGTCAACAACGTCTCGCTGGGCGTGTACGCGCAGGCGGTGCAGTCCAAGGGCTACCGCGACGCCAAGATCCGCACGTTGCTCGAGACCGTCCCTGCCGTGGTCGGTGCGGAGGCCGCGGGCGACCACGAGCTCCGCTGGACGGGCCCTGACGGCGCCAAGGAGCGGTCGGCGGCCGTCATCTTGGTGTCGAATAACGCCTACCGCCTCGGCCGGGCGATCGGATCCGGAACCAGACCCCGGATGGACGCCGGACAGCTGGGGGTGGCGGTTGTGGGGGGAGCCGCAGAGAACGGGCACCGCCAGGCGCTGCGACAGTGGACGACCGAGGAGTTCGTCATCGAGTCCGACTCCAAAGTCCCGGTCGGGGTCGACGGCGAGGCGCTGGTCATGCCCACACCACTGGTGTTTCGTTGTCGTCCCGGTGCCCTGCGGGTGCGGATCGCCCCTCAGCACCCCGGCGCCTCACCGTCGGCAGCCCAGCCGACCGGGGTGGTGGACGCGGTCACCAGGCTCACCCGGATCGCCCTGGCATCCGATCCCGAACCGACTTCCGCGACCTGATCGCTCCAGGCGGGGTGGGCGCCATGCGCATGGTCGTCCTGGGAGCCACCGGAACGGCTGGGCGGTTGACGGCGATCGAGGCGCGAAGCCGCGGTCACGACGTCGTGGCGGTCTCGCGCTCGGGTGGAACGGTCGAGGGATGCCGGTCAGCCCGTGTTGACGTCGGGGCCGATGAAGCGCTGCTGGACGCCCTAGTGGGCGCCGACGTGGTCATCGACACTTTGAACACCAGCGCGCGCCGTCGCTCGGGCATCCGTGCGTTCTTCGTGCAGTCCGCATCCGCCGTGTCGACGGCGGCTGCTGCGTTGGCAGTTCCTCGAGTCGTCGTGCTCTCCATCGTGGGGATCGACGACATTCCGTACGGCTACTACGAGGCCAAGGTGGCTCAGGAGTCCACGTATGCAGCCGCGGACGTCCCCGTCACCGTGGTGCGAACCACGCAGTTCCACGAGTTCGTCGGACAGATCATCGCGGGCACGACCTTCGGACCGGTCGCCTTGGTCCCGCGCATGCGAATCCAACCGCTGGCAGCCAGCGACGCAGCGACTGCGCTGGTCGATGCCGCCACTGGACCACCGAGCCTGCGTGCAGCCGATGTCGCGGGCCCACAGGTTCATGAGCTTCCCGCTCTCGCCCGGCGCCTGATCGCCTCCCGAGGTGCGGCGACCCGCGTGGTTGCTGTGCCGGTGCCGTCCCGCGCCGGACGAATGATGGCCAAGGGTGCACTGCTCCCGAAGAGCGGAAGGTGCACGGACGCCACCTTCGACGACTGGCTGGACCGTCAGGCGCACTAAGTGACGGCGTCGACCAACCGCGCGAGCTCCGACTCAAGGCCGAGCAGGCCCACGTCGACGACCTCCAACGGAAGGTCGAGCGCGGCTGCCGCGTCGTTGGCAGCCGACTCGAGCTCAGGCGTGCGACGCTGAGCCAGCCACACGATCCGCGTGTAGTGGCGGAAGTAGTCGTCGCGCAGCTGCGGGTGCTCGTCGAGGCCGAGCTCGGCGAGAATCGTCCGTCGAAACGAAAGGGCCAGGAAGTCGGTCAGAACGTAGGTGCCAGCCTGGTCCTCGAACATCGCACGCATCCGTTCGGCACCAGCGAACACGTCGTAGCAGTGGTTCCCACCGAGACGGGACACCCCACGACGGGTGCACAGCTCGTCGAGGGCACCGTACGTGCCACAGTCGGCATACCCGACGGCGAGTCGGTCGTGGCGGAGGGCCAGCTCGTCGAGGGCGTCGTCCACTGCCTCGGTGATGCGTTCGGGATGGTTGTGCAGCAGGGGTGGAAGGGGCTTGACCTCTACCGACCAACCGTGAGCTGATGCGACCGTAGAGAGGTCGGCGGCGATCGCGCCACAGGCGACGACGCCGACGGTGGTCACGTCGGAAACCCGAGCTGCTCGACGAACAGGTCGTTGAAGTCGGCGCGGTCGGACAGCTCGAGGTACTCGATCTCGTCGAGCAGCGTCTGCGCCCCGTGGCGCTCCTGAGCCGACAGGAGCACCATCTTGGCGCCCTCGCCGGCCACATTGCCGGCGCTCACGATCCGCATCACCGGAAGCTTCGGGACCAAGCCGATCCGGACAGCGCTCGCGGGCGACAGGTAGGTGCCGAACGACCCAGCGAGCAGTACCTGTTGCACGTCACCCTCCTCGACACCGAACTCCTCGAGGAGCAGGCGCCATCCGGTCGAGATCGCCGCCTTGGCGAACTGCAGCTCGCGGACATCGCGCTGGGACAGGTAGATGGGGTCACCGCCCACGGGCGCGGCCAGCTCGAACACACGCTCCTTGTCGATGGTGACGAGCCGGTCGGCCAGCGCCGGTGCAACCTGCCTGGCTACGTCGTCAGGGACGAAGCGCCCCGACGCGTCGAGAAGTCCGACCCGGACCAGCTCGCTGACGGCGTCGACCAGCCCGGACCCGCACAGGCCCACGGGATCGACATCGCCGATCACCTGCAGCTGGATCCCCTCATCGGTCGCCTTGATGACCTCGATGGCACCAGGGGCGGCGCGCATCCCGCATCGGATCGACGCCGCCTCGAAGGCCGGACCAGCAGGTGCGGCGGTGGCGAGCAACCGCTCACCGTCGCCCAGGACGAGCTCGCAGTTGGTGCCGATGTCGATGAACAGTCGCAGGCGCTTGTCCCGGTCCATGCCGGTCGCGAGCACGCCGGAGATGATGTCGCCGCCGACGTAGGCGCCCAACGACGGGAAGACGGTCGCCCTGGCTCTCGGATGGATCGCGACCCCCAGGTCGTGGGCGGTGAGCCCCTCGTAGCCGCTGGTGGCCAAGATGAAGGGGGCGACGCCCAGCGGCTCCGGGTCGATGCCGAGGGCGAGCTGCACCATGGTCGCGTTGCCGGCCAGGGCGATCTCGTAGACCTCGGTCGGGTCGACTCCTGCCTCGGCGCAGGCCTCGTGGGCCAGCTCGTTGAGCGTCTGGTGCGCCAGGAACTGAAGCCGCCCGAGGGCCTCGGGGTCGAGCATCGTGGAGCTGATCCGGGTGATGACGTCGGCGCCGAACGGCTGCTGGCGGTTGAGCATCGAGTGCACCGCGGCCGGGGTTCCGGTCCGCACGTCCATCAGGTTGGCCACGACCGTGGTCGTGCCGAGGTCGAACGCCAGTGCATAGGCCCGGGTGGTGGTGTCACCGGGCTCGACGCCGATGAGCTCGTCGTCGACGACGACGGCGGTCACCTTGAAGTCCGCCGCGCGCAATGTGCGCCCGAGCTCGCGGTGGACAGCGGCGTCGACGCGCAGCTCGAGGTCGTCGACCGCATCGAGCAGGCGCGCCAGATCGGTGCGCTGGTCGGCCAGGCTGGGCTCGTCCAGCTCGACGTACCGCTTCTGCAGTGCCGGGCGCAGGATCACCTGGCGCCCGACCCCGACCGTTGCGGCCTTGGGCCGCGTGGTCAGGGGAGGGACCTCGACCGTCAGGTCGGTGGTAGCGGCCGCCATGCAGGCCAGCCGCCAACCGTCCTTCAGCTGCTGTTGGTCGAACGCGCGAATGTCCAGTCCCTGCACCGGGACGTCGCCGACGAGTACGCGAACCTTGCACTTCTTGCAGGTTCCGTGCCCGCCGCAGGTCGAGTCGATGGCGATGCCGTTCCAGCTCGCGGCGTCGAACACCGTGACCCCGGTGGGTACGCGGACCTCCTTGTCGGACGGCGTGAAGCTCAGCCGTACCCGCGCCGGCCCGTGGCCCTCGGGGTGTACGTCGGCGCCGTCCGGCTGGGAGAGGTCGACCGACACGTCAGCCGGCCGACGCTTCCGCTGCCTGGCGCGCACGGTGGAGCTGGATCCAGTTCGCACCCCACTCGTCGTGTCCGAGCATGAGGTCGGCCGCCTTGACGGCGCTGACGACGGTCGGCGTCCGGGCGTCCATCACGGCGCTGGTGAGGCCCGACGCCATGGCAATCGGGAGGAACGCCGCATTGAGCGTGTGCCGGTCGGGCATCCCGAAGGAGACGTTCGACGCACCGAGGGTCATGTTCACCCCGAGCCCGTCGCGGATGAGTGAGATGGCTTCGAAGGTTCGTGACGCGTGCAACGAGTCGGCACCCACGGGCATGGCGAGCGGGTCGATGACGATGTCCTCGACGGCGATGCCGTACTTGGTGGTCGCGACGTCGACGATCTTCCGCGCGAGCTCGTAGCGCCGGTGGGGGTCCTCGGGGATCTCGGTCTCGTCGTTGGGAAGTGCGATGACCGCAGCCCCGTACCGCTTGACGAGCGGAAGGATCGCCTCCATGCGGTCGTCCTCGGCGGTCACCGAGTTGACCAGTGCCTTGCCCTGGTACGCGGCGAGCCCCGCCTCGAGCGCCTCGACGACCGAGGAGTCGATGCAGATCGGAAGGTCGGTCAGGCTCTGGACGAGGGTGACGGCCTTCGCCAGCAGGTCGGCCTCGTCGGTGAGCGGAACCCCCATGTTGACGTCGAGCACCATCGCGCCGCCGGCCACCTGGGCAGCGACGTCCTTCTCGATCGCAGACAGGTCTCCGGCGCGAAGCTGCTCCTGGAAGACCTTGCGACCGGTCGGGTTGATCCGCTCACCGATGATGCAGAACGGTTGGTCGTGACCGATCACGACCGTTTTACCCGGCGAGCTGAGAACCGTGTGCATGGTGCTCCTGTTCTGGTGATGAGTCGCTTGCGCCGAAGACGCCGAGCTCCTCGATGAGCCGACGCAGGCTTCCGTCGTGACGGAAGTCGGCGACGTGGATCCCCGCGACGCCTGGCAACGCCAAGGCATGCTGGGCCTGTTCGAGAGCCAACTGGTAGCTGGCCTCTGCGGGGTCACTCGCGTCGCTGACCCGCGACAGGGTCGCGGACGGCACCGAGATCCCGGGAACGTTAGTGTCCATGAAGCTCAGCGCCCGCGCGGTCCGGGTCAGGCAGATCGTCGGAAGCAGCGCAGTTCGGGCCGTCGTCTCGTTGGCGACACACCCCGAGACGAACCGCTCGAGTCGGTCGGGGTGGTAGCCGATCTGCAGCTGCAGGAACCGAGCACCGTTCTCGGACTTCTTCAGGGCCCGGTCGATCCGGTGCTCGAGCGGCGGCGCGAACGGGTTCTCGACGGCGCCAACGAACAGAGTGGGTGCCGGGTCGATCGCGCGCCCTGACAGGAAGTGCCCCTCGCTCATCCCGGTGGCGACCCGGATCAGCTGCGGCCCGTCGAGGTCGAACACCCGGCGGGTCTCCGGCTCGTCGCCGGCGGTCACGTCGTCGCCTGTCAGCGCGCAGATGTTCTCGACGCCGAAAAGCGCAGCTCCGGCGATGTCCGCCTGGATCGCGAGCCGGTTCTTGTCGCGACAGACGATCTGCATGATCGGCTCGGCGCCAAGCTGCTTCACGGCAATCGCTATGGCCACGTTGCTGGCGTGCGCGTGCGCGGCCGGGTTGTCCGTGGCATTCACCGCGTCGACGTACGGGGCGATGGCTTCAAGCTTGGTGCGGACGGACTCGAGCCCGCCGCCGTCGATCGCCGGCATCTCCGCGGTGACCACCGGGCGGTGTCCGCTCTCGAGCAGCCTCTGCAACGTGGACACTCAGACCGCCGCCTCGTCGATCTCGACCAGCGACAGCTCGAGCACGTCGTCGGTGCTGCGCGGGCTCGACGTGGTGCCGTCGGTCTGGTTCCACCCGTCGGGGGTGACCCGGTCGCGTCCGGTGAACAGGTTGACCCAGGAGGAGGTGTCCTTCAGCTGGTTGTCGACCGGGGGTCGCGTGTGGTCGAACTCCTCACGCCACTTCCGTGGCAGCAGCGGCAGGGATCGGCTGCGCTCCTCGGCCTTGACCCAGACGCAACGCATCTCCGGCTTGACCTCGCACCGCCCGTCCTCTCGCACCCCTCCGCACGGCCCGTTGCGCAGCGTCTTGGGGCAGGTCATGGGGCAGGTCATCCCGGTGGAGTGCAGGACGCACTGACCGCACATGCGGCAGTCCCACACGGGCTTCTTCACCGCGTGCTCGAGGAGGGGGAGGAGTCCTGCCATGGTCGGGGCCGCCGGGCTCAGGCCGGGGTCAGCGCGCGCTTGCGCTGGATGAGGTCCTTCGCCTGGCGGACCGCGGTCGACGCGTCGGCTGCGTAGCCGTCGGCGCCGACGGCATCGGCGTACTCCTGGGTCACGGGGGCACCGCCGACCATCACGATCACCTTGTCGCGCAGCCCGGCCTTCTCGAGTGCGTTGATGTTGGCCTTGAACATGGGCATCGTTGTGGTGAGGAACGCCGAGAAGCCCACGATGTCGGGCTGGTGCTCGTTGATGGCGTCGACGAACTTCTCGGGCGGAACCTGGACGCCGAGGTCGATCACCTCGAAGCCTGCGCCCTCGAGCATGATGTTGACCAGGTTCTTGCCGATGTCGTGCACATCGCCCTTGACCGTGCCCATCAGGAACTTGCCGACCGTCTCTGCCCCGGTCATGGCGAGCAGCGGACGCAGGACGTCGAGGGCCCCGGACATGGCGCGTCCGGCGATGAGCATCTCCGGCACGAAGAAGTCGCCGCGCTCGAACCGGGCGCCGACCTCCTCCAGTGACGGGATGAGGGCCTCGAACAGCAGCGTCTCGGGGTCCATGTCGGCAGCCAGGCCCTGGTTGGTCAGCTCGATGACGGCGGGTGCATTGCCCACCAGGGTCTCGTCGTACAGGGCCTTCAGGAGGTCCTCGGGAGTCATGCGGCACCCACCCTTCGCGAACGGGGTTGATCGGGGGTTCCGAGAGCGCGTGACACCGCGCGCGCCTCGTCGACCAGGAGTCGGCCGACCCCTGGAATCCTGTCACCTGTGAGCCGGACCGAGGGGCCGGTCACTGAAATCGCGGCGACGACAGCGCCGTCCGGGCCGATGATCGGCGAGGCCACGGCCACCAGCCCCGGCTCGAGCTCGGAGTCCGCGACCGCGTAGCCGACCCGACGGACCTTGGCCAGCTCGACGTCGAGCAGGTCTCGAGAGGTGATGGTGCGGTCGGTGCGCCTCTCGAGCCTTCCGCGCGGGACGACCACCGCGCCATGGGCCAAGAACACCTTGCCGAGCGCCGAGCAGTGGAACGGGACGGAGCGGCCCACCCAGTTGACCGCACCGAGGAGGTAGCGCGAGTCGACCTGTGCGATCTGCTCGACGGCGCCGACGCCGGGGACGGCCAGGTTGATCGTCTCGCCAGTGAGCTCGCCGAGCCGGTCGAGGTGGGGCTGGGCGACGCGCAGGAGTGCGCTGGCCCGACCGGACCCGGCGAACCGCGTGAGCACCGGTCCCGGGCGTACGGCTGAGTCGGGTCCGCGGCGGACGAGGCCGTGACGCTCGAGACTGGTGAGCAGGCGAGAGGCCGTGCTCTTGGGCAGCTCGGTGGCGGCCGCGAGCTCGGCGAACGGCACCGGCCGTGGCGACTCCAGGACGGCGATGAGCAAGGCGCTGGCTCGGTCGACGGCTTGGGTGCCGGAGGGCGCGCCCATGGCGATCAGTCCTTCCGGTCGTGACGGGGAGACCCCCGAGGACGTTTTATCATATGGAACCACCGTTCCACGGCCAGATAGTAGGATCGGCCCACCGGGCGGGTCAAGGGCCACGCTGTCGTCGCTTCATGGAGGGTCGATGTTCGTCAACCGAATGCCGCGCTACGAGATCCTGTCGGCCGACTCCATGGCCACCTTGGACCGCGGCTGGCGGCGCATCGTCTCCGAGATCGGCGTGGAGTTCCTGAAGCCCGAGGCCCTCGAGCTCTTCCGGGCAGCTGGGCAGAAGGTCGAGGACAACAACGTCTTCTTCGACCCCGACTTCCTGCTCGAGCAGGCGGCTAAGGCACCGCGCGAGTTCGACATCCAGGCGCGCAACCACGACAACGACGTCCACATCGGCGGCGACCACATGGTCTTCTCCAGCGTCTACGGTCCGCCGTTCGTGCGCGCCGGGGCCGTCCGCCGCGACGCCACCCTCGACGACTACCGCAACTTCGCCCGGTTGGCGCAGAGCTTCTCGGTGATGGACAGCGTGGGCGGGGTGGTGGCCGAGCCGAATGACGCACCGCTCGACTCGCGGCACCTGGACATGCTGTACGCGACGATGACCCTGACCGACAAGATGTACATGGGCAACGTCGTGTCGGGCGAGAACGCGCGAGACACCATTGCGATGAGCGAGATCCTCTTCGGCGGCCGCGAGTCGATCGAGCAGACCCCTGCGTGCATCTCCTTGGTCAACTGCAACTCCCCGCTGCGCTGGGACGACCGCATGCTCGACGCGCAGTTCGAGTACTCGGCGGCCAACCAGCCGGTCGTCCTGACCCCGTTCCTGCTCATGGGTGCCATGTCGCCGGTGACGATCCCGTCGGCGCTGGTGCAGCAGATCTCCGAGGCCCTCACCGGGATCGCTCTGAGCCAGCTGATCCGTCCTGGTGCCCCCGTGGTGTTCGGGTCGTTCCTGTCCAACATCGACATGCAGTCAGGGTCTCCCCAGTTCGGTACCCCCGAGTCGGCGATGGGGCTGCTGTGCACCGGTCAGATCGCCCGCCACTTCGGTCTGCCGTTCCGGGCCGGTGGCGGCCTCAACTCCTCGCAGATGCCCGACGCGCAGGCTGCCTACGAGTCGCTCATGACCATGCTTCCCACCTTCCTGGCGGGCACGAACTTCGTGATGCACTCCGCAGGCTGGCTCGAGGGCGGGCTCGTCTCGTGCTTCGAGAAGTACGTCATCGACGTCCAGGTGCTCGAGATGCTGCAGAAGGAGTTCTCGCCTCTGGAGATCACCGACGAGGACCTCGCCTTCGACGCGCACCAGGAGGTCGGGCACGGCGGTCACTTCCTCGGCGCCATGCACACGATGGAGCGGTTCCGTACCTGCTTCTACCGCCCCTTCCTGTCGTCGTCGGACAACTTCGAGCGGTGGAAGAAGAACGGAGCCAAGGACACCGCCACCCGTGCCACGGAGATCTACGAGAAGCGGCTCGAGGACTACGAGCAGCCGCCGCTGGACGACTCCATCCGCGAGGAGCTCGAGGACTACGTGCTTCGGCGCCGTGCCGAGCTGGGCGACTGAGGCCCACGCTCAGCGGAACACGACCGTACGCTGCCCGTTCAGCAGGACCCGCTGCTCGCAGTGCCACTTCACCGCGCGCGCCAGGGCCTGACACTCGACGTCACGCCCGGCATGGACGAGCTCGTCGGCGCTCAGTGAGTGGTCCACCCGTGCGACCTCCTGCTCGATGATCGGGCCCTCGTCGAGGTCTGCGGTCACGTAGTGGGCCGTGGCGCCGATCAGCTTGACGCCGCGGGCGTGGGCCTGGTGGTAGGGCCGCGCACCCTTGAAGCTCGGCAGGAACGAGTGGTGGATGTTGATGGCCCGGCCCCGCAG
>JBAPUB010000076.1:0-6463 GCA_049282455.1 Actinomycetes bacterium
CCCGGACCCGCTGCGCGACGTCGGGTCCGATGGTCTCGCCGACCGAGGTCCGAAGAGCCGCACAGACCTCCTGGGCGTCGTCGGGGGTCGCGACCTCGCCGGTCCCGATGGCCCACACAGGCTCGTAGGCCACCACGGTCGTCGCCACCTGCTCTGGGCTCAGCTCGGCCAGCCCGGCCGACAGCTGCCCCAGAACGTGGGGCAGGTGCTCACCGGCCTGGCGGACCACCAGCGGCTCACCGACGCACAGCACCGGAACCAGGCCGTGCCGGTGCGCCGTCCGCACCTTGGCATTGACCGTCTCGTCAGACTCGGCGTGGTGCTGGCGTCGCTCCGAGTGCCCAGCCAGAACGTACCCACACCCGAGCTTGGCCAGCATCGGTCCCGACACGTCGCCGGTGTAGGCCCCCGAGTCGTGGACCGACAGGTCCTGGGCGCCGTACCCCAGGGACAGGTGGTCTCCGTCGACGAGGGTCTGGACGCTCCGAAGGTCGGTGAACGGGGGCAGCACGACGACGTCGACGGCCTCGTAGTCGGCATCGGACAGCCGGAAGGCGAGGTCCTGGACCAGCCGGATGGCCTCCAGGTGGTTGCAGTTCATCTTCCAGTTGCCCGCCATCAGCGGCTTACGGTCCTGCGGCACCGGTGCTCCCACTCTCGTCAGCCGCTGAGGCGGCCGTTTGGTCCAGCCTGGTCGAGCACAGTCAGCCCCGGCAGCGGTTTGCCCTCGAGGTACTCGAGGCTGGCTCCACCACCGGTGGAGATGTGGCCGAAGGCGTCATCGTCGAAGCCGAGCATCCGCACGGCTGCGGCCGAGTCTCCCCCACCGACCACACTCAGGCCGTCGACGGCGGCGACCGCGGTCGCTACGGCCTTGGTCCCAGCGGCGAACTGCGGCATCTCGAAGACCCCCATCGGCCCGTTCCAGAACACCGTCTTGGCATCGCCGAGGGCGTCGGCGAACAGTCGGGCCGTCTGCGGCCCGATGTCCAGCCCCATGCGGTCCGCCGGGATCTTCGACGCTGCGACCACGACGGTGTCAGCGTCGGGTGCAAATCGGTCGGCCGCGACGATGTCCACGGGCAGCAGGATCTCGACGCCTCGGGACTCGGCGTCGGCGAACAGGCCCTTCACCGACTCGATCTGGTCGGCCTCGAGCAGTGAGGTCCCCGTGTCGTGACCCTGGGCCGCCAACAGGGTGAACGCCATTCCACCGCCGACGACCAGCTTGTCGACGCGTTCGAGCAGGTGGTCGATCACGGCGAGCTTGTCGGACACCTTGGCCCCACCGAGCACGACGACGTACGGACGCGCCGGTGACTGCGTGAGCCGGCGGAGGACCGCAACCTCAGATCCCACGAGCCGCCCCGCCGCGTTGGGCAGCAGGAGGGCGATGTCGTAGACGCTGGCCTGTTTGCGGTGCACCACGCCGAAGCCGTCGCTGACGAACAGCTCTCCGAGCTCGGCGTACTGCCGGGCCAGCGACAGCCGCTCGTCGTCGTCCTTGCTTGTCTCGCGCGCGTCGAAGCGAACGTTCTCGAGCAGGGCCACGCGCCCGGCCTCGAGCCCCGCCACGACCTGCCGCGCGGAGTCACCGACGGTGTCCGACGCGAGCGGAACGTCGGAGCCGAGGAGCTCGGCAAGCCTTCGGGCCACGGGGGCCAACGAGAGCTCGGGACGGACCTCGCCTTTGGGCCGCCCCAGATGGGACAGGACGGCGACTCGTGCGCCACGGGCCGTCAGCTCGCGGATGGTCGGCAAAGCAGAGCGGATCCGTCGGTCGTCGGTGATGGTGGACCCGTCGAGCGGCGTGTTGAGGTCGGCGCGCAGCAGGACCGTGCGGTCAGCGACGTCGAGGTCGTCCAGAGTGTGCACCGGACGCGGTCAGAGGGCCGAGCCGACGAACCGGACCAGGTCGACCAGCCGACTGCTGTATCCCCACTCGTTGTCGTACCAGCCCAGGACCTTGGCCATCGGACCGTTCACGTTCGTCAGGAGGGAGTCGACGATGCACGACGCCGGGTCGGTGACGATGTCGGACGAGACGATCGGGTCACTGGTGTACCGCAGGATCCCGGTAAGGGGGCCAGCTGCCGCGGCCTGCATCGCTGCGTTGATCTCGTCGGCGGTCGCCGCGTCACGAAGCTCGACCGTCAGGTCCGTGGCCGAGCCGGTCGGGATCGGGACCCGCATGGAGTAGCCGTCCAGCTTGCCCTTCAGCTCAGGCATCACGAGACCGATCGCCTTCGCGGCACCGGTGGTCGTCGGGATCATGTTGATGGCAGCAGCCCGGGCCCGACGCGGGTCGGAGTGCGGGAAGTCGAGGATCCGCTGGTCGTTGGTGTACGCGTGGATGGTGGTCATCAGGCCGCGCTCGATCCCGAAGCTGTCGTTCAGCACCTTGGCCATCGGCGCGAGGCAGTTGGTGGTGCACGAGGCATTGGAGATGATCCGGTGGTTCGCCGGGTCGTACTTGCCTTCGTTGACCCCCATCACCACCGTGATGTCCTCGCCCTTGGCCGGCGCCGAGATGATCACCTTCTTGGCGCCCCCGGACTCGATGTGCTTGACGGCGTCCTCGGCCTTGGTGAAGATCCCGGTCGACTCGATGACGATGTCGGCACCCAGTGCGCCCCAGGGGACGGCGCCAGGGTCGCGCTCGGAGTGCACCGGCACGCGTTTGCCGTCGATGACCAGGGCGTCGCCGTCGGCCTCGACGGACCCTTCGAATCGGCCCAGGACCGAGTCGTAGCGCAGCAGGTAGGCGGACATCGCCGGGTCCGTGAGGTCGTTGATCCCGACCAGCTCGATGTCGGAGACACCGCTGAGGTGGCGCACGAAGTCGCCGACCGTGCCACCGGACTGCTGACCGTGGACGGCCCGGACGAAGTTCCGTCCGATCCGCCCGAATCCGTTGATACCGACCCGGATGCTCACTGAAACTCCTCACTCGACAAGGCTTTGACCGATGCCGAGCTCACCCTATCCGGGCATCTCAAGGGGTGAGCATGTCGGCCGTGAGATTCGCGTCGGTGCCTGGGATGCCGAGGTCAGCAGCTCGCTTGTCGGCCATGGCGAGGAGTCGTCGAATCCGACCGGCGATGGCGTCCTTGGTCATCGGTGGGTCGGACAGTGCGCCCAGCTCCTCCAGGCTCGCCTGCTTGTGGTCCAGTCGGAGACGCCCTGCGGTGGCCAGGTGCTCGGGGACGTCGTCGCCCAGGATCTCCAGCGCCCGCTCCACCCTGGCGCCCGCGGCGACCGCCGCTCGAGCCGACCGGCGCAGGTTGGCGTCGTCGAAGTTCGCGAGCCGGTTCGCCGTGGCCCGGACCTCGCGGCGCATTCGGCGCTCCTCCCAGGCCAGGACGCTCTCGTGGGCGCCGATCCGGGTCAGCAGGGCGCCGATCGCATCCCCGTCGCGCACCACGACCCGGTCGACGCCACGAACGTCTCGGGCCTTCGTCGGCAGGCCCATCCGGCGTGCGGCACCCACGAGCGCCAGTGCCGCCTCAGGCCCGGGGCAGGTGATCTCCAGGGCGGACGACCGCCCTGGCTCCGTGAGCGACCCGTGGGCGATGAACGCACCGCGCCAGGCTGCCTCGGCGTCGCACAACGCGCCCGACACCACCTGGGGGGGCAGTCCGCGGACGGGTCGCCCCTGCCCGTCCACGAGACCGGTCTGACGGGCCAGCTGCTCACCCTCGCGAACCACCCGGACGACGTACCGGTTGCCCTTGCGCAGGCCGGCTGGTGCCAGCACGGCCAGCTCACTGGCGTGCCCGTAGACCTCGGAGATGTCCTTGCGGAGCCGCCGCGCGGCGGCTCCGGTGTCGAGCTCGACCTCGACCACGATCTGTCCGGCGACGACATGGAGGCCGCCGGCGAAGCGCAGGATGGTGGAGGTCTCGGCCTTGCGGCAGCACGGTTTGGTGACCGTGAGCCGGGCGAGCTCGTCCTTCACGGCCGCTGTCATCGCCATAGGGCATCCTTCCTGTCCGGCTTCGCGGCTGTCGCGGCAGTTCGGTCGAGCCACCGCCCCGACATCACGCGTTCATAGGCCGTCGCAAGCCGATGGTGGTCGTGGCGAGCCGAGCCGTCGTCGACCCTCAGCGGGGCCATGACGACCTCAGCACCGTACGCCGCGGCCGCTTCGCGCAGCCGATCGGGGTCGGAGACGGAGCCGGTGTCGGCCAGCACGACGTCCAGACGCAGGCTCGGTGCGTGCCGCGCCAACACCTCCAAGTGCGTATCCGGCTCGAAGTCGGCGGTCTCGCCCGGCTGCGGATCGAGGTTGAGGACGACCATGCGGCGGGCGCGGGTCTGCTCAAGCGACCGACGCAGCTCGGGAACCAGAAGGTGCGGGATCACCGACGTGAACCACGACCCGGGCCCGAGCACGACCCAGTCGCACTCGCGGATCGCAGCCAACGCCTGCGACGCCGCTGGGGGATCGTTCGGTGACAGCCGGACGTCCAGCACCTGACCCGGGGTGGTGGCCACCTCGACCTGGCCCATGACGTCGGTGACCTGCTCCGGATGGGCCGGGTCGGCACCCCGGACTCGGGCCACGATGTCGAGAGGGACCGTGGACATGGGCAGAACCGTGCCGCGGGCATCGACCAGTGACGCCAACCGCTCGAGGCCGGCCACGACGTCGCCGCCGTGCTGCTCCCAGACAGCGACGAGCAGCAGGTTGCCGACCGGGTGGCCACGCAGCTCGTCAGGGTCGGTGAAGCGGTGCTGGACGAGGCCGGCCCATCCGAGGTCCTCCCGGTCGCCGGTCTCGCCGACCGCACGGTCGTCGCACAGGGCGGCCAGAGCCATCCGCAAGTCTCCGGGGGCGATGACGCCGAGCTCACGGCGCAGGCGCCCACTCGAGCCGCCGTTGTCCGCCACGGTGACCACCGCGGTAAGCCGGCCGGTGCGCCCGCGAAGCGCACGAAGGGACGCCGCCAGCCCGTGACCACCCCCCAGCGCCACGACCGAGGGCATCATTCGCGTCCGACGTCTCGGTGCACGACCGTCACGTCGACGTCAGCCTCGGGGTCGGCGCGCAGCCGACGCGCGAGCTCCTCGGCTACGGCCACGCTCCGGTGCTTGCCGCCCGTGCACCCGACGGAAAGCAGCGCGTAGCGCTTCCCCTCGTTGCGGTAACCGTTCAGCACCAGGCGCAGCGTCTGCTCGAAGCGCTCGACGAACGGCTCGGCCAACGGTTGGTTGAGGACGAACTGTGAGACCTGCTCGTCCAGACCCGTGCGCATCCTCAGCTCCGGAACCCAGTGCGGGTTGGGCAGGAACCGGCAGTCGATGACCATGTCGGCGTCGGCCGGCAGACCGTACTTGAACCCGAACGACATGACCGTGACCCGGGTACCCGACGCTTCGACGGTGGCGAACAGCCGGCCGATCCGCTCGCGCAGCTGGTGAACGTTGAGCTCGGAGGTGTCGACGAGGACGTCGGCCGTCTCGCGAAGGCTCGTCAACAGCGCCCGCTCGGCCTCGATCCCGTCCACGATGCGCCCGTCGGCCTGCAGCGGGTGCGGACGCCGGGAGCCCTCGAACCGACGGACCAGGGAGTCGTCGTCGGCCTCCAGGTAGACCAGCCGCACCGTCGTGCCTTGCTCACGGACCCGCGCGATCGCCTCGTGCAGCTCCTCGAAGAAGTCACCGCCACGGACATCGGTCACCGCAGCGATCCTCGGCACTCTCCCCTGGCTGCGGACCCCGAGCTCGACCAGTGAGGGAAGCAGCTGCGGGGGCATGTTGTCGACGACGAACCAGCCGAGGTCCTCCAACGCGTCGGCGGCCGTCGATCGTCCGGCGCCGGACATGCCCGTGACCACGACGACGTCGGGTCGGGAATCGGGCTGATCGACCACGCGAGCTCCGTTCGTTCGGCAACCCGACGAGCCTACTGCCGCCCGGCGCTCAGTCGACGAGCTCGCCGGTCGCCGTGTTCAGCGCCGGGCTCGACGTCTTGTCCTCGGCGAGAGCGGCGACGATCTGCGCAGCCAGCTTCGGGCCGACCCCGGGAACGGCCAGGATCTCGTCCGCCGATGCAGCCCGAAGCCGCTTCAGAGATCCGAAGTGCCGCATGAGCGCCTTGCGACGGACCTCGCCCAGGCCCGGCACGTCGTCCAGGGCGCTGGACGTCATGCTGCGCGAGCGTCTTTGCCGGTGGAAGGAGATGGCGAAGCTATGGGCCTCGTCACGCAGCCGTTGCAGCAGGTAGAGGGCCTCGCTGGTGCGTGGCAGAATCACCGGGTTCTCGTCCCCGGGCAGCCAGACTTCCTCCAGCCGCTTGGCCAGGCCGACGACTGCTACGTCGACGATCCCGAGCTCGCCCATGGCGCGTTGTGCAGCGTTCACCTGGGCCGGTCCACCGTCGACCACGACAAGCTGCGGTGGGTAGGCGAACCGACGAGGCCTGCCCGACTCGTCGCGCGCGCTGTCAGCCACTCCCTCC
>JBAPUB010000077.1:0-32239 GCA_049282455.1 Actinomycetes bacterium
GACATCGGCCGAGGTCAGACAACGGGCTTTCGGTGATCCCGACACGGTGAGCGTCGGCGACTTCCACCTGGCCCGCACGATCTGCTGGGCGCTTGAGGGGGATCTGCGTGGCCGCGGTGACGACGCCCGCATGCTCGAGCTGCTCGAGCCCTACCGGGGCCATCGCTACCGCGTGCAGCGCTTGCTGGAGCTCGCTGGCGTCAACGCTCCACGGCGTGGGCCGCGCTACTCGCCACCGGCTCACCGGCCCGGGTAACCGCGAGCAGGGACTATGGCCTCTGGTTGCGGTCGCTGGAATGCGGTTTGACTGTGTCTAGGCCCTCAGATGAGCGCCCAACACCATCGGACCGCCGACTGCTCAGTCGGCCGGAATTGGCCACGTCGGCGGCCCCTCCCGAAGGAGTTGTGGACATGGTCATTCGTGATGTCCTACACAGTCGTACTGCGGCCGTTGTCGCTGCCGCAGCGGTCGTCGTCTCGCTCGGCGGTGTCGGCTCGGCAGTTGCCGCTGGCACGATCGGGTCGGGCGACATCCGCAACGGAGCCGTTCACTCGGTCGACATTGCCGACCAGAACGTGCTCAAGGTCGATGTCGGCCCGAACGCGGTCGGATACTCGGAGCTCACCGGCGACGTAGCCAGCGACATCAAGACGGGGGCAGTGCGCCAGCTGGAGTCCGACGGCCACTACCCCGGAGTAACCCACCTGGACAACGGCGACAACTCGATGGCCAAGTGGACGGCCGACGAGGGTGCGACGCTGCAGAGCTCGTGGGTGATGTGCGCACCTGGCAAGACTGCGATCGGTGGCGGCTTCAGCCGGGCCGACGAAGGTGTTGCGGCCTACCGTGACCTGCAGATCGTCACCTCCCGGCCCGCCCAGTTCAAGGGTGGCGAAGAGGTCTACAACGCGATTGCCGGTGACCCGGACGGTTCGTTCGTGCCGAACGCCTGGCTGGTCGAGGGATTCAACAACGCCGTCAGCGGCGATGTCATCGTTCGCCCGTGGGTGGTCTGCGCGGCTATCAAGTAAGCGAACAAGCACCTGTTTCGACGAGGTCCGGTGGCCCCCGCGCGGGGTCGCTGGACCTCGCTGCTCGTCGCGGCGTGCGGTGACCGGTTCTCGGCACGCTGGCAATGAGCGAGGTGCCCGGCCTGCTGCACCGCGGGTTCGAGATGGGTGCCCTGTCGACCGGACGCCACGCGTTCTACGCCCGGTTGGGCTGGGTGCGGTGGCGAGGCACGACCTGGCGACGACTGGTAGCCGTGCCGTCAGCGGTCGAGGATGAAGTCGGTTGCGCTGCGGTCGGGACGATCGGCGGGCTTCGACGCTGCCTGCCCGATCGCGACCGCGCCCATGGGCTCCCAGCTCGAGGGCAGGTCGAGGGCCTCGCGGACGACGTCTTGGCAGAACAAGGTCGAGGACACCCAGGCCGAGCCCAGCCCGCGCGTGGCCAGCGACACCAGGAAGTTCTGCACCCCCGCACCCATGGCGACGAGGAACATGGCCTTCTCCGCCTCGGAGCGGCGCACGTCGTGGTACGCGTGTGCACCGTCCCGCACGAGACAAGGCACGACGAGGATCGGCGCGCCGCGCAGGACGTCACCGCGTCTCAGCCGTCGGGCCGTCGCCTCCTCGTCGAAACCGTCGCCTCGCAGGTCGGTGCGCCACTGATCGGCCATCGCGTCCAGGAGCTGGCCCCGTCGCTGGGCGTCATCGACCAGGACGAACCGCCACGGAACAGTGTGGTGCGGGGCCGGTGCCGTGACGGCGTCCGCGACGGCGGCTACGACGTCATCGCGCGATACCGGTTCGTCGATGAACGCACGAACCGTGCGGCGTGACCGGAGCACGTCGAACGTGCCGGTGGGGAAGAGGTCCTCGTCGGCGGGCCGAACCAGTGCCGCCGCTCCGTCCCCGTGGTCGGAGCGGGGCGTGACGAACGGCTCTAGGCCTCGGACGACCGCGATCGGGAGCCCACGGGTCTTGCCCATCACGAGCTCCGCTGCTGCTGCGATCTCGTCGGCGACCGCGATCTGCGTGACGTCGAGGGTGTTCCCGTAGGGATCGACCGTGCCCCTGAGGTCGTCGACCACGCGGACACCGGCTGCGCCGATCGCGACGTCGGTCTGGCCCACCCTCCACGGTCGGCCCATCGTGTCCGACACGACCACGCCGACGTTGACGCCGAGCCGTTCGAACAGGCCGTCCCGAAGACGGCGGGCGGACGCGTCCGGGTCGACGGGCAGCAGCACCAGCGACCCCTGGTCGATGTTGCTCGCGTCGACGCCCGCCGCGGCCATGACGAGCCCATGACGGGTCGAGACGATGCGTAACGCACCGCGTCGCGCGACGACACGTACGGACTCGTCATCGATCGCCGCCTCGCGGTCGATGTCACGACGGACCCGTCCTTCGGCTTTGCTCACCACCTTGCTGGTGACGACGACGATGTCGCCGTCACGCAGAGCCTGGTAGGACAAGGCGATCGTCGCGGCGAGGTCGTCCCCCTCAGTGACCTCACCGATGCTCTCGAGCGCGACGACGTGGAACGACGTCATGCCGTCGCCGCTCGAGGGCGGTCACGAAGCTCGAGGGCCAGCTGCAGAGCCGCCCCGGCCAGCTCGGCGGCAGCGGGCACATCGGTCATCAGTAGTGGGCGGGCCCGCTGGACCACGCCGGGAGGTACCGCACCGTGGGCGTCGTCGTCGGCGACGAGCCAGCCGTCGAGCAGTCCGCTGTCTCGCCGCGCACCGTAGTGCGCGGCCACCGCTGCCGCAGAGGTCTCGACGCCGATCGCCGTCAGGCACGCATCGGCCATGCCGCGCACCGGAGCGTCGCCAACGATCGGCGACACCCCGACCACGGGCGCGCGAGTGGCGCGCAATGACTCGCGGATACCCGGCACCGACAGGATCGCCCCGATGCTCACGACCGGGTTCGACGGCGGAAGCAGGACGACGTCGGCGCCGTCGATCGCTTCGACAACTCCGGGTGCAGGACGAGACTCGGCGGCGCCAAGGAAGACGAACTCGTGGGCGGTCGGCTGGGCGTGCAAGCGCACCCACCACTCCTGGAAGTGCACGGCGCGGCGACCACCCGCATCGTCGTCGATGACGACGTGTGTCTCGACCGGGTTGTCGCTCATCGGGACCAAGTGCACACCAGGCTTCCAGCGTTCACACAAGGCGGTCGTGATGTCCGACAGGGGCCACCCGTTGCGCAGCAGCTGGGTGCGCACGATGTGGGTGGCGATGTCGCGGTCGCCCAACGTGAACCAGTCGGGCGGGACGTCGTAGGCGCGCAGCTCGCTGCCCACGGCGAACGTCTCGTCGGCCCGGCCCCAGCCCTGCTCCTCGTGGATCCCTCCGCCGAGGGTGTACATCACTGTGTCCAGGTCGGGGCTCACCCGCAGACCGAACAAGGTGATGTCGTCGGCAGTGTTGCCGACCACGGTGACGTCGACGGTCTCGTCGCTAGTCCCGTCGCTAGTCCCGTCGCTAGTCCCGTCGCGATCGGACAAGTGGGCGAGGAGCCCGCGCAGGAACCGGGCACCGCCGATTCCCCCGGCCAGGGCAGTGATACGCATGGCGGACATCCTCCCAGGGGACGGCCGCTCGCGGACGTGCGAGGCTTCGGCCATGACCCGAGCGCAGCCGACGCCGCTGGACCGGTGGAGCCAGGCTCTGGCCACGTGGGCGATCCCGCAGGAGATCCTGGACCAGGCGCCCGCCTCGCCCTGGCAGCTCCCCGTCGGTCGGTTCGCCGGACGTGCAGATGCCGCCGTGGCGAACCCCCGAGGCTGGTCCTACGAGCGTGCGGCGTCCGCGCTGCCCCTGGGAGGGTCGGTGCTCGACGTCGGTGCCGGAGCGGGTGCGGCGTCGCTGCCCCTGGCCGGTCGCGCCGGACGACTGACCGGGGTCGATACCAGCGAAGCGATGCTGGAGGCGTTTCGCGAGCGGGCGTACGCGCTATCGGTTCCTGCCGAGACCGTCGTCGGCACGTGGCCCGATGTCGCGGAGTCGGTTGCCGTCCATGACGTCGTCGTCGTGCACCACGTCATGTACAACGTGGCTCAGCTCGAGCCCTTCGTCCGGGCGCTGACAGACCGGGCACGGGAACGCGTCGTGGTGGAGGTGCCTCCCGTGCACCCGATGACGTGGTCCAACCCGTTGTGGAAGCAGTTCTGGGGAGTCGACCGGCCGACGGTCCCGACGAGTGACGACCTCGTGGCAGCGCTGCGCTTTCTCGGGGTGCATGACCTCGTGGTGTACCGGTGGCATCGATTCGACCCGGACGCCACGCCGCTGGACGAACGGGTGGCACTGGTCACGGCGCGGCTGTGCCTGACCGAGGACCGAAGGCCGGACGTCGAGCGCGCTCTGCGCGACCACCCTCCGATCGAGGACCGTGACGTGGTCACGATCGCCTGGGCAGGCTCGGCATGAGCCCAGGTAGTGGTTCGGCGCACGGGTCCGCCCACGGGTCGGTCGCAGGGATGGCCAGAGCCCTTGCACGGGCCAGGGCGGGCAAGACCCTGGACGTCGACGAGGTCGCGACCCTGCTCAACGCGAGGGGCGCGCCGCTGGCCGAGCTGATGGAGGTAGCCGCGCGGATGCGCGACCAGGGCCTGAGCGACGCCGGTCGCCCGGGGGTCGTCACCTACTCGCGCAAGGTGTTCGTGCCTCTCACCCGACTGTGCCGCGACCGCTGTCACTACTGCACGTTCGCGACCGTGCCCGGCAAGCTCGCGGCGCCGTTCCTCGGCCCGGACGAGGTGCTGCAGATCGCGCACGATGGCGCGGCGCTGGAGTGCAAGGAGGCGCTGTTCACCCTGGGCGACCGACCGGAGGACCGGTGGCCGCAGGCGCGAGCCTGGCTCGACGAGAACGGCTACGACTCGACGCTCGCGTACCTGCGCGCGATGGCTGTGCTCGTCCTGGAGGAGACCGGCCTGCTGCCCCACCTCAACCCCGGCGTCATGGGTTGGGACGACCTCCAGCGGCTGAAACCCGTGGCGCCGTCCATGGGGCTCATGCTCGAGACGACGAGCACGCGGCTGCTCGAGCCGGGGCAGCCGCACCACGGCTCACCCGACAAGGACCCAGCGGTCCGTCTTCGGGTCATCGAGGACGCCGGCCGGCTGGCGATCCCGTTCACCACCGGGCTGTTGGTGGGGATCGGCGAGACTGTCCGAGACCGGGCGGAGTCGCTGCTCGCGCTGCGCTCGGTGGCGCGACGGTACGGGCACGTCCAGGAGGTCATCGTCCAGAACTTCCGGGCCAAGCCGGACACGGCGATGCGGTCGGCGTCGGACCTCGACCACGAGACCTACCTCGCCACAGTTGCGGTGGCCCGGGTCGTGCTGGGTACGACGATGCGCCTTCAGGTGCCGCCGAACCTGAGCGAGCCGGAGACTCTCGCGCAGCTTCTGGCGGCTGGGGCGGACGACTGGGGCGGGGTCAGCCCGCTCACCCCGGACCACGTCAACCCCGAGCGGCCGTGGCCCCAGGTCGAGTCGCTCGCGACGTTGTCCGCCGCCGCCGGGTTCACCTTGCGTGAGCGGCTCACGGTCCACCCGTCCTACGTCCAGGCCGTCGAGCCGTGGCTCGACCCCCGCGTGCTGCCCCACGTGGTCGCTCTGGCCGACCGAACCTCAGGGCTGGCCGTCGAAGGCAGTCGTCCGGTCGGTCGTCCGTGGCAGGAGCCGGACACCTCCTGGGTCAGCAGCGGCCGTACCCGGTTGAACGACCTGGTCGACACCGAGGGGCGGTCCGCCGACCGCCGCAGCGACTTCGACGCCGTTTACGGCGACTGGGCGTCGGTGCGCGAGCAGACGGTCGGCCTGGCCGGTACCCCACCCGCCTCCGGCGTCAGCCGGCTCGACGGTCGAATGCTCGACGCCCTGGCCCGCGCGGAGTCCGACCCGGCCAGCCTGCTCCTGCCCGAGTTCGAGTCGTTGGCCCTGGCTCTGCTGCATGCCGAAGGCGACGACCTCGCCCTCGTGGCCCGACTGGCCGACGAGCGACGGCGGGACACGGTGGGCGACACCGTCACTTACGTCGTGAACCGAAACATCAACTTCACCAACGTCTGCTACACCGGCTGCCGGTTCTGCGCCTTCGCCCAGCGGCGCACCGACGCCGACGCGTTCACGCTCTCGCTCGACGAGGTCGCGGACCGTGCGGAGGAGGCCTGGCTGCTCGGCGCCTCCGAGGTGTGCATGCAGGGAGGCATCGACCCCCAGCTTCCCGGGACCGCCTACGCCGACCTCGTGCGTGCCGTGAAGGCACGGGTGCCGTCGCTGCATGTCCACGCCTTCAGCCCGATGGAGGTGGTCAACGGCGCTGCGCGCACCGGACTGTCGATCGAGGAGTTCCTGCTCTCGCTGCGCGAGGCTGGCCTGGACACCATCCCCGGCACGGCCGCGGAGATCCTCGACGACGACGTCCGCTGGGTTCTCACGAAGGGCAAGCTCCCGGCGGCCAGCTGGGTCGAGGTCGTCACCACGGCGCACCGGCTGGGACTGCGCAGCAGCGCGACGATGATGTATGGCCACGTCGACGAGCCGCGCCACTGGTTGCACCACTTCCGGGTTCTCGCCCAGGTGCAGGACCAGGCGGCGGACCACGGTGTCGCCGGCTTCACCGAGTTCGTGCCACTGCCGTTCGTCCACCGCAACGCGCCGGTGTTCCTCGCCGGGGTCGCGCGTCCCGGGCCGACCGCGCGGGAGAACCTCGTGGTGCACGCCCTGGCGCGGCTGCTGCTCCACGACCGCGTCGACCACGTCCAGACGTCGTGGGTGAAGCTCGGCGTCGCAGGCACGCAGGCGATGCTGCGGGCCGGGGTCGACGACCTGGGTGGAACGCTGATGGAGGAGACGATCTCGCGCATGGCCGGCTCCGAGCACGGCTCGGCCAAGTCGGTGCCCGAGCTGGTCGCGATCGCCGCCGAGATCGGGCGACCGACCCGCGAGCGCAGCACCGTCTACGGGCCGGTCGCCACCCAGGACCGGCCCCTGAGGGCGCCGTCGCGGGTCGGCCCCAGGGCCACGGTTACCAAACTGCCGCTTGACGCGGGGGGACCGACGCGCGTGTAATTTCACGCATGTCGTTTGCCGGACCCCTCGTGGGACCCGGTTTCCGGCCGGTTCGGTCGGGCACGGAGCACCAGACTTGGGTCGAGGAGGAACGCGTGGGCGAGGTGATCTTCCCGCTGGCGTTGGGCGAGGACGACGAGCTCGGATGGCAGGAGCGCGCCCTGTGCGCCCAGACCGACCCGGAGGCCTTCTTCCCGGAGAAGGGCGGCAGCACCCGGGAGGCCAAGAAGGTGTGCCTGACGTGCGAGGTGCGGGTCGACTGCCTCGAGTACGCACTGGGGCACGACGAACGGTTCGGCATCTGGGGTGGCCTGTCCGAGCGCGAGCGGCGCCGGCTGAAGAAGCAGGCTGTGTAGCAGTCGGCAGCAGTCGGTAGCAGTCGGTAGTAGTCGGTAGCTTTCCAGACGTCCCTTAGGGTGGGCGTCGGCTGGTCGCACGCACCGGCCCCACTCCTTCATGACCTCACCTGAACCTGCGCGTCCCGCCGACGCGCCTGCTGCGGACCGGCACCTCGTGGTGCTCGCGGTCCTTGTCTGCCATGACGGAATGCGCTGGCTGCCGCGCAGCCTCGCTGCGCTCGAACGTCTGAGCCGACGGCCCGACCTGCTCGTCGCCGTGGACACGGGGTCGACCGACGCCACGTCCACCGCGCTGGCCGGGTCGTCGGCTGTCTCCCAGGTCGAGGTGTTGGACCGCGACACCGGCTTCGGGGCCGCCGTGGTCGCTGGGGTGGCGGCGGGGCGGGCGAGACTGGCCGCATCGGGAGCTGCCCCCGACCTCATCTGGGTGCTGCACGACGACGTCGCCCCGGAGCCGGACGCGCTGGCCGCGCTGACCCAGGCGGCCGCGCACAGCCCGTCCGCGGGGGTCCTCGGACCGAAGGTGCTCGGATGGGACGATCCGCGTCGGCTGCTCGAGGTCGGGGTCAGCGTCAGCGGGTCCGGCCGTCGAGACGTCGGCCTGGAGAAGCGAGAGCAGGACCAGGGCCAGCACGACGGACAGCGTGACGTGCTGGCGGTCGGGAGCGCGGGGCTGCTCGTCAGGACGTCGGTCTGGGACGACGTGGGAGGCCTCGACCCGCGGCTGCTCTTCTTCCGCGACGACCTCGACCTCGGGTGGCGGGCCAACCTCGCGGGGCACCGCGTCATCGTGGTCACCGATTCCGTCGTGCACCACGCAGAGGCGATGGCACGCGGTCATCGGGACCTGGCCGTCGAGGGCGGACGGGTCCACCGGGCCGACCGGATCAGCGCGCTCACGGTCGTGCTGGCCAACGCCGGGCGCTGGTCGTGGCTGCTCCGGTGGCTGCGCCTGCTCGTCGGCTGCGTCGTGCGCGGGGTCGGGCTGCTCGTGGCCAAGGCTCCCGGACAGTCCGCCGACGAGTTCCGGGCGATGGGGCACGTCCTGCTGCGCCCGGACCGGATCTTCGCCGCCCGGCGGTTCCGGCGCGCGGCCCGGACCGTTCCTGGTCGCGCCCTGCGTCCCCTGTTCCCCCGGCCGGGCGCCCAGGTCCGGCAGACCTTGGAGGTCTTCGGCGGGTTGCTCGCGGCGCGCGCCTCGGCGGACACCGAGCCCAGCGGCATCCTCGAGAGCGGCCCGAGCGACGACGACACGGAGTCGATGGGCACGACGTCTCGGGGTGTGGTCGCAGCGGCGCTGACCCGGCGAGGGGTGCTCCTGACGGTGGCCCTGACGGTCGTCGCGCTGGCGGCCTGGCGTGGGCTGTACGCCGGGGGCTCGTTGTTCGGCGGCGCCTTGCTGCCGGCCCCCTCGGGGGCGAGCGACCTCTGGCAGACCTACACCCAGGGCTGGCACCCGGTGGCGACGGGGAGTCCGGTTCCCGCGGCTCCCTCGTTGGCCCTGACGGCGGGGCTGGGGGCCCTGGTCCTCGGCAACCTCGGGCTGGCGGTCGCGTCTGTTCTGGCTCTGGCCGTTCCGCTGTGCGGTGGGCTCGCCTACGGTCTGGCCGGCCGGCTCGGCCTGTCCCGCCCCCTGCGGCTGTGGGTCGCAGTCGCCTACGCGCTGAACCCCGCGCTGCTCGCGGCTGTGGCGCAAGGACGGGTCGGCACCGTCGTGGTGGCTGTGGTGCTGCCGCTGTTCGCGGTGGCGATCAGCCGCGTGCTCGGCTCGGCGGAACGACCGGGATCGCTGGCTGCCGTGGCGACCGCCGGACTGCTGCTGTCGGTGATGACGGCGTTCGCGCCGGTCGTGTGGCTCATCAGCCTTCCACTGGCCGTGCTCGCCGCTTTCGTGCCGCGAGTCCCCGCCGACACCCCGGAGCCCGGCGGTCGTCGCCGCACCAGGGTGCACCTGTTCGTCGTGGTCGTCATGCCGCTGGCCACGTTGTTGCCGTGGAGCATGTACCTGCTGGGGCACCCGAGTCTTTGGCTCATGGAGTTCGGCCTGCCGGTCACCGAGTCGGCGGCCTCACCGGCCTGGCAGGTGCTGCTGCTGGTACCCGGGGGGCCGGGGTCAGCACCGTGGGTGCTCGGTGTCGGTCTGGTCGTGGCCGGGTTGGCCGCCCTGCTTCGGGCCTCGGTCCCTCTGGTCCGGGCCGGACTGGTCGTGGCCGGGGTGTCCCTGCTCGCGGCGGTGGTTCTGGCGTCGGTCGTCGTGACGCCGCCGAGCAGCGCAGTACCGGTACCACCCTGGCCGGGTCCGGCCCTCGTCGTCGCGAGCGCGGGCGTCATCCTCGCCGCAGCTGTGGCAGCACGCCAGACCCGCCGTCGACTGTCCGACGAGCGGTTCGGATGGCGCCAGCCCACCGTGGTCGTGGTCGCGGTGCTGGCCCTGCTCGCGCCGGTCGGGTGGGGCACGTGGTGGGTGGCGCGCGGGGCCGCAGGTCCGCTGGACCGTGGTGACGCCTCGGTCCTTCCCGCGTTCGTCGCCGCGGCATCCGACCAACCCGAGCACGTACGCACTCTGGTGCTGCAGCTGCGCGGGGAGCGTCTGCAGTACTCACTGCTCAGAGACCACGGACCTCAGCTGGGCGACGTCGAGACCGCGCCCGACGCGGCGACGATGCGCGAGCTGGACGCCGTGGTCAGCGAGCTCGCTAGTGGTCGAGGTGGGACGTCGGTCACGGACCTGACGCGCTACGCGGTCAAGTACGTGATGCTGGCGGCGCCCGGCGACCTCGACCTCCAGAGCACCCTGGACTCCGTTCCGGGACTGGTCCGGGTGGCCAACCCCGGCGACGCAGGCTTGTGGCGGATCGAGGTTGCGGCCGGTCGGCTCCTCCTGCTCACGCCGGGCCAGAGCACGGCTCCCGGTTCCGAGGGTGTGACGGTCCTGCCCAGCGGCTCGGTCTCGGCCTCGCCGACCCTGCCTCCGGGCGACCCCGGTCGGACGCTGTGGCTGGCCGAGAACGCGGACTCCGGATGGCGGGCCGTGCCTGCTGACGGTTCGGGCGCGCTCACCAAAGGTGTGGGCCAAGGCTGGGCCCAGACGTTCGAGGCCCCAACTGCCTCGGGAACGGTCACCATCACCTACGACTCCAGCCCGCGGAGACGTTGGCTGCTCCTGCAGCTCGTGGTCGTGGGGGTCGCTGTCGTGGTGGCCGTGCCAGCGCGTCGCCGCGACGACGCCCTGGAAGGCGAGGAGGGCCCGTGAGCGCCGCTCGTCAGGTCGGGCTCGTGGCCGCGGTGATCGCCGTAGCAGCGGCCGTCGGGGTGGGCTCAACCCTGGCCACCACCGACGCGCGCACGTTGGCGCCCGCCGTCGTCGCGACAGCTCCGGTGATCGAGACCACCGTGGCCTGTCCGGGACTTCGGTCGCGCGAGGGGTACACCGAGTCGACGGTGGCGGCCGCGACTCCGCCGCTCGGCAAGTCCACCCCGACAGCGTCGTCCCCGACCGAGAATGCGAACGCAGCGGTCCGCACGCTCACCAAGAACCCGGCCGACAGCTTGGTGCTGATCCGGCTGACCCAGCCGGGAGAGCGGGGTCGTTACGTCGGACGAAGCGGTGAGCGCGACTCGGTGGTAGGGCGTGGGGCCGGCGCGTTGGCACCCGGCTTCTCGGTCACGCAGACCGAGCGCACGGTCGACGGCGCCGGTCGCGGCATCGCCTCGACCTCCTGCCTGCCGACCGGTGCCGACTTCTGGTTCGTCGGGGCGGCGTCGGGTGTCGGACAGCGAGCCACCCTGGTGCTGACCAACCCCGAGGACGCCACGGCCTCGGTCGACGTCGACCTGTACGGAACACGTGGACCTGTCGACGCTCCGGCCGCCCGCGGCATCCAGGTCAAGCCCCGCAGCCGGACCGAGCTGCGTCTGGACCAGGTGGCGCCGGGTGAGGCCGTCCTTGCGGTGCACGTGAAGGTCACGAGCGGTCGGTTGTCCGCTGCGCTCACCGAGACCGACGTCGACGGGTTGCAGCCGCGTGGCACCGACTGGATCCCCAGCGCCGTCCCGCCGGACACCCACCAGATCGTTCCCGGCGTCCCTCCGGTGGCCCAGGGTCGCGAGTCCAAAGTCGTCCTCGACGTCGCGAACCCCGGCGAGGCCGACGCCGTCGTGAAGCTGGCCCTCACTACAAGTGACGGCGAGTTCTCACCCTCGGGTCACGACGTGCTCGAGGTGCCGGCCGGCACGGTGAAGTCCTTCGACCTGACCGGATCGCTGCGGGGGCAGGCGGCCTCCCTGTCGCTGCAGTCCGACGTCCCGGTGACGGCCGGAGCGCGGGTGCTGCTGAAGCGACCCAGCTACTACGGAGACGTCCTGTTCCTGTCCGCGGCGGCGCCGCTGTCCGACGCAGCAGTGGTGCCCGACAACGAGACGACGACCGACCTGCAGACCCGGCTGGTCCTGACCGCGCCCGAGGAGTCGGCCACGGTCGCCGTCTCGGCGTTCAACGCCACGACATCGCGTCGCACGGTGGTGACCATCGACGCCGGCACCACCAAAGTGGTGACGATCAAGCCGCCCCAAGGCATGCGTCGCTACGGGTTGGTCGTGACCCCGGCACCCGGGTCGGGCCCGGTCGTCGGCGTGCGTTTCCTTGACGAGGAGGGTTCGCGCGGGCCCCTGGTCTCGGCCCTCCCGTTGAGAGCGGCCCGGCTGACGGCGCTGGTGCGCCCAGCGATCCCGGAGCTGACGTCGGGAATGCCCGGCTACGGCTCGTAGCGAGGGTCGATCTCGTCGGGGGAAATCCCGAGGAGGGCTGCCGCCTGTTCGAGCACGACCTCGTACACGAGTGACGCGACGTTGGTGCCGGCACGCAGCTCGATGGGCCGTCGGTACACGACGATGCGCGGTGGGTGCTCGTCGGTGGCGGGCACGGCGTGGCCGAGGGGCACGGGTCCGCCGGCGAGGGTGATCACGTCGACCGGAGGCACGTTGTGCACGACGACGTCGACGGTCGCGAGTCGTGGGGCCAACGCCTGTTCGACCCTCTCGACGCTGTCGAGCACGAGCTCGTCGAACCCTGTCGACCGACTGATGCTGATCGGGACCCCCGGCGGAGCCAGCGGTCCGCGCAGACCGCGGCCGTGCCGGTCGCGGCGACGGACGAAGCCTCCGCTAGTCATGAGGCAAGCCTAGGCGCCCCGCATGCGCGCGCGCGTGCTCGATCGCCGCGGGGGTGCTGTCGAAAACGTGCCGTTCGTGCGCGAGGACGTCGTAGACACCAAGCTGCTCCAGCACGCGTCGATGCTCGTCGCGGACTCCGGACAGCAGCACCGTGATGCCGCGGCCCTCGAGTCGGTGGATCGTGTCGGCGAGGACCGAGGCGCCGGTTGCGTCCAGTGCGGCCAGGTGGGACATGCGAAGGACGACGGCACGCACCACCGAGACCTCCGAGAGCTCGAGCAGGAAGGTGTGCGCCGCACCGAAGAACAACGGACCGTCAAGCCGGTAGGCCACGATGTGCTCGTCGAGGAGGGCGTGCTGCTCGTCGTCGTGGTCACCGGTGTCGAGTGGGATCTCGTCGAGCCGGGCCGTCGCCGCGACTTGCTGCAGGGCGAACATCCCGGCCACGACGAGCCCCAGGATCACAGCCGTCACGAGGTTCAGCAGCAGCGTGGCCACGGCCGTGATGACGAGGACCACGGCGTCGCCGCGCGTCGACCGCAGCAGCGCGCCGAGGCTGGACACCTCGATCATCTGGATCGCCGTCGCGATCAGGACGCCCGCGAGCGCCGCGAGCGGGATCGCCGAGACGGCACGAGAGGCGACGAGGACGACGAGCAGAAGGACCAGCGACTGGGTGATGGCGGCGAGCCGAGACCGCGCACCGGACCGGACGTTGACTGCAGTGCGGGCGATCGCTGCGGTCGCGGGGATCCCACCGAACAACGGGACGACGAGGTTGGCTACGCCCTGCCCGAAGAGCTCCCGGTCGGAGTCGTGCCGCTCACCCACGCTCATCGCATCGGCCACGGTGGCCGACATCAGGCTCTCGAGCGCGGCCAACGCAGCAACCGCGGCCGCCGGGAGCAGCAGGTCCCCCAGGCTCCCGACGTCGACCTGGGGTAGCGACGGTGCGGACAGCCCCGAGGGGATCGCCCCGACCGTCGATACCGACCAGGACGCGGCAGCGGCGACAGCCGTGGCGACGATGACGGCCGGTAGGGACAGCGGGATCCCCGGTCGCAGCCAGGCGGCGAGAAGCATCACGGCCACCACCGAGCCGGCGATCACCGGCGCCTGCCAGGTGGGGTTCTGGCACCACTCGACCACGGCCGAGACTGCGGCCGCCAACACCCCGTCGGCGGACGCCTCGACGCCCAGCGCCGCGGGGACCTGCTGCAGCGCGATGATCAACGCGATGCCGACGGTGAACCCTTCGACGACTGGCAACGGGATGAAGCGCATGTAGCGACCGGCCCCTGCCACGGCCAGCCCAACCAGGATCCCTCCGGCGAGCAGCCCCACGACCAGCACTCCGCTCGACCCGTGGGCGGCGACGATCGGCACCAGGACGACGGTCATCGCCCCGGTGGGGCCGCTGACCTGGAGGTTGCTTCCGCCGAACACGGCGGCGAGCACCCCGGCCACGACCGCGGTCACCAGACCGGCAGCCGCGCCCAGGCCCGAGGTGATCCCGAACGCCAGAGCCAGCGGAAGAGCCACGACGGCGACGGTGACGCCGGCGATGACGTCGCGACCCGGGCGCCGTCGGGCGGCGTCGAGGTCGGCCCGCTGCGGCAGCATCGCCCTCAGCCGGGATGTGGCGGGGCCCAGGCGCTGGAGAACGGGCCACGTGGGCAAGGTCGTCGCTCCTGTCGGCGCATCGGGTGACTGAAGTTTCGCAGAGGCACGGTGGGGGCTGGTGGCGGGAGTGCCGACCGGCCAGGCCCGGGCACCGCGACACGGGCGCAGTCGGCTCGGCAATCCGGCGCCCCGGGGTCGGGCGCCGGTAGCGTCCGGCGGGTGAGCCCGATGAGGCGCTGTTCCCGGACAGCCTGCAACCGCCAGGCGGTGGCGACGCTGACCTACGTCTACGCCGACTCGACCGCGGTGCTCGGACCCCTGGCGACCTACGCCGAGCCGCACTGCTACGACCTGTGCGAGGTCCACGGCGACCGGCTGACCGCTCCGCGCGGCTGGGAGATCCTGCGCCTGGCCCCCGACCCGGACGCCCTGGGGCCCTCCAGTGACGACCTCGAGGCGCTGGCCGACGCCGTGCGGGAGGCTGCTCGACCGGTCCTGCAGCCGGCCGGCTCCGTGGCGCTGCCCCCGGAGCAGGGCCGCCGGGGGCACCTACGGGTACTGCCGGCGCTGACCGAGGAGTAACGAGCACCCGCCTGTCCGTTTTGGGGCTTTTATGGAGAACCTCCCGGTATTCAAGCCCGGACGGCGTTACGCCGAAAGAGTGAGGGTTGCCCCCCACTCGTGCCTCGTGTCCACCGAAAGGCTCCCCTCATGGCCCGCTCCGCAGCAGCCCCGGTCGACCTTCCACTCGGTTCCTTGACCCAGCGGGGGTCGCGCGGGCCGCTGACCTGCGAGGCCTGCGGCAGCGAGCGAGTGACCCACCTGGCGATGACCTTGACTGACGGCACCCCCGTGGAGTTCGTGTCGTGCCACCGATGCGAGCACCGCACCTGGCTCGGCGACTCCGGCGCCCTTGCGGTCGACACCGTCTTGGACAAGACCCGCAAGCCTCGCTGAGCACCCCGGCGTCCCCCGGTCCGCGTTCGTCGATCGAGCGGCGCTCTCGTTAGGCTCAGCGCCCGTGACCGGTCATCCCCGCTCGGCGGTGTTCAAGGCGTACGACATCCGGGGCCTCGTGCCCGAGCAGATCAACCCGACGCTGGCGCGGGCCGTGGGCGCTGCCTTCGTCCAGGTGCTCGCCTCCGAAGGTCCGGTGCCAGGGGTCGTCGTCGGGTACGACATGCGCCCGTCGTCGCCAGAGCTCGCCGAGGCGTTCGCCCAGGGCGCCGCGTCGCGCGGGGTCGACGTCACGATCATCGGGCTGGCCAGCACCGACGAGCTGTACTTCGCATCAGGACGGCTCGGCCTTCCGGGCGCGATGTTCACCGCGAGCCACAACCCCGCGCAGTACAACGGGATCAAGCTGTGCCGGGCCGGTGCCGCACCCGTGGGTGAGGACTCCGGGTTGGGTGACATCGCCGACCTGGTGGCGGCTGGGCGGTCGACGGGCTTCACGGGGGCCCCCGGCACGATCGAGCACCGCGACCTTCTCGACGAGTACGGCCAGTACCTGCGGAGCCTTGTCGACGTCTCCGCTGGTCGACCCCTGTGCGTCGTGGTCGACGCCGGCAACGGGATGGCCGGGCTCACGGTCCCGGCCGTTCTCAACGACCCGGTGCTGAGCGTCGTGCCGTTGTACTTCGAGCTCGACGGGACGTTTCCCCACCACGAGGCCAACCCGATCGACCCCGCCAACCTGCGCGACCTGCAGCGGGCCGTACGCGAGCAGCAGGCCGACGTCGGCCTGGCCTTCGACGGCGATGCCGACCGGTGCTTCGTCGTCGACGAGCGTGGGCAGATCGTCTCGCCGAGCGTGCTCACCGCGTTGATCGCGGCCCGAGAGCTCAAGCGCGAGCCCGGGTCGTCGGTGATCCACAACCTGATCACGTCGCGCGCCGTCCCTGAGGTCGTGCGTGAGCATGGCGGGACGCCGGTGCGCACGAGAGTCGGGCACTCCTTCATCAAGGAGGTCATGGCACAGACCGGTGCGGTCTTCGGGGGTGAGCACTCCGGGCACTTCTACTTCCGCGACTTCTGGCGTGCGGACTCCGGCATGTTGGCCGCGCTGCACGTGTTGGCAGCCCTTGGCGAGCAGCCAGGTCCGCTGTCAGACCTGTTGTCCGAGTACGACCGCTATGCCGCGAGCGGTGAGGTGAACTCGACCGTCGACGACCAGGCCGAGGCCACCCGTCGGGTGCGAGCGGAGTTCTCCGGCCGCCCAGGGGTCACGTTCGACGACCTCGACGGGCTCACCGTCGATGCGCCGGACTGGTGGTTCAACCTGCGCGCGAGCAACACCGAGCCGTTGCTGCGTCTCAACGTCGAGGCCGCCGACGAGCCCACCATGCAGAACGTGCGCGACGAGGTTCTCGCCTTGGTCCGAGGAGGCCGTTGATGGCGCCCCTCGACCCAGCGCTCCTCGACGTGCTGGCCTGCCCGGTGTGCATCGCAGCGGTGACGCCGCAGCCGAGCGTCGCCGACGTCGCCTTCCTGGTGTGCGGCACCTGCGGGCGTCGGTACCCGGTTCGCGACGGCATCCCCGTGATGCTCGTCGACGAGGCCCTCGACGGCCCCGCGAGCCCCGCGTGACGCCCACCACGGACCTGAGCCTGGTGGACGACCCCGAGGCTCTGCGTGCGGGCGACCCCAGCGACATGCTGGGCAACGTGGCCAGCGCCGGGCCACAGGTCCGGCAGGCCCTGGCCACGTGCGACGCGATGGGTCTGGACGCCGTCCGCGTGGCGGGGCGACCGCGTGCGGTGATCGTGGCCGGGATGGGGGGCTCGGGAATCGCCGGGCACGTGCTCCAGGCCGCGGCTGGTCCGGAGTGCCCGGTTCCCGTCGAGCGGATCAGGGGCTGGACGCTGCCCGGGTGGGTCGGTCCCGACGACCTCGTGATCGCTGTGTCCAGCTCCGGGCGTACCGCGGAGACTGCGGCCTGCGCGGCCGAGGCCCTGGCGCGCGGCTCCCGGATGATCGTCGTCGCAGCCGCAGGTTCGCCCTTGGTCGAGCAGGCGCAGGCGGCCGCGGTGCCCTGGGTGCCGGTGCCCTCCGGGCGCCCGCCGAGGGCGAACCTGTGGGCGTTGTCGGTCCCACTCCTCGTGGCCGCCGATGCGGTCGGCATCGTCGACGCACCCTCGGCCGAGCTGGCTGCCGTCGCCGACCTGCTCGACGACGTGGCGCTGCGCTGCGCGCCGACGGTGCCACTGGCGGACAACCCCGCCAAGCAGCTGGCTGTCGAGCTCGCTGGAACCCTGCCCCTGATCTGGGGGAGCAGCGACCTCGCCGGCATCGCCGCCTACCGACTGCTGTGCCAGCTCGCGGAGAACGCCAAGTACCCCGCGGTCAACGGGGTGCTGCCCGAGGCCCTGCACAACCAGGTGGTCACGTTCGATGGGCGCTGGGTCGGGCCTTCGGCGGCGTCGCCGCTGCGTCTGGTCCTGCTGCGTGACACCGTCGAGCACCCGAACGTGTCCACGTCGGCGGTTGCCGCCGAGGCACTGGCTCAGGCCGACGGCGTCCCCGTCAGCTCGGTGGTGGCGGTCGGCAAGCATCCGCTTCAGCGCATGGCCAGCCTGGTCGCAGTCGGCGACTTCGCCAGCGTGTACCTGGGCCTGCTCCAGCACCTCGACCCGACGCCGATCGCTCCGATCGAGGCGCTGAAGGCGCGCCTGTCCGAGCACAACCGCTGATCCGGGGACGACGGGCTCATGAGCGCTGAAGGCGGGACTCGCGCGATCGTTGCCGCGCTGCTGGCCAACCTGGGCATCGCGGTCACCAAGTTCGTCGCGTTCCTGGTGAGTGGCTCGTCGTCCATGCTCGCGGAGTCCATCCACTCACTGGCCGACTCCGGCAACCAGGTCCTGCTGATCGTCGGAGGCCGTCGAGCCCGGCGTGCGGCTACCGAAGAGCACCCGTTCGGCTACGGACGCGAGCGCTACGTCTACGCGTTCATCGTCTCCATCGTGCTGTTCAGCGTCGGCGGGTTGTTCTCGGTGTACGAGGGGATCCACAAGATCCAGCACCCCGAACCCATCCGCGACGCGTGGCTGCCCATCACGGTCCTCCTGGTCGCGATCGTGCTGGAGGGTCTTTCGTTGCGTACGGCCGTCGCAGAGTCCAACAAGGTCCGGCCGCGCGACCTGGGCTGGGTGCAGTTCGTCCGCCGCGCCAAGGCCCCCGAGCTTCCGGTCGTGCTGCTCGAGGACACCGCGGCGCTGGTCGGCCTCGTGCTGGCCCTGTTCGGTGTCGGCACAGCAGTCGTGACCGGGGACGGAGTCTGGGACGGTGTGGGCACCATCCTGATCGGTGTGCTGCTCGTCGTGGTGGCCGTCGTGCTCGGCATCGAGACCAAGTCGCTGTTGCTGGGCGAGGGGGCCAGCCCGGCCGACGTCGCCGCGATCGAGGCGGCCCTTTCTGGTGACGGGCTGGGACGGGTCATCCACATGAAGACGCTGTACCTGGGTCCAGACGAGCTGCTCGTCGCGGCCAAGGTCGCGGTGACCCAGGCGCGCACGGGGGCCGAGATCGCCGCTGCGATCGATGCGGCCGAGGCTCGGGTTCGCGCCGTCGTCCCTGTGGCCCGGGTCATCTACCTCGAGCCCGACCTCGACAGGGACCTCGACCCGGACCTCGACTGGGGAGCCCGACCGGGCCGTGACGGGTACCCTGGTGCGACCGCCGACCAGGAGCCTTCATGACCAACGATTCCCCCCGTCCCGTGCTGCGTTCGGGCGTCGACTTCGCCGTCGCTGACCTGAGCACCGCGCCCTACGGGCGCATGCAGATCCAGCTCGCCGAGCACGAGATGCCCGGTTTGATGGCGATTCGGGCCGAGTACGCCGCCGCCCAGCCGTTGGCGGGTGCGCGGATCACCGGGTCGCTGCACATGACCACTCAGACGGCGGTCCTGATCGAGACCCTGGTCGCACTCGGTGCCCAGGTGCGCTGGGCCAGCTGCAACATCTTCTCGACCCAGGACGACGCCGCTGCCGCCGTCGCGGTCGGTCCGACCGGTTCGGTCGACCAGCCGCGCGGCGTGCCGGTCTACGCCTGGAAGGGCGAGACCCTCGCCGAGTACTGGTCGTGCACCGACCAGGCGCTGACCTGGCCCGACGGCGAGGGCCCCAACATGATCCTCGACGACGGCGGAGACGCCACGCTGCTCGTGCACAACGGAGTCCAGTTCGAGAAGGCCGGGGCGGTCCCCGACCCCTCTACCGCTGACACCGAGGAGTTCGCCGTCGTCCTCGAGCTGCTCCAGCGCACCCTGGCCGAGCAGCCTCGCAAGTGGACCGACATCGCGGCGTCGGTCAAGGGCGTGACTGAGGAGACCACGACCGGCGTCCACCGGCTGTACCAGATGCTCGAGCGCGGCGATCTGCTGTTCCCGGCGATCAACGTCAACGACTCGGTCACCAAGAGCAAGTTCGACAACAAGTACGGGTGTCGGCACTCCCTCGTCGACGGCATCAACCGCGCCACGGACACGCTGATCGGCGGGAAGACCGCGGTGGTGTTCGGCTACGGCGACGTCGGCAAGGGGTCGGCCGAGTCGCTCCGGGGCCAGGGCGCGAGGGTCGTGATCACCGAGATCGACCCGATCTGTGCTCTGCAGGCCGCGATGGACGGCTACCAGGTGGTCCGCCTCGACGACGTGGTCGAGACAGCCGACATCTTCATCACCGCGACCGGAAACATGAACGTGATCACCGCGGCGGACATGGCCCGCATGAAGCACCAGGCCATCGTGGGCAACATCGGGCACTTCGACAACGAGATCGACATCGCGGGTCTTGCCGCAGTGCCGGGTGTCGTGCGCGAGCCCATCAAGCCCCAGGTCGACCTGTGGCGGTTCACCGACGGTCACGCGATCATCGTGCTGAGCGAGGGCAGGCTGCTGAACCTCGGCAACGCCACGGGCCACCCGTCGTTCGTGATGTCGAACTCGTTCGCCAACCAGACGCTGGCGCAGATCGAGCTCTTCACTCGTACCGCCGAGTACCCCGTCGGCGTGTACACGTTGCCCAAGCACCTCGACGAGCACGTGGCTCGGCTGCACCTGTCTGCGCTCGGAGTCCGGTTGACCGAGCTCACCCCGGACCAGGCCGAGTACCTCGGTGTGCCCATCGAGGGGCCGTACAAGTCCGACCTGTACCGATACTGAGCCGCCCGATGCGATGCGCGGTACTGGGCACCGGCACGGTCGGCGCGACCGTCGCGGGAGCACTGGTCGGAGTCGGCCACGAGGTGCGGATGGGGTCCCGCACGGCTGACAACGAGACGGCAGCGGTATGGGCCATGCGCCACGGTGAACCAGCCAGCCACGGGACGTTCGCCGATGCAGCCGGGTTCGGTGAGGTTGTCGTCAACGCCACGTCGGGCATGGCGTCGCTTCTGGCGCTTGAGGCGGCAGGCCGCGAGAACCTGGCGGGCAAGGTGGTCGTCGACATCGCCAACCCTCTCGACTTCAGCCACGGGTTCCCCCCGTCCCTGTCCGTGTGCAACACCGACAGCCTGGGCGAGCAGATCCAGCGGGCCTTCCCGGCCGCCCGCGTGGTCAAGACCCTCAACACCGTCGCCGCGGCCGTGATGGTCGACCCCCAGCAGCTGGAGTCGGCCACGGACGTCTTCCTGTGCGGCGACGACGCGTCGGCCAAGCAGGTCGTGCGCGAGCTGCTGGTCCAGCTGGGTTGGGAGTCCGGGCACGTCCTCGACCTCGGAGGCATCGTCAGTGCGAGGGCAACGGAGATGTACCTGCCGCTGTGGCTGTCGATCATGAGCGCAGGGGGGACCCCGGTCTTCAACGTGACCGTCCGACGTGCCCATGAGTGAGGGCCCCGTCGCGGAGGTCACCACCACCGCGGTGTCACGGTGGTCCAGGGTCGTGGGTCCGCCTCAAGGACGGTGGGGCTTGGGCGCCGCGACGCTGACCCTGCTGCCGATCTTCCTGCTCGTGCTGCTCGGCGTGTGGATGTCGGCCCAGCCCGGGGGCGACACCGTCGACGTCACCCCCCTGGGAGCCCTGGGTGCGTGGATCGTCGTGGTGTCGGTCGCGCTTCCGTGGATGTGGCTGGCCGGGGTGCCGATGGTTGCGTCGTACCTGCGCGGGCCGGGCTGGACCCGGTCCTACGGCTTCGTCGTCTCTCGCCGGACGCTGGTCTGGGGCCTGGCCGGTGGGTTGGTCACGTTCGTGGTGATCGTGGTCGCGGTGGCCGTGAGCCAGTGGTTCAGCAACGCCGAGATCTCGGCGTCCGCGGCCGACCTGGGGATGCAGATCTCCGGCTACCCGGTCGCTTTCGCCGTGTTCTTGCTGATGGTCGCCTTCGGCGCACCTTTCGTCGAGGAGCTTGCCTTCAGGGGACTCCTGTGGGGCGCGATCGTCAAGCGGGGCTGGAGCCCATGGGTGGCCACGGCGGTGGCCGGGGTGTTGTTCGGTGCCTTCCACGGCGAGCCGTCCCGACTGGTTGCCCTGGCCCTCGGCGGCGTCGTGCTCGGGGTCGTCCGCCAGTACGGCGGACTCGGTGCGTCGATGACCGCGCACGCGGTCGTGAACGTCATCGGTGCGGTTCAGCTGTTCATGTCCACGCGCTGACCCGCTCGCCAGGTCAGGCGGGTGGAGCGATGTCCGGCGGTGCGAATCCCGCTGCTGGGTCGACGTCGACCGCCGGCGAAGGAGCCGTCGCCCAAGGCGGCGCGGGGGTCGAGCGAGCGGTGGGGATCGCGTCCATCGACCGGCGACGTCGCTCAGCGAGCACGGTCTGCAGGTACGGCTCGGGCGGAAGCTTCGGGGGAGGTGCGGGCGTCACCACGCGCGCGACGTCGTGCGCGATGGCCCGGCCGAGCTCGTTCCGGGCGGCCGGTGTCAGCTGGGCAGCGCGACCGAGGAACTGGCGTGCCGACAGCACCAGGTCGTCGGGCAGCCGACTGAGGTCCAAGGTGGCCGCCCACCCGGCGAGGCGTGGGTCCATCTCGGGCAGCGGATGACCACCGGACGGCGCCCGCTCGCGGAGGACGACAGTGCCGGCGAGGTAGTCGCCCACGCGTTTGCCCTCGGCGGACCCGAGACTGGTCAAAATGGCGATGAAGCTCAGCAGGTACAGCTCGACCACGCCCATCAGTCCGCGGACGAGAGCATGTCGGAAGCGTTCCGCTCCGCCGTCGTCGCGCACGACGCGCAGCCCGAGGGCGAGCTTCCCGACGGTCCGGCCGCGCGTCAGGGACTCCATGGTGACCGGGTACCCGACGACGATGGCGACGATGCCCACGAAGACGAACACGCCGAGCAGGGTCGAGTCGATCGCACCCGACACGGCGATGGTCAGGAAGACCAGGCCGAAGAACAGCCCCAGCTGGATGGCCGCATCGATGAAGAAGGCAAACGCGCGGCTGGGCAGCTTGGCGAGCCGCAGCTCGACGACGACGGCGTCGCCCGTGACCAGCCCACCGCCGTAGGCGGAAGGGGGCGTTGCCGCGTTGCTGCTCACTGGCACCCTTCGATGTTGGTCGTGGCGGATAGTGTGCCCGACGATGGACCTGGACAGCTTCGTCGTGCGGCACCGAGCAGAGTGGGACCGGCTCGGCGTCCTCGTACGTCGGCGCAGGCTGGGCGGTGCCGAGTGCGACGAGCTCATCGACAGCTACCAACGGGTGGCCACCCAGCTGTCGACGGTGCGTGCGCAGGCGCCCGATCCCGCACTGGTCGCACGCCTGTCGACATTGGTGGCCAAGGCACGCGCACGGGTGACCGGGACACACACCGTGGCCACGAGCGATCTTGCGCGGTTCTTCGTGGTCACGTTCCCGGCCACGGTCTACCGGGCGCGGTGGTGGGTCCTCGGCGCTGCCGTCGGGTCGATCGCGGTCGCACTGGCGTTGGGCGTCTGGGTCGCGACGCACCCCGACGTGCAGTCGTCGCTGGCGGCGCCCAGTGCCATCAAGCAGCTCGTGAACAGCGACTTCGAGGACTACTACTCCTCAGCGCCGGCGGGGTCCTTCGCCGCGCAGGTGTGGACCAACAACGCATGGGTCGCAGCGCTGTCGATCGCGCTCGGGGGGTTGCTTGGACTTCCTGTGCTGTGGGTGCTCTGGCAGAACGCGGCCAACGTCGGTGTCATCGGCGGGTTCATGGCTGCCAACGGTCGGCTGGACCTGTTCTTCGGCCTGATCCTGCCTCACGGTCTGCTCGAGCTCACGGCCGTCTTCGTCGCCGCCGGCGTCGGGCTGCGCCTGGGATGGACGCTCATCGACCCCGGCCGCGACCGTACTCGAGCGGTCGCCTTCGGACAGGAAGGGCGCGCAGCCATGTCCGCCGCCGTCGGGCTGGTCGTCGTCTTGTTGGTCTCCGGTGTCATCGAGGCCTTCGTCACCCCGTCGGGACTGCCGACCTGGGCTCGCGTCGGGATCGGCTTGCTCGCTCTCGCCGCCTTCCTCACCTACATCGGGGTGCTGGGCCGTCGAGCCGTGCAGGCGGGTGAGACCGGTGACCTCGTCGAGGCCAAGGGCGGCTCAGTCGTCCCGATGTCCGGCTGAGCTTGCAGCAGGGAGCCCAGACCTCAGTCGGTGTCGAGCACTCGGTCGGCACTACCGCCCGTAGACCGAGACGTGCCTCGAGCTGCTCGAGGTGAACGGCTCGCCGTTCCAGCCTCCCCAGCGGTCCCGCAGCCGAAGTCCCGCGAACCGGGCCATCAGGTCCAGCTCGCTCGGCCACGCGTAGCGGCACACGATGGGGTAGAGACGCACTCCAGCGGGTGTCAGCGCGACATGGGTCTCGTCGAGCCGTTGGGCCACGGGGTCATGGCGACCGACGTCGAGCCAGACCTCGGAGACCCCGACGGACTCGGCGTCGACGTACTGGTGGTCGCGAAGCCGGAACAGGTAGTCCGGGACGAACGCCTCGACAACGAAGACGCCGTCGTCGGCGAGGTGGGCGGCCACGTTCTCGAAGCAGCGCACCTGCTCGTCCTGCGTCAGCAGATTGAAGAGCGTGTTGAACACGACGAAGACGAGGGAGTAGGTACCCGCGACGTCGACGGACGCGAAGTCGCCCATGGTGACGAGGATCTGGTCCCCACCGGGCTTGGCCCGAAGCTTCTCGACCATCTCCGGGGACAGGTCGATGCCGTCGACGCGAAGTCCTCGCTGCGCGAGCGGCAGCGCGATCCGTCCGGTGCCGATCGCCAGTTCGAGCACGGGACCGCCTTTGGCCAGTCCTTCAAGGAAGTCGACGGTGTCGGCCTCGTCGCCCCTGGGTGTGTCGTCGTAGATGGCGGCGGCGGCCCGGCCGAAGCTCGTCATGGGTTCGTAGTCGTCCACGTGGCCAACCGACCAGTACTGAGGCCCGAGGTCAAGCGGTTTCGCGGCTCAGGCGTGGTCGAGCACTCCGCCGAGCCGCACGACGCCGGTCACAGCCGGCCGGCCGCCTTGAGCCCCAGGTAGAGGTCGGCCAGAGCGGGTGCGAGCTGCTCAGGCGAGTCGTCGACCACCTCGGCACCGTGCCGACGCAAGGAAGCCTCGGCCCGTCGTCGGTCAGCGATCGACTGCTCGGCAGAGGCTGCGCCGTAGACCGCATCCGCATCGGTTCGCAGTCCTGCCATCTGCGTGACCAGTGGGTCGGACACCGACGCGAGCACGACCAGATGGCGCGAGGTCAGCTGCCGCAGCACCGGGAGCAGACCCTCGTCGATCACTGTGGGTTCCAACGGGCTCAGCAGTACCACGAGCGAACGCTGCCTCACCCGCCGGAGGACCTCGCCCACCAGACCACGCCAGTCGGTCTCCACCAGCGACGCCTCGATGGGCGCGAGCATGCGCGTCGCGGCTGCGAGCAGCGCGCCCCCGGACTCACCCTGGACCCGGCCGCGGACCCCTCGGTCCCACACGAGCAGCTCGACGCGGTCTCCTGCGCGCGAGGCGAGGACCGACAGCAGCAGAGCCGCCTCCATCGCCGCGTCCAGCCGCGGCTCGTCACCCACCCGCCCCGCGGATGTGCGCCCGGCGTCGATGACGAGGACGACGTGCCGGTCGCGCTCGGGTCGCCACGTGCGGACCATCACGTCGTCGGAACGAGCGCTGGCCCGCCAGTCGATCGAGCGCACGTCGTCACCGACGACGTACTCGCGCAACGAGTCGAACTCAGTGCCCTGCCCGCGGACCAGAACCGCAGTGCGGCCCTCGAGGTCGCGAAGGCGGGCCAGCCGGCTCGGCAGGTACTTGCGCGACCGGAACGCAGGCAAGACGTCCACGGTCCACGGGACCGTGACCGACCGCTGGCGGGCGGCGAGGCCCAACGGTCCGACGGCGCGCACGGTCACCCGGTCGCTTCGTCGGGGGCCTCGCCGGGTGGGCCGTAGCACCGTCTTGACGAAACGTCGCTCACCGGCTGGTACGTCAATCGCGGTCCGCGACTGCGCGACTCCCGCCGACGGAGCCCACGCGTCACGGACGACGCCGTGCAGGTCGCGGGCACCGGTGTTCTCGATGGCCAGGGTCACCGTCGCCGCCGTGTCCAGCCGGGCGACCGTGTCCCCGGACCTGCTGAGCTGCACGGCCCCGACCGAGGCGGCCCGGACCACGTCGAAGCCGACGCAGCAGGCAAGCAGCGCGTTGAACCCCCAGAAGGCCCACCAGGAGCCCAAGGCCGCGACCGCGACGACCCCAAGCGCGCCCACGAGGGCGAGGCGGCCGGTGATGACCATCGTCGTCGTGGTCGGTTCGCTCAGCGGGGGACGGCGACGGTCGCCAGGATGGAGTCCAGGACGCCGTCGGACGACGCCCCCTCCAGCTCCGACTCCGCCCGCAGCTGCACCCGGTGCCGCATGGCTGGCTTGGCCAGCAGCTTCACGTCGTCGGGGGTGACGAAGTCGCGGCCGGCCAGCCACGCCCAGGCCCGGGACGAGGCGAGCAGGGCGGTGGCCCCCCGCGGGGACACCCCGAGCTGCACCGACGCGGACTGCCGGGTCGCCCTGGCCAGGTCGACGACGTAGCCGACGACCTCGGGGGCCACCGACACTTCCCCGACGGCTCGACGGGCCGCGTCCAGCTCAGCCAGCCCCGCCACGGCGCGCACGCCGGCGGCCGCAAGGTTGCGCGGGTCGAACCCGTCGACATGGCGCTGGACCACCTCGACCTCGACCTCGCGCGGCGGAACCGGCATGGTCAGCTTGAGCAGGAACCGGTCGAGCTGGGCCTCCGGCAGCGGGTAGGTGCCCTCGTACTCGACCGGGTTCTGCGTGGCGGCGACCAGGAACGGTTCGGGCAGTGGGCGCGGCACGCCGTCGACGCTGACCTGGCGCTCCTCCATCGCCTCCAGGAGGGAGGCCTGCGTCTTGGGCGGGGTCCGGTTGATCTCGTCGGCGAGCAGGAGGTTGGTGAACACCGGTCCGGCGCGGAACTCGAACTCGGCGCTGCGCGCGTCGTAGACGAGCGACCCGGTGACGTCGCCGGGCATCAGGTCGGGGGTGAACTGCACCCTCTTGGTCTCGAGGTGAAGGGACGCGGCGAGGGTGCGGACGAGCAGCGTCTTGGCCGTGCCGGGAACGCCCTCGAGCAGGACGTGGCCGCGGCAGAGCAACGCGATGAGCAGTCCGGTGACCACAGCGTCTTGACCCACCACGGCCTTGGCGACCTCGTCGCGCACCGACAGCAGGGCTGCGCGGGGATCGACAACGGAATCGCCGTCGAGCGGGTCGTGAGGCGTCGTCACAGGGGTCGAACCTCCTTCTCGAGAGCGTCCAACGACCGGGCGAGGTCCACGAGTGCGGAGTCGTCGTTCGGAGTCGGACCGTACAGCAGCGCCCGGACCGCCATGGCTGAGCGGCCCGTGCGGCCCGCGGCGGCCGCCACGATGGAGTCCGAGGAGCTAGCCGACGGAAGATGCAGGGTTCGGACGAGCCGGGTGGTCGCAGCCTGGCGAAGATGGTCCGCCGCGGCGTCGCGCGCCCGGTTGCGTCGGTACAGGTCGGCCCGGCCCTCGGTCGTCTCGGCCGCATGCACCGCGACCGGCAGCGGCTCGACGACGACCCGACCGAGGCGGCGTCCGCGCCACCACGCGAGCAGACCAACGGCGACCACGACCTGGGCCAAGGCCAACCAGATGGCGCGGGGGAGCAGCGAGGTCAACGAGGCACGACCGCCCACCCGAGGTGACGGGAGCCACCACGCGACGCGCGGCTGGGTGCCGATCAGATCGAGGGCCAAAGCGGCGTTGCCCCGGTCGGCGAGCCGGTCGTTGGTGACGAACGCCGGGTTGCCGACGACGGTGACCGTGTGTCGGGAGTCACGCACCTGCGCGAGCGTCGACAGGTCGCCCTCGGGGTAGCACAGGTCGCCGGACTGACCGTCGTGCAGCGACAGCGTGAAGCCCGCGCCGCCGATGTCGACCTGACCGGCTCGTACCGCGGCCTCGAGCGAGCACACCGGATAGCGAGCGCGCACGTCGACGGTCCCCGCGACGTCGATCCCGACGAACGTGCCTGCGACCCGAGACGGCCGCCCCAGCAGGACGACGTCAGCCGGTGACGCCGCGAGCGCGTCGTACTGCTGCGCGGACAGGCGCTCCGGGTAGGCGACCACCAGGGTCGACCCGGCGGGGGTGCTCAGCGCTTGGGCGTCGTCGGTGACCCGGACCACGGCGACACCCTGGCCACGCAGCACGTTCGCCACGGCGCGGGCCCCGGATGGTGCAGGTGACTCGGGGTCCAGCGGACGGTCGGTGTGGGGGGACGCGGCCCACGCCAGCAGCAGCACGACGACCAGGGTCGCGACCACGACAGCGACAATCTGCCAGCGGCGCCGTCGGCGCCAGTCAGCGGCGGGCGTCCCGGCCGAGTCCTCGGGCCCCACGGGTGTGGCCACGGCGGCGGTCATGTCAGAGGTCAGGTCAGCGGTCATGTCAGAACCGCGGTGTCGAGGTCGACGAGCACCTCGTAGGTGTCGCGTTGCCCGGGGCGTCCGCCGTACGCGACCTCGTCGAAGGCGCGTGCGCCGTCGCGCAGTCCTTGCGCCAGGGTGGGCCGGAAGGTGCCGGTCTCAGCCGCAGCCTCGTCGGCGGTCCGCCCGGGCCGCTCGTCCAGGACGCCCTGTTCCTCCAGACCTCGCACGATGGCGCGGAACCGGTTGATCACCGCGGAGTGGTAGTCGCCGAGTCCGGCAGCGCGCACTGAGTCGGCGCGGTACGCCGCTGAGCTCTTGACCACTCCGACGAACAACGAGGTCTGCCCTCGGTTCGCTCGCCGGGCCGTGCCTGTGCGCCGCAGGACCACGACCACGACCAGGACGACGAGTCCGACGAGCACCAGCAGCCACGCACTGCTGGCCACGCCACCGGCGACCGACCCGACGAGCTCGATGAGGTGGCTGAGGACCCATCCGGCGGCCTCCCGCCACCAAGGGGGTCGTGCCTGCGCGTACACCGGGTCGAGAAGCTCGTGACGCGCGAGCTCGCGGGCCTGGTCGGCGCCGAGGTCGAGGGGCGCGCCGTCGAACCGCACGAGACGTCAGGCCTGGCCCGCGGAGGCTCGGGCGAGCTCGATGTCCAGCCCCTCGCTGCGCATCCGTCGGTCGATGTAGGTCAGGGACAGGGCGGCGGCGATGAAGGGGTAGCCGATGCTGCCCGCGATGATCGACCCAATGGCGATGACCGCTTGGGCCACGATGAACGATGCCGCGTTGGGGTCCCCAGTGGCGCCCGCGCCGGCGAACAGGATCACCATCGACAAGACGGTGAAGGGAACGAGTACCGCAGCCGTGATGATGCCGCGGAGGATCCAGACCAGGACCACGATGCCCAGAGTGCGCCAGAACGCACCCTTCACCAGGTTCCACGAGCGGGACAGCGCCCCGGTCACCGTGCCCCGCTCCAGCACCAGCGCGGCCGGCGACAGCACGTAGAACGTGGCCAGCACCAACCCGGGGATCAGGCAGAAGCATGAGCCGACCAGGACGACCAGGGAGACCAGCAGGGTCAGACCGACCAGGCGCCAGCCCAGTGGTCGGATCCTGTCCCAGGCCGACGATGCCGTCGTGTCGCGTCCGAGCACAGCCTGCCCGACGACGACCGTGAGCATGCCGGTCAGGAGCGTGCCGCCCACGAAGGTCAGGATCAGGCTCAGGAACTGCGCGATGCCGCCGCCGTAGAAGGCCACGTCGCTTGTGGCTTGGGTCGAGGTCGCCGAGCGCAGGTCGAGCAAAGACGCCAGGAAGCTCACGACGGCCAGCCCCGTCGAGACGATGAAGGCGAGCCCGATCATGGGTCGCCAGTACTGGCGGATCGTCGTGATGGCCCCGTCGAGGATCTCTCCGACGGTCAACGGCCGAAGCGGAATCACGCCGGGCTTGGGTGCTACCGGCTGGTTGCCCCATCCCGGAGGTGGGGGCGCTGCCGGACCCGGGTAGGCGGGTGGCTGCTCGCTCGACCAGCCCGACGGCGCGGGGGCTGGGCCCGCGGGTGGGACCGCGGGCGGGACCAGGGGAGGCACCGGCGGGACGGGGGGAACCGGTGGCTGCTCGGGCTGGTCGGTCATCGGGCTCCTCCTCGCTGGTGGGTGAGTCGCCGACGGCGTTCGGTGCACCCGTCGACGCCGGCGGGCACACCCTGGAGCGGTCATCGTGCCACGCGTGGCACGCTCAGGGCCCCGAAGGTGCGACCATGGGTGCATGAGGGGTCGAGTTCTGGTCGTCGACGACGACACCGCGTTGGCCGAGATGCTCGGCATCGTGCTGCGAGGCGAGGGCTTCGAGCCGGTGCTGTGTCCAGACGGTGAGCGTGCGCTGGGGATGTTCCGCGAGTCCCGCCCTGACCTCGTGCTCCTCGACTTGATGCTGCCGGGCAAGGACGGCATCGAGGTCTGCCGAGAGATCCGGCTGGAGTCAGGCGTGCCGATCGTCATGCTCACGGCCAAGAGCGACACGGTCGACGTCGTTCTCGGTCTGGAGTCCGGGGCCGACGACTACATGGTCAAGCCGTTCAAGCCCAAGGAGCTGGTCGCCCGGATCCGCACCCGGCTGCGTCGTACCGACGACGCGCGTCCTGAGTCCCTGACGATCGGTGACCTCGACATCGACGTCGCTGGTCACACCGTCAAGCGTGACGCAACGTCCATCTCGCTCACCCCCCTGGAGTTCGACCTGCTCGTAGCGCTCGCCCGCAAGCCGTGGCAGGTCTTCAGCCGCGAGGTCCTGCTCGAGCAGGTGTGGGGCTACCGCCACGCAGCTGACACCCGGCTGGTGAACGTCCACGTCCAGCGGCTGCGCTCCAAGATCGAGCGCGACCCCGAGAACCCCGAGATCGTCATGACCGTTCGTGGGGTCGGGTACAAAGCCGGACCTGCCTGACCGCGTGGCTGCAGCCCCGATGACGAGCTCCCCCTTCGACCCGCTGACCCGTACCGCTCGTGCGGTACGGGGGCGCTGGCGCGGGTCGCTTCAGCTGCGCGTCGTGACGTCGACGCTCGCGCTGTCGCTCCTCGTGGTCGTCGTCCTCGGTGAGGTGCTCACGACCCGGATCACTGACGGCCTGCTCGATGCCAAGCTCCAGACCTCGCTCGTGGAGTCGCGCTCGGGTCTCAACCAGGCACAGGCGCTGGTCCAGGCCTCAGACCGTACTGACGCCGGTGGGGCGACCCGGCTCATCGACCAGATCGTCGTGCCGCTGGCCAAGGGCGGTGCAGGGATCCCCCGGTTGTACGACATCTTGTTGCTGAGTGCGTCTGCTGCCGTACCGCAGCGAGGGTCGAGCCTGGTCAGCGAGAGCAGCGTGCCACCCGACCTGCGGTTGGCCGTCGCCTCCGGCCAGCGTCAGGCGTGGACCTACACCGAGGTGCAGTACGACGACGAACGCCCGGCGGTCCCGGCCCTCGTCGTGGGTGCGCCGCTGGAGGTTCCGGGCCTGGGTGCCTACGAGCTGTACTACCTGTTCCCGTTGACCCAGGAGCAGAACACCCTTGACCTGGTGCAGCGGGCGCTGGCAGTCGCCGGGGTCGTGCTGGTGCTGCTGCTGGGGTGGATCGCCTGGTTCGTCACCCGACAGGTCGTCGACCCGGTGCGCTACGCGTCCACGGTCGCGCAGCGGCTGTCGGCGGGCATGCTGTCCGAGCGGATGAAGGTGCACGGCGACGACGACCTGGCCGCGCTGGCGCGGTCGTTCAACCAGATGGCGGACAGTCTGCAGAACCAGATCAGCCAGCTCGAGGAGCTGTCGCGCGTTCAGCGCCGGTTTGTCTCCGACGTCTCGCACGAGCTTCGGACGCCGCTGACGACGGTCCGGATGGCCTCCGACGTCTTGTACGAGACCCGTGACGAGTTCGAGCCGGCGACAGCCCGCGCTGCCGAGCTGCTGCAGAACCAGCTCGACCGCTTCGAGGCGCTGCTCGTGGACCTGCTGGAGATCAGCCGCTTCGACGCTGGGGCGGCGGTCCTCGAGCCGGTGTCGGTCGACCTGCGCGACGTCGTCGCCCGAGCGGTCGACAGTGCGATGCCCCTGGCCTCACGCCGAGGCTGCACCCTGTCGGTCGTGGCGCCGGCCGACCCGTGCACGGCGGAGATGGACACCCGCAGGATCGACCGGGTCATCCGCAACCTGCTCGTCAACGCCATTGAGCACAGCGAGGGCCGACCGGTCGACGTCACCGTCGGCCACGACGGCGACGCCGTGGCGGTCACGGTCCGCGACCACGGTGTCGGCCTGCGCCCCGGCGAGTCGTCGCTGGTGTTCAACCGGTTCTGGCGCGCGGACCCGGCCCGCGCCCGGTCGATCGGCGGCACCGGGCTCGGGCTGTCTATCGCGCTCGAGGACGTCCGCCTGCACGCCGGCTGGCTGCAGGCCTGGGGCGCCCCGGGCGACGGCGCCCACTTCCGGCTCACCCTGCCGCGCACGGTGCAGGGCCACATGGACGAGTCGCCGATGCCGCTCGAGCCGGACGACGTCAACCCGCGTGTGCAGGCCGCGCTCGCGACGCCGTACCGCGAGCCGCGCCGCGAGGGGGTGTCG
>JBAPUB010000078.1:0-3691 GCA_049282455.1 Actinomycetes bacterium
GCTCGGGTGCGATGGTTGGGGTGAATACGGCGATCGCCACCGTGCCCACGGCTTCCGGCCCCGGCGGGGGCAGCGTGGGTCTTGGTTTCGCCATCCCGAGCGAATTCGCAGTGCAGGTGGCCGACCAGCTCATCGCCGACGGGCGCGTGAGCCGACCGACCCTCGGCCTGCAGGTGCAGACGCTGCCGCTGCCGGCCGGTTCGTCCGCAGGCGGCCTGTACGTGGTGTCCGTCCAATCCAGCGGACCGGCCGAGAATGCCGGGCTGCAGGCCGGCGACGTCATCACGTCCGTCGACGGACAGCCGGCCACCAGCGCAGACCAGCTGGTGCTGGTCACCGTGACCGGCCAGCCCGGCGACAAGGTGCCGCTTGAGTACGAGCGGGACGGCACCAGTCACTCAACCGAGCTGACCTTGGGCCCGGCCGGCTGAGCGGCGGCTACCGCCACGACGAACCGGGTGAGGGGCAGCCGCACCAGGGGCAACTCGTCCAACGGTAGCCACCGCCGCGCGAATGTGCCCCAGTCCAAGGTCCTAGACACCCCCGCGACCAGCTCATCCTCGGTTAGTTGTCTCATCACGAGGCCATTCAAACCGGGATTGTGCGACCGCGAGTGCCGCAGATTCGCACAAGTTGAGGCACGATATGCGCGCAAGCGAGAACTGCGGCCCTCCAGCAAGTACCAACCGAGGTTCATGAGCGTCTACGGCAACCTCGGCCTCGGCATCTACGCAGCGGCAGTCGTGGCCTCCTTCGGCCTTGAGGGAACTCCTCGGAGTCTTGGGATGGTCTGTGCCGGGCTGGTTGGCCTCGGTGTGGGCTTCTGGGTCCGGCGCAAGATGAACCACTACCGGGAGTCAAAGGGTCGCAGGTTCAAGTCCTGTCGTCTCAGTGAAGCCACGTACCGCGAGCCCCGCCGTCAAGGGGAAGCGGACGCGGAGCAGAGCAGACTCACCAGACCTGCTGACGCTGTGGCCCCCTGCCAAGAACTGTTGTCGAGACGCGGCCTTGCCATCGGTCGCCGGCGGCGCGTTAGGGCATGCTCACGGGCGAGAAGGTGACACTCCGGCTGCTGAGGGCAGCAGAGATTGAGGAGAATCTCTGGCTCAGTACGAATCTCGAAGCCCGAGGTCGGCACTGGACGTCGACGGAGATCTACTACTACCTGTTCGAGGTTGAACCGATACGCCGTCTGCAGCTGCACATCGATCCGGACAACGTCGCGTCACAACACATTGCGGCGAAGTGCGGCTATCGCTTGGAGGGTCTCGTGCGCGGGGTCTTCTTCATGAATGGACGTGCCGAAGACCTGGGCCTCTACGGCCGGTTGAGTTCCGACCCGTCACCGTTGTGACCCAGACTGCGGAGCGGGAGGCGTCCCAGTCGCGACGCGCTCGGTGCACCCCAACGGCCAGGGCCGATCGCGAGACGTCCCGGTTGACCCAGCGCAGGCGACGCCAGGCGTGGTGAGGCGCTTACGAGGCGACGAGCCGATAACGGTTGCCGAGCATCTACCTCACAGCCGAGACAAGGGCTTGCGCCATGGCTTCACGCAGCTGGGGATTGGGCGCGTCGATCAGGTAGGCGACGAGGTCGGGGCCGGCCCATCCACCGATGTAACGGTACTGGGCGGGTGTGAGCGTCCCGGCCCCCTCGACTGTGTCGACGGTGCACTCGAACCACAGAAACTGGCCGGTGGTCGTGTACCACTTGCGTGAGTTGACTGGCAGGCTGCCGCGGTCGGTGTGTGCCTTGCAGCCGTAGCCGAGTCCCCACATGAGCATCAAGATCGTCCCGGGCGTGCGCATCCGTACAGGCACCGCGCCACGGATGAACTTCGCGGTGGCGACCGTAACGGCCACGGTCTGGGTCGCTGTCGGGCCCTGAAAGTCGATGAAGCCGGGTCCGTAACCGAGCCAACTGGTGTCGGCCATGGCGTCAGAGCCGGCCACGAGTGGCAAGCCCTGAAGCACCTTGGGCATCCGCGTCAGCAACGAGTTGACTCCGGCGTCGTCGGCCGGCCAGGTGACCGCACCGATCCCGTATGGCACTTCTGCCCCGGTGGTGGTTGAAGGCGTCGGAGTCCCCGACATCGCCGTGGTGCTCGGGCCGGGGGCGGAGCTCCCGCACCCGACGAGCAGTACCGCCCCAACCACAGGTGCGTAGGCGCGTGCTCGGGAACGTAGCCATTGCAGACCAGGGGAGGCCATCGATATTCCCTCCTGACCTGACGGTGGCGCCCGCCTGGTCAGTACGCCAGAGTCGAAAGGCACTGCGCTGATGCACCTGCGGCAGCAACTCCGACTTGGGTGACAAAGCTGGACCTCATCAACTCCACCGCCCGAGCTCATCGACCTCAGGGCATTCGTGGGGACTAGCACGCCGGTTGCCAGCGGTTCGGCGGCCGGCGGCACATGACAACCCCGCTCAGATCTCACGGTTGCGGCTGACCGGCCCCGCAGCAGACCGTGACGACCCGCTGTTCGACCGCTTCCCGCGGGCATGGTCGGACTTAGGTGGGCCTATCGCCCCTAGCCAACACAGCCGACCTGTGAGTGGCTGGACCTGTCACCGGTGTCAGTCGTGCACTCGGCTGGCTTGATGGTTTCGACGACAGAGCGAAGGAGTCAGTCTTGAATACAATCTGGTGGATTCTATTCATCGTCATCTGGGTCGCGATCGCGTTTTGGCCGGCGCGAGTTGCTGGTCGGAAGGGACACAGCTTCTTCGGGTACTTCATCTTCAGTCTGTTCTTCTTCCCGGCCGCGATCATCGTGGCTTACATGGTTGCGGACCGTACGACAGCGACCACGGTGGCCAGGTAGACGTAGGAACCCTCACCTTTCGGCACAGGATGTGACGCCAACCGGCGCCGTCATCGGCAATACCCGGCCTTAGGAGATGACTCGTATGGCAGATGTGGATGTTCTCGGACCCGTCGACTGGCTCGTGGTCGAGTTCCCGGGCAAGCAACCGACGGGAGAGATTGCGCCCCACTTGGTCGACCTGGTCGACCGGGGGTTGATCCGCGTGCTGGACCTGATGGTGCTCCAGAAGGACACGGACGGCACGTTGAACGTGTCGGAACTGTCCGACATTGACCCCAGCGAGCTCGGCGAGTTCCGCGCTACCGAGGCCGATCTGGCCATGGTGCTCAGCGAACAGGACGTGCTGGACCTCGCCGAGACGATCGAGCCAGGCAGCACCGCTGCGGTTCTGGTCTGGGAGAACCTGTGGGCCGCGCCGTTCGGCGCCGCGGTTCGCAAAGCCGGCGGCCAGCTGGTCGCCACCGGACGAATCCCGACTCAGGCGGTGTTGGCCGCAATCGAGGCTGACGCCGAGGAAGGAGCCTGACATGCCCATGGCAGCCCGACGTAGGCGTAGGACCGCCGCCGCGGTTGGCGGCGCTGTGGTGGTCGCTCACGGCCACAACCGCAGAGAGGACCGCCGCGACGACCGCGGTGACCGAAGGGACGACCGGCGCGACCGCTGAAACCTCGAAAGACGTACAGGTGCGCCCCAGGGTAGACGCCGTGGGGCGCACCTGCGTCGCTCGCTTCCACGCCGCTGGCTACGCCTCCACCATGGACATGACCAGCACAAACCGACAGGCCGTGAGAGCCAGCACGGCATGACGTTCACTCGGTGCGAGGTACACGACGTCGCCTGCTGTGAGCTCGTGCCGCTGCCC
>JBAPUB010000079.1:0-30410 GCA_049282455.1 Actinomycetes bacterium
GTGGTTCTCTGCGACACCGTTGCAGCATGTGACCACAGCCAGCAGGGAGCCACCTCGTGTCGGAGACCAATCGTCTGCAGCCGATCCGGATGTACGGCACCGCATGGTGTCCCGACTGTCAACGCGCCAAGCAGTTCCTCAGTGAGCAGCGCGTCCCCTACGACTTCGTCGACGTCGACGGGGACGACGCCGGCAGAGCGGTCGTGGAGGAGGTCAACGAAGGCAAGCTGATCATCCCCGTCCTGATCTTCGCTGACGGAACCACCCTGGTCGAGCCTTCCAACGCCGAGCTGGCCGGGGCGCTGGGCCTGCAGACCCAAGCACAGCACCGCTTCTACTCGCTCATCGTCATCGGCAGCGGGCCGGCGGGGCTGACTACCGCCATCTACGCTGCCCGCGAAGGGATCCCCACGCTGGTCATCGAGTCCTCCGCGATCGGTGGGGCCATCGGCGTCACCGACCAGGTGGACAACTTCCCCGGCTTCCCCGACGGTGTCCGCGGGGCGGACTTCGCCGACCGGCTGCGCCGACAAGCCGAGCGTTTCGGGGTGGAGATCCTCTCCGCGACCGAGGTGGTCGCCGTGTCCGCCGACGGTGACCAGCGGGTCGTCCGTACCGGAACCGGCGCTGAGTACTCCTGTCACGCCCTGCTGCTGGCCACCGGTTCCACCTACCGTCGTCTCGGCATCCCGGGCGAGGAGGACTTCATCGGCTCCGGAGTGCACTTCTGCGCCACCTGTGACGGCGCGTTCTACCGGAACCAGGCGGTCGTCGTCATCGGTGGCGGCAACTCGGCTACCGAGGAGAGCCTGTTCCTCACCACGCTGGGTGAGCAGGTCACGCTGGTCACCAACACGGAGCGACTGACGGCAGGGGCCATCGCCGTGCAGAAGGTCGAGGAGAGCCCCGCAATCACCATTCGCACCCGCTCCATGCCGGTCGAGTTCGTCGGCGACGCCGGGAAGCTCACCGGCGTGGTGGTCGACGATCTCGAGACCGGTGAGCGTTCGACACTGGCAACACCAGCGGCGTTCGTCTTTGCGGGCCTTACCCCGAACTCCACCCTCGCCAGCGAGCTCGTCGACGTCGACGAGCAGGGGTTCATCCTGTCCGACTCCGGAATGCAGACGTCGCTACCCGGAGTGTTCGTGGCCGGGGACGTTCGAAGCGGGAGCACGAAACAAGCCGCTTCAGCAGCGGGCGAAGGCGCTGCCGCAGCCATAGCGATCCGCCGCTACCTCGAACCGTTCGGCATGAGCATGCGCCCGAACGTCGTGGACGTCGTCGGCGCCTAGACCAGACCGGAGCTCGACGTCGTGAAGGCTCGACGAACGAGAGCTCTGAGCTCGTGCCGGATCGCAAAGTGGTCCGAGGGCATCACCTGGGTCAGAAAGACCACGGTCAGGTCGTGCACGGGATCGACCCAGAACGCGGTGCTCGCGTAGCCTCCCCAGGCAAACTCCCCCAGGGACGACGGCCAGGTGGTTCGAGCCGGGTCCACCACCACGGAGACGCCGAGTCCGAAGCCGATGCCGTGCGTACTGGTCTCGTTGAACGTGGGCTGTCCCATGGCGGCCAGGTCGTCCCCGAGCTGGTTTCTGGTCATCGACCGAACCAACGACGGATCGAGGAGTCGCACGCCGTCCACGCTGCCTCCCAGACGCAGGACCTCTGCGAACCGGAGGTAGTCATGGGCCGTGGACACCAGACCTGCCCCACCCGACAACGTCGTCACGTCGCGGACGTATGGGCTGTCGTCGGCGGACTCCACCAGAACGAGCTGATCGTCGGCATCCACCTCGTACAGCGCGGCTAACCTTCCGGCTGCTGCGTCGCCCACAGCAAACGACGTGTCGGTCATACCGAGGGGCCCGAAGATCTGTTCGCGCATGAACACGTCCAACGTCTGTCCGGAGGCGACCTCGACCACCCGGCCCAGGACATCGGTTGAAACCCCGTAGTTCCAGGACTCGCCCGGCTGGAACAGCAACGGAATCGTGGCGAGCCGCTCGACGACCTGCTCGAGCACGCCATCGGTCACGTCGAAGTCAGTGCGCTGCTCCCGGTACAGCCTTGACACGGCTCCCGGGTTGCCCTCGCCGTAGGTGAGGCCCGAGGTGTGGGTGAGCAGGTGCCTCACCGTCATCGGCCGGCGCAACGACTCGGGGTCGATGGCGTCGGCCACACCCTTCCGGTTCACCGCCAGGCCTGAGAACGAGGGGACGAACTCCGCGACGGGATCGTCCAGGTGAAGTGCACCACGCTCGACCAGGAGCAACGCGGCGACAGAGGTCACGGGCTTGGTCATGGAGTGGATCCGAAAGAGTGTGTCGGGCTCTATGGCCAGCCCTCGCTGGACGTCACGCATACCGCACACATCGAGGAGCTCGACCCGACCCGCCCGAGCCACCAAAGTCAGCGCCCCCGGCAAGCGACCTTGGTCGACATAGGTGCGCACCCAGCGGCGTATGGCGAGCAGTCCGTCGGCGTCACCCACGGTGAGGTGCGTGGGCCTGCTCATGGCATCAGCCTCCGGGCGGCCAGACCGTGCCGCGAGGGCTCGGGCTGAGGCAGGTCAGGGCTGGACGAGCGTACCCCTGCGCCGCTGGGAACGAGCCGGTCTCGGCCAAGGCGAAGGGTGCGCCGTAACGATCCCGGAACGCCGCTGTGGCCATCGTGGGGTCACGTTGTCGAGCGGGACCGCCGTTCGACAGGTCGGGTCGCCGGAGGGAACATGAGGAGTCTGTACCGCTACCTGTCGATGGCCGTCGCCGCCGCAGTGCTCGTCCAGGCTTCTGCCATCGCGTTCGGCGTCTTCGGCATCGCCCACGACGTCGATGCGGGAACGGTGGTCGACAAGAACTACGAGGAGAACTTCGGGCTGACGTTGCACGCGATCATGGGCACGACGGTCATCCCACTGCTCGCGTTGGCGCTGCTGATCGTGGGCATCCTCGTCCGGTCCGTCGACGGCGCACTTCGCTGGGCGAGCGTGATCTTCGGCCTTGTCCTTCTGCAGGTCGTCCTGGCGATGGTGTCGTTCGGTGCACCGGTGGTGGGCCTGCTTCACGGTGCCAACGCCATCCTGATCCTGCTGTCATCCGTCAAGGCCGTCTCCGTCATGCCCAGGCAGCGCGCTCAGCTGGTGGCGTAGTAGCGGTAGGCAGCTCGGGTGGGGATGTGGTCGCCGCCGATGCAGGATCGGAAGTAGCTGACACCTCCGGCAACGAGGATGGACCCATCGGCCAGCTGCAGTGCTGCGAAGCCTGCGAGCGGCGTGGGCATCGTCGTCCACCGGACCCATCGATGCTGCAGCGGTCGCCAAAGGTAGCCCAACCCAACCCCCCGGTCGGGGTGGCAGGAGATCCGGCTCGACAGCACCAGCGGCAGACCGTAGACCGGCACCACCGCTCCGACGTACACGTCACGCACGGCGAGCGGAAGCGGGACAGACCTGCGCCAACGGAGCGTGACCGGGTTGTACCGGTACACCTTGTGCTGGCCGATGGCCAGCACCTTGCCACTAGGAAGCCGGAACATCCGACCAATGCACGCGCCCTTTGATGCTCCCGCTGGGCGCCACACCTGGCGGGTCACCACGAACCGCTCGGCCTTGCACACTCGCGGTGTCCGCCAGCTCGGGTCACCAGCTACGAGCAGGTCGCCGTTGCGCAACTGAACCGAAGACGTGTGCGGGGCAGCCATCGGGGGCGCCATCCGCCACTTCGCGGTCTTCGGATTGTAGACCTCCGCAGAGCGAAGGCCGCTCTTGAATGTCACCCCACCCGCGACGAGCACCCGACCATGCGGAAGGAGCGCCGCGACCGCTCCACTTCGCTTCCGCAGCATGGGCGTCGTGAACGTCCAGCGGTCGGTCATCGGGTGGTAGATCTCGACGGACCTGCGGTCACGGATCAGTCCGGTGTCCTTCACCATTCCACTGCCCCCGGCCACCATGACCCGACCGTTCTTCAGCACCACAACCGCGCTTGCGCAACGCTCGCGGGGCATGGGGGCACGCTGGGCCCAGACGTCGGTGAATGGGTCGTACAGGTCGACGGCGTGCTTGCAGCAGCAGTCCCCCGAGTTTCCGCCGCCGAGGACGAGTACTCGGCCGTCATGCAGACGGACCATCGTCTGGTCCGAACGCCTCACCGGCATTGGCCCGACATCGACCCACGCGCCGTGGGCTGCGACCGTCTCACGAGCGAGGACGGTCAAGGCAGAACCCGACGACGGTGTGACGGCGACGGCAACCAGAGTTCCGACTGCGAGCAGCGGCACGAGCGCCTTCCGCCGGGTGAACACGTCTGACCACCCCAATCGTCCCCAACCCCAGATATACCCCCGGGCTACGCATTCGGGCAGGGCCTCAGGTCCTTCACGAGCGGGGAGGCCAGCGTTCGGCGGCGGTCAGGCGCGTGCGTTCAGGCGTGGCCGCAACGGAGCGTCTGGCGAGTCGCCTCAGGGTCGCTACTGTTCGGGTTGAGCGACCGCCGCGACGTCGACCATCTGATGGCCGGTGGCCCTTGGGCTCGACCAGCCAGGTTCCGACGGCGCAAGGGGTCAAGATGCGCGAAGACTTGAAGTTCGGTGTCTCACTGTGGCCGCAAGGTGCCACGTGGAGCGAGCTGCGCGACACGAGCGTGCGCGTGGACACGTTGGGCTACGACTCGTTGTGGTCCTACGACCACTTCCTGGGCCTGGGGGACGACCCCAGCGTGCCCGTCCTGGATGGCTGGTCATGCGTCGCTGCTCTCGGGCCCATGACGTCGCACTCGACCCTGGGCATCCTGGTGACCGGCGTCACGCACCGAAACCCTGCACTCCTGGCCAAGATGGCGGCAACCCTGGACCACCTGTCCGACGGGCGGGCTGTGCTCGGGCTTGGGGCCGCGTGGCACCAGGACGAACACCGGGCGTACGGGCTGACGTTCCCTCCTGATGGTCAGCGGCTGGCGCTGCTGGACGAGGCCTGCACGGTGATCCGTTCACTGTTCGACCAGGACACGACGACGTTCCACGGGGAATTCTGCCACGTCGAGGATGCCGTGCTGGAACCGAAGCCAGTCCAGGGCCGCCTGCCGATCCTGATCGGCGGCGGGGGCGAGAAGAAGACGTTGCGAATCGTTGCGCAGCACGCTGATCTGTGGAACGGCTTCGGCACCCCCGAGATCGTCGCTCACAAGATGTCGGTCCTGCGTCAGCACTGCGTGGCCGTGGGTCGCGACCCGGCCTCGATCAAGGTCACGGTCAACGTCGGGGTGGTCGTTCGCGACACCGAGGCCCAGGTTCAGCAGCGGCTGCATGAGATTGGCACCGTGGCAGGCTTTCCGGACTACTCAACGTCGAACCAACCGTACGGTTCGCCACACGAGGTAGCGCAGCTGCTTGCCGAGTACGCCAAGATCGGTGTCTCACAGGTCATCGCCGTCATGCCCGCACCGTACGACCACGAGACCATCGAACGCCTCGCCACCGAGGTGCGACCACTCATCGGTCCACTCCTGTGACCCCTACCGGCAGCCGGTCGCAGGGTCGAACGGAACCCGGGTGAAGACTTTCCGCAGCATCGGCTCGAAGTGCTCGAGTGGCTTCGTTGGGTACGCCGGGTCGAAGGACGCCTGATCCCATCGCTCGCAGAAGTTTGCGCAGCTGCCGTACCACGGATGATCGCGGTAGGCGTCCCGCGCGTTCGGATCGAGCCCAACATGCTCGCCGTAGTAGACCATCTGGAAGACACCGTGCATCTCGACCACCCACGTGACCTCGGCACGTACGTAAGGGCGGATGATCGCAGCTGCAAGCTGCGAATGGTTCTCGGGCGCGAGCTCGTCGCCCAGATCGTGAACGAGTGCCCCCACGATCATCTCAATGTCGGTGCCATCGGCCTCGGCTCGAGTTGCCGCTTGCAGCGAGTGCTGAAGACGACTGACCTGGTACCCGGCGAGACCATCGTCGAGGCGACGCAGCGCCGCCAACAGACGATCAGGCAACGCCGCCAGGTACTGAGTCTCGAGACGATGCAGGAGCTGGTAGTCCGCGTGGGTGCCGTCCTTCATCTGGGTGAAGCCGACACTCCCTCTGGTGTGTGCCGCGTCGCCCGCGCCAGCCGTCATTACACATCCTCCGATGCCTCGGCCGAGGCCGGGATCTCCGTGGTCCGCTGCCGAGTGAGCACTCGGAATCGGGCTCGTGGTCCGTCCTGATCGATGTAGCAGCCCTGGAGATGGCGCAGGCCCTCGTTCGGGTCGAACTCGGTACGGCCGTGCAGCACACGGTTGTTGTCGAACATCATCAGCTGGCCTGCCTTCAGGGGGAAGCGAACCTCGAACTCGGGGCTGGCAAGCAGGTGCGCGAGCTGCTGACGCGCCGACTGGTACCGGAGCGTCTCCTCGGTGGACAGAAGCGGCATGTCGTCGAGCCGTGGGCTGTAGTTGAGGCCGACGACCGTGTCGAAACGGTCGCGATCGATGACGGGCCGGATCGTGACGATGTCGGTCCCGGCATCGCGGTAGCGAAACCGAACCGGCACTGCGGCAAGGACCTCAACGGCCTCTGGATCGACAACGCGCAGCTGATCGACCACGGCCAGTCCGTCGACGAGGGTGGACAGCCCCCCGGCAGTCTCATTGACCAAGCAGTGCAGCAGCTGGATCCCAGGAACAGGAGTTCGGTACGGGTTGTCGGTATGGGCGCTCAGCGGCACAGCGCGGTAGGCCAGGTCAGTGGAGTCCGGGATGGACCGGACGTCGAACACCGGACCGAAGTTGGTGTCGCGGACAAAGCCGAACTGCGTGGCAACCCCGAGCAGCGCACCAGGCGACGTCGGCACGCCTTCGAACACCACAACGCCGTAGACGAGGAAGTCCTCGAGCGCAGCACGTTCAGAGGCCGGGTCATCGACATCGGCCCAACGGTGCACGCGAGGCGGACCGCTCGTCGCTCGCCAATGCCTTGGGAGCGGGACGCCATCGGAGAGAGTGGCGTTGGCCAGAAGAGCCTCGTGGTCATAGCTCGACGTGTGACCGTCGCTGAATGTGACGACGAGGCGTTCACCGACCGACTCGACCGCAACCAGGTGCAGGTCGATCGGCAACAGGTGGGGATCGAACAGGCGCTGGCCGGTGATGGAGTCGCACTCGGTTGCCTCCTGGCTGTGCTGGCGCAGCCACAGCGCGGGCAAGTCGGTTTCCTGGTCGTGCTCACGAATGCAGACGCGGGGGCGGCCCTCCACAACGCTGGCAACAATTCGGCCCATGCCATTCCTCCCGGAACCACGCTGGCCAAGCACGGCTGACCTGTGTCGAGAAGGCTATCGCGGCGCCGAACGACCTCGGGCCGTTCGTGGAGCCGCCTCAGGGCGTCGAACCTTGACCTACACACCGCGAGGCCCCGGTCGGCGAGTTCGGGAAGGTCGCGGGCGGTCGCCGGTTCGCCCAACGCGTCGAGCGCGTAGCGCCTCTTCCACGGCACCGCGTCGGGAAGCGCGATGCGAGGTGTCAGCGCCGGCTGGGGCTCGGAGTTGCGATCGGGGTCGGCGTCCCAGTGCTGCCGGGTACGGGGCTGCCGCTCGGCTTTGACGTCGGCGTCACGCTCGGCGTTGGCTTTGACGTCGGCGTCGCGCTCGGGGTCGGCGTTGGTGTGGGCGATGGTGTGGGGCCGCCGCTCGGCGTTGGCTTTGACGTCGGCGTCACGCTCGGGATCGGCGTTGGTGTGGACGTTGGTGTGGGCGTGCCGCTCGGCGCCGGCGTCACGAGTTGCGTCACGGTCGGGGTGGGCAGTGGTCTGAACACGCGCACGATCGTAGTTCCGGTCAGGTCGCGACCGAACAACGACGCCACCGGGCGACCGGTCACCAGCTCGAACATCGTGATGAACGCCATCGCGGCGCCGAACACCGCCAGCGCGACCAGTATGATCCGGCGCCAGTGGTAGCCGTCGCGCCCCTCCAACCCGAGGGGGTCGAATTCGACCGATGGGCGCTCGGCGGTGGCGACGACCCGCGGGATCACGGATGTGCGCTCGGGGGGCCGAGCCGCTGGGAGGGGCAGCCGCTCTCTGGCCCGCCGCAGCGAGTGCTCGTACACGGCGAAGAGCACAGTGAAGACGGCGCTGACCAGGGCGGCTCCGATGACCGTCCCGGCGACTCCGGAGACTGACGCGGTGAGGGCCGCCGTCGCCGCTGCGGCCGCGCCTGCGATCACCTGGACCAGGCTGATCTGCAGTCGCTTGCGTTGGCCGGTCATGTTCGCGTCCATGCTCCCTGGGCGGTCACCGCGGGCAGGCGAGTTGCCCGGTCGCCCCTGGGCGTTGAGCGTCCCGGATGGATGGGACCGGAGTGCACGCGTCATGCCCGACGGCTGGTGCTCAACGACCACGCGCACCGCGTCAGGCGCGAGGGGGACACCGTCGTGCAGATCCTCGACTGGTTGCGCCGACGTCATGGGTGGCCCGCTCGCACGAAATCAGGCCACGCCCGGTGGGCGCCGCTGACGATGGTGAAGTAGTCCTGCAGGTGGAGGCGCTTGATCTCGTGACGGACGTGGCGGATCGCATCTGGGCCGACGTCGACTTCCCAGTGGGGGTCTCCGTGCACCTTGTGCATGCGCAGGCCCGAGTACACCGTGTGCGAGATCTGGCGAAGCGAGGTGAACCAGTCACGGTAGGGCCGGGTGTGCTCGCCGGTGGCATGGACCAGCCGGTCAGTCATCGCGACCACACCGTTGCGGAAGCAGCCGGCGGGGGCTGATGGGGTCGACCTGGTCTTGGGCGCCCTATCGCGCATGGCGGCCACCCCCGAGAACAGACAGGTCGGAAGAGGCTGAGATCAATCGACACCTTCCCGATCGACTTTACCGTGAATACTACCTTCGCCCTTCTGCCCGGCCCAGGCGGGTGTGAGGGAGTGACAGGGGACCGATGCGTCCCGGTCGACTCCCGGGGCTGGGGCTACTGCACGACATTGGCTAGCTCGCGTTCCGCGACCGCCGGGTTGGAGCGGTCCGGTCCGCCGGCTCCATGGAGGCGCGTGCCACCTCGAGCAGGTAGGCGAGCGACAGGGCCAGCGCGAGAACCCCCAAGAGCCAGCGCGGCCCAGCGCTTTCGTGACCGGTGAGGGCGAGGGCGGTGTAGGTGGCAGCGCCGACGCCGAGCAGCGTCACGACCGCCGGACTGAACGGCGTCGACCGAATGCTGGGTCGTCGGTCCCGGGTCAGCAGCCACACGCCCAACGGGAGCAAGAACCCGGCAACCAATACTTTGAACACGGTCCCGTTCGGAAGCAAGAGCACCCTGATCAGCGCACCAACCACCACACCCGGGATCGTGCCGGTGAGCAACCGCCTGGACAGGTCGGTCCACAGCGCGGCGTCTCGGCGATACCGAGCCAGTGCCCCCGGCACAGCGACGATGTTGTACAGGAGGTTCGTCGGGGTCACCGCGGGGCTCGGCACGCCGAGGACGCTCAACTGGACGGGCAGCAGGAAGACTGCACCGGACACCCCCACGGGGGCCGTCACGGTGGCGATCACCACCCCGAAGGCGAAGCCGACGACTAGGTCCCCACTCACCCGCGCATCCTGGCGGCTCCGGGCAACGAAGTCCCGCACCGCGAATGAGATCGTGGAGCCGCCTAAGGGAGTCGAACCCTTGGCCTACGCATTACGAGAGCCCGGGCGCGACGGTCATGAGCGTGCGCGACCGTTCAGTCCGGGCGAGTAGGCAACTGAATCACCGGGCGGCCAGGTCGACCAGATGCCGGGCGACCTCTTCGGTCGGGGTGTCCAAGTCGATCCGCATCGTGCAGACGAGTCTGCCGCGGTCAGGGTTCAGACGGAGGACGACCAGGGAGTCGGTGGGGTGGAAGCCGAGTTGGGCCGGGATCGCTGCAACAACCTCGTTGGGACTGGTCAGGGACAGGGCCTTGGGCATGACAGTTCTCCTTCGTGACATGGCGAAGCCCGGCCGCAGGACGCGGACCGGGCAGGGGCGTTCAGCGCCGATAGTCAGGGCAGGGCCGCCGGACCGGGCCAGCCGCGGCGGTCCGCTTCGTCACGGGACGAACGTGACCTGGAACCCCAGGGCTGGTCGGAGGCTGACGTTGGCTGCGACGCTGGGTCGGTGCGGGCATCTGCCAGTGCGCGGCCAGGACGACAGGGAGGCCCGATGACCAGCGGGGACGAGGGGACGACCAGCGGGGACGAGGGGACGACCAGCGGGTCCTGGGATGATCCGTTGGCGCTGGAGCGGGAAGTAATGCGCCGCAGTGGGTACGCCGCGGTGGACGCGATGCTGGAACTGATCGATCAGCCCGAACCGGTGATCCGGCGGGCGTCGCCGGCCGCGATGGAGCAGCTGCTCGCAACGTCTCCACCGGAGGCGCCGCAGCCGGTGGAGGAGGTGCTGGGCCGGGTGGCCGACGACGTGCTGCCGTATGCGAGCAAGGTCGGTCATCCCGGCTACTTCGCCTACATCCCGGGTTCTACGACCTGGCCGGCGGCGCTGGCGACGTTCATGACCTCGGTGGCGAACACCTACTGCGGGACGTGGATGGAAGCTGCCGGCCCCAGCCAGGTGGAGCTGATCGTCCTGGATTGGTTCCGGGAATGGGTTGGGATGCCCGAGGGCACTTCTGGGGTGCTGGTGTCCGGCGGCTCGGCGGCCAACTTGACTGCGTTGGCCGCAGCCCGTGAGCTGCGCTTGGGCGCGATGGATGAGCGGGCGACGGTGTACTGCGCCGACCAGGCCCACTCCTCGGTTGGTCGGTCGGCCCGGGTGTTGGGCTTTCGTCCCGACCAGGTGCGGGTGATCCCCTCCGATGAGCGTTTCCGGCTGCGAACCGATGCGCTGGCGACAGCGATCGACCGGGATCTGTGTTCGGGGCGGATTCCGCTGGTGGTGGTCGCCGCTGCCGGATCGACCAACACGGGTGCGATCGACCCGCTGCCGGAGATCGCGGACCTGTGCGCCGAGCGCGACGTGTGGCTGCACGTCGACGCGGCCTACGGCGGGTTCGGGGTTCTGGCGCAGCGGGGCGCTCAGGCGCTGGCCGGCCTGGAACGGGCCGACTCGGTGACGCTGGACCCGCACAAGTGGCTGCAGATGCCGATGGAATGCGGGGCCCTTCTGGTCCGCGAGCCGGGCGCCTTGGAACGAGCCTTCGGCGTGCTGCCTGACTACCTGATCGACGCCCACGGCCCGGGGCAAGAGGTGGACTTCTGTGACCGCGGGCTGCAACTGAGCCGATCGGCGCGAAGCGTCCCAGTGTGGGCCGCCCTGACGACCTTCGGGCTCGCCGCGTTCCGCGAAGTCGTCGACCACACGCTGGACCTCGTTGCCCTGGCAGAGGAGCTGGTCGTCGCCGATCCCGACCTGAGCCTGATGAACCCAGCGAGCCTGGGGATCGTGTGCTTTCGCCGGGAGATCCCAGGACTCACCGAGGCACAGCTGGCGCAGGCGAATCGGTGGCTGGCCGCGGACCTGGAGGCCACCGGGACGGCGATGGTCTCGACCACCCGCCTGCACGGTCGGTTCGCCGTGCGACTGTGCGCGCTCAACCACTTGTCCGACGAGGCGGACGTACGCCGGGTCCTGACCCACTTCGCGCAGACCCCAGTGCCGGCGTCGGTGACCCAGGCCGCCGGCACGGTGATCCCCTCTGCGGGCTCCCTGCTGTCGCTCCTGGACCCGGAGGGGTTGACGCTCCTTCGTGACCACTCCGTGCCGCGCACCTTCCCGGCGGGGACCGAGGTGCTGTCCAGATGGAACACCGACCGAGACTTCTTCGTGGTCCTCGAGGGTGAGCTGGCCGCCTTCATCGACGGAACCCTCGTCGAGCGGTTCGGCCCCGGAGACTTCTTCGGTGAGATCGCAGCGTCGGACTGGGGCAGCGGCTACGGGTACGTGCGCCTGGCCGACGTGCGAGCGCAGTCCCAGTGCGTCGTCCTGGTCGTGCCGGCGCTCGGACTGACAGCACTCACGGCCTACTCACCCGCGGTCCGGGAGCGGGTGCTGGCGGCGAGAGCGCGACGGTTGGCCGAGGCCTGAGGGACGGATCGCCAGGCTCGGTGACCGGAATCACGGATCGTCAGACATCACACGGCCCCGCGCCGAATGACCTCAGTGAGCATGGACAGGGACAGCCCGTCGGCATGACAGCTCTCCTGTACTACATGGCGACGCCCGGCTGCAGGACGCGGACGTGCAGGGTGAGGTGAGCGGCCTTGGCGGTCCTGAGAGGCGTCCTAGCGGCACGGCCGGCCCGTGGGCTGGCTTGATCCTCTAGTCTCCGGCCGTGGCGTCGTGTCCGGCGTGTGGCTTCTCGTACGAGGGCAGCTTCAAGTTCTGCCCGGAGTGCGCGATGCCGCTGAATGCTCCTTCCCGGGGTCTGGGTGAGGAACGCAAGGTGGTCACGGCGTTGTTCTGTGATCTGGTCGGGTTCACGCAGGCGCCGGAGTCGGCTGACCCCGAAGACGTCGACGCAATGCTGACCCAGTACTTCTCGGTGGCGGCCCGTTGCTCATGCGGGTGGGGATCAACACCGGCGAGGCGTTGGTGCGGCTGGACGTTGCCCCGGGGTCGGGGGAAGGTTTCCTGACAGGGGATGCGATCAACACCGCCTCACGGATCCAGTCGCTGGCCCCGGTGGGCGGGGTGGCGGTGGGCCAGACCACGTTCGACGTGACGGCAGCCGTCTTCGAGTACGACCCGTTGGAGCCGGCGAAGATGAAGGGCAAGAGCACGCCAGTGGCGGTGTTCCACGCGAAGGAACCGCTTGCCCGTCTCGGCACAGATCTGACCCGCACCCACGACTCGCAGTTCGTGGGCCGGGAGATCGACCTGGCCCTGATGAAGGGCATCTTCGACAAGACCGTTGCCGCGGCGGTGCCCGCGCGAGATTGGGTGACCGGGACGGGTTGGCCGACTACCAGCACGCCCTCGACCTTGCGACCGCCGCCGGACAAGCGCAAAACGTCGCCATGCTCCACAACAACTACGGGCTCGACCCGTGGCCGTTCGAGGGGGCCGCCGCCGCACTGGAGATGATCCGGGCCGGCATCGCGTATGCCGACCCCCGCGGCCTCACCAGCCTGAGCAGCCTGATGGACGCGTCCTCCTTGTCGTTGCTGTTCGACATCGGCGGGCACGACGAAGCCCTCGACCTTGCCGCAGCCCTCGCCGCACAGTTCGAGGCAGCCGGGAACATGGGCGACCTGACCGAGGTCCGGGCCATCCAGTCCCGGATCCCCACCCTCCGCGGACAACCGGACCGGGTCGCCGGCTGGCTGGACTGGCTGGTAACCACCGCCCGCGACGCCAGCGACACCCAGGTGGTCGTGCTGTGCTTGGCAGTGGCTGCCGCCACCCATGCCGTCCTCCGCCGCCGTGAGCCCGCCGCCGTCGAACCCCGCCACCCCTACACCGAACACGCCCTCGTTACAGCCGACGCCGCCCTCACCGAACACCGCGGCGACCACCACACCGCCGCCACCAACTACGCCGACGCCGCTGCCCGCTGGGAACAGTTCGGCGTCATCCCCGAACAGGCACACGCCCTCCTCGGCCAAGCCCCCGCACTGAGCTCGTGAGCGGTGACCGCGTCGCGCATCGAACCGGTCACGCCGCGTCGTCGTGGCGGGCGGTGGCGACGCCGCGGTAGATCGTCGCCCGCGACACTCCCAGCGTCCGTGCCGCGTAAGCCACGGACTCACCGGAAGCCAGCATCGACTGCGCAGCCCGCAGCTTCTTAGGCGTCAATACAGCCGTCCGTCCGCCCTTGCATCCCCGAATTGCAACGCCAGACGAACGAGTCGTAGAACGGGGTCAGGGGGCATCCAGATCCCAAGGCGACCGGGGTCGTCATCGCGATGCGACATTCGCTCAGGACTCACTGACTTCCGCGGGACCCGCTGCGAGCGGCGCGGGTGGACCCGCCACCGCGTTGCTGCCACAACTGCTGCCGAGCCGATGCACGGTGGCACGAGATGCACGGGTGATACGTCTTCTGACCTGGGTGAACGCTGGAGCCGCCTAAGGGAGTCGAACCCTTGACCTACGCATTACGAGTGCGTCGCTCTAGCCGACTGAGCTAAGGCGGCGTGACCGGCTCTGCCGGCACGAGGGGGAAGTCTAACGGCTACTCCAAGCCTCAGGGACGGCGGCGTCGAGACGATCAGACGGCACCGGGCTCACCGGCTCGTAGCGCCGCTCATCGAGAACGTCCGGGGACCGGCGGGACCCGTCGGCCGCATGCCTGGGGGCAGAGTCGCGGACCATGAACCACCGCATCCGCGGCTCGACGACGTAGCGGGTTCTCCGCCGTACCGGGCCCGACGACAGCGCTGCCGTCAGCAGCACGCCGACCACGACGAGCAGCATGAAACCGATCCAGCTCTCCGAGGCCTCGGGCAAGGACGTGGCGCCGTAGCCCCGCACGACCAGCCCGTGCAGCAGGTACGGGTAGATGGTGAAAGCCCCCAACGCCGTGTACCCGGTGCGGGCGCGAGGCACGACGGAGAGGAACGCGAAGGTCATCAGCACCGCGACGCCGATCAGCAGTCCCCGGATGGCCAGACCGGTCAGAGGGTCGAGCCCCTGGGCCGCGTAGCTCTCCTTCCACGACACCCAGTCGGTCATCAGCCCCATCGACGACGACAGCATCCACGCGGCCACGAAGGCGACGACGAGCACCAGCCCGCCCAGGAGCCGGTCGGCCTTGGGTGGACGCCACAAGATCTGCTGCCGTGTCAGCACCGCCCCGAGAACGAAGAACGGCAGCATCGACAGCGTCCTGGACGCCGAGAACTGTGACCCGAACCCGGGGACCAAGCCCGCGGACAGCGAGATCACGACCGACGTCGCCACGGGGTAGCGAAGCTGCAGGATGACCGGCAGCAGCAGGCGCCACCAGAACAGCGAGAGCAGGAACCAGGTGAGCCAGTAGGGGTCGGTGAGGTCGAACGGCTCACCGCTTCCCAGCGCCACCCGGTCGAGAACCACGTAGAAGCTGTTGAACAGCAGGTACGGGATGAGCAGCCGAACCACCAGGTCGCGGTATCTCGTGGCGGTCGGGGGTCGGATCCCGGTGAGGTGCCCGGCGATCAGCGCGAACGCCGGCATGTGGAACAGGTAGATCCACACCCACAGCGCACCTTGCATTGCGACCTGGTTGCCGGGTGCGGGCCTGAGCATGTGGCCGAGAACGACCAAGGTGATGAGTAGGTACTTGGCGTTGTCGAGCACCGCCGAACGCGCTGAAGACATCGACGGCGAGCGACGACGGTGTGCCGCCGGGGAAGGGCTCACGCGCCGAACCGTAGCTAGCAGGAGGTCCCATCGCGAGGAACCACGCCGTCCAGCAGGTACCTGTCGACCGCCTGGTCCACGCAGGAGTTGCCCGCGTTGTAGCCGGTGTGGCCGTCGCCGTCGCGTGTGAGCAGCACCCCGCTGGACAGCTGGTCGGCCAGGTTGACCGCCCACTGGTAGGGCGTGGCTGGGTCTCTCGTGGTCCCGATCACAAGGATCGGGTCGGCACCCTTGGCCTGCAACGCACGCGGGCCCTTGGCGGGCAGCGGCCAGATCGAGCACGTGTACTGACCCCAGGCGAACGGCTCACCGAACAGTGGCGCCGATCTCTGCCAGGTGACGCTGTCGTGCTCGATCTGCTTCACCGTCAGGTCAGTCGGCTCATCGGTGCAGCTGATCGAAGGGAAGGCTTCGTTGACGTTGCTCTTGAAGCTGCCGTCGGACTGACGCTCGGTGTAAAGGTCGGCCAGCTGCAACAGAACTGAGCCATCGCCTTGGAGTGCCCGCTGGAGCGCGATGCGCAGCGCCGGCCAGCCCTGCGCCTGGCTGTACAGCGCGGCGAACATGCCCGTGAGGGCCAGCGACTCGGTCAGCGGCCGACTCGTCCCGGTCGGCAAGGGTGCGGCATCGGCCCGGTCCAGCAGCCCGCGCAGCTGAAGTCGGGCCGCGTCGCGGGTCGGGCCGAGCGGACAGCCGTCGCGAGTCAGGCAGTCGTCGATGAACGCGTTCAGCGCCGTCTCGAAGCCCTCGGCCTGGACCCGCCCCAGCTCTCGGCTGTCGATCGACGGGTCCACCGCACCGTCGAGAACGAACCGCCCGACGTTCTTGGGGAACTGGTCGGCGTAGGTCGCACCCAGCAACGTTCCGTAGGACGCTCCGAAGTAGTCGAGCTTCTGCTGCCCGAGGACCGCCCGGATCACGTCCATGTCCCGAGCGGAGTCCTCGGTACCGATGTGGGCGAGCAACGTGCCGGACCTCGCACGACACCCGGCCACGAACTGGTCGCTCAACCGGAGCAGACGCTGCCGCTCGGCAGCGGTGTCGGGGGTCCCGTCAGCCGCGATGAGACGGTCGAGGGCGGAGTTGTCGACGCAGTCGACCGACGTGCTGTCACCGACCCCTCGCGGGTCCCAGCCGACGATGTCGAACGACGAACGCAACGAGTCGTCGAAGGCGTACTGGGCGTTGCGTGCGTAGTCCTTCCCCGACACCCCCGGACCTCCCGGGTTGACCAGCAAGGAGCCGATGCGGTCACCGGACGCCGGCACCTTGAGCAGGGCCAGCTCGATCGTGCGGCCCTCAGGTTTGGAGTAGTCGAGCGGCACGGTGATCGTCGCGCACTGAGCGCCGCCACCACAGTCGCTCCACTGCGGCTTCTGGTCGTAGAACGATGCAAGGGGGTCCCGGGACCCGGTCGACGACGACGTGGGGCTCGTCGGCTCGGCGGTCGGACGCGGCTCAGGCGGTGAGCTGGTGCAGCCGACGAGAAGCAGCAGCGCCACCCCCAGGGCGGCGCTGCTGCGAACGACGTCGGACAGGCTCAACCGCGGTTCCCTGGGAGCACCGACTGCAGCCACGACACCAGCGAGTTGGGGCTGCGGGACTGGGTGACGACCCGGCCGGGCCCCATGAAGTCCATCACCAGACCCTCGCCGGACTTCATCGTGGCCATGATCCCCGTCGCGGCCTTACGGGTCGTGAGCGTCACCGAGGGGTCGTAGGCGACCAGATGCCCCGAGTCGACGGTGAACCCTTGTCCCTGCTGGAGCTCGTGAACATCCATCGCTCCGTAGGCGGCGACGATGACCGGACCCTGGCCAGTCGCGTGGAGGACGAATCCGCCCTCGCCGCCGAACAGCTGCTGGCTGCCTCCCCACTTGGTGTCGAGCTCAACCCCGGCAGCGCTGGCCAGCCACGACCCTCGGGTGATGAAGAGGGGGTGATCGGCGTCGACCGAGGTGACCCAGATGTCGCCCGGCAGGTTGGCCGCCACGTCGACCCAGCCAGCAGCCTGAGGGTGCGCCGTGTAGGTGGTCACGAAGAGCGACTCACCGCCGAGGACGCCCCGCTTGAGCGCACCCATCACGCCCCCACGCATCTGCGCCTCGAGGCTGATGCCCAACGAGTGCATGGCCATTGCGCCGGACTCGGTGCGCACCTGCTCGCCGGGGTCGAGCTGGACGCGAGCCACCGAGAAGCTCGGCTGGTGGCGAAGGTCGACGCGCATGGCAGCTCCTGTGGGTCGAGGTGGGTCGAGGTGGGTCGAGGTGGTGCCAGATGTGATTCAGCCCTGCGACAAGGTAACCATCATGGCCTCGGTCACCAGCAGTGGCGCACCGCTGCGAGCCTGGCCCGTCTCGTCGCGCACCGACCCGACCCTCAGGCGGGCCAGCTGGATGGCCTCCAGACGCCGCATGGTGGCGTCCGGCGTCCCGCCTCTGGCGACGCGACCCACGTCGCCGGCCAGCTCGGCGTTGACCAGCTCGACCTTCGCACCCACCTGCTCGGCGAGCACGTCGCGGTAGAACGACGTCAGGTCGAGAAGCATCCGATCGAGGCTGTCGCGGACTGCCCGCTTGGCCCGCTTGGCCTGCATCTCCTTCAGCGCCTTGAACTGCGGGGCCGCCCAGTGCGGCACGCGGTTCGGGTTCTCCACCCCCAGCGCCCGTGCCAGCGCCGTACGCTCCTGCGGGTCACGCTCGCCGGTGCGGTCCTCGGCGTCCTCGGTCGCCGCGTCAACGAGGTTCTGAGCTGCGGCCATGGCCTCGCCGAGGTCGTGCAGCACCAACGGGATCCGGAGCACCTCGGCCCGACGCAGTCGACTGGGCTCGTCGGTGGCAAGGCCCCGCGCCCGCCCGATGTGGCCCTGCGACGCGCGCGCCGCAAACGCCGCCATCTCGGGCGCGACACCAGCTGATCGCACGAGGTGCTCGGCGACAGCGCGCGTCGAAGGCGTGACGAGGGACACGTGCCGCACCCTCGAGTAGATCGTGGGAAGCAGATCGTCGACCGAAGGTGCGCACAACAGCCACACGGTGTTGGGCGGCGGTTCCTCCAGCACTTTCAGCAGCGCGTTGTTCGCCTCCGGAGTGAGGCGGTCGGCGTCCTCGATGAGCAGCACCCGCCAGCGACCTCGTGACGGACGGGCCGAGGACTCCAGCACCAGACCTCGAGCCTCCTGGACGCCGATCGACAGCAGCTCGGTGGTGATGATCCGGACGTCGGCATGGGTGCCGATCAAGGCCGTGTGGCATTCGGGGCAGACGCCGCACCCACCCGACGAGCACTGCAGGGCAGCAGAGAAGGCCCGGGCCGCCGTGGACCTCCCGGAACCAGGGGGCCCGGTGAACAGCCACGCGTGCGTCATGCCGTGACCCGGACCTCCATCGAGGGAGTCCTGGGCTCCGACCACAGCGCTGGACAGCGCGTCGACCACGTGCGGCTGGCCCACCAAGGAGTCGAAGACGGTCACGGCAGCAGGCCCGTCAACCGCTCACGGATGTGCTCGTGGACTTCGTCGGCAGGCAGCGCGGCGTCGATGACGAGGTAGCGGTCGGGCGCGGCCGCAGCAAGACGCAGGAACTCCTCGCGCACCGCCAAGTGGAATGCCAACGGCTCGGCCTCGAGCCGGTCAGGGGGTTCGTCGAAACGCCGCAGCCCGACCTGTGGGTCGATGTCCAGGACGACGGTGAGGTCGGGAACAAGGTCGTGCGTGGCCCAACCGCTGATCCGGGCGATGTCGGACCGTTCGAGCGAGCGCCCCGCCCCCTGGTAGGCCACCGACGAGTCGACATACCGGTCGGTGACGACGACGGCGCCTCGGTCCAAAGCGGGGCGGACCACCGAGGCCACGTGCTCGGCACGGTCGGCCGCGTAGAGGAGGGCTTCGGTTCGCGCCGCCAGGACGTCGGTGTCCCGGTCGAGCAACAGCTCGCGCAGTCGACGCCCCAAAGGCGTCCCTCCGGGTTCGCGGGTCTCCACGACCTCATGGCCCTCGCCGGTTAGCCACTGGCTCAGCAAGCGCGACTGGGTCGACTTGCCCGCACCTTCGCCGCCTTCGAGCGCGACGAACACCCCTGAGCCCACCCGACGACCCTACCCACGCCACGTCAGCTCTTGCGGGCCGCGCGCTTCTTCGGTGCGGCCTTGGCCCGCTTCTTGGGAGCCGGCCCCTTGGCCCGCTTCTCGGCCAACAGGTCGGCGGCCCGCTCCAGCGTGACGGTCTCCACCGCGTCGGCCTTGCGCAGTGTGGCGTTGGTCTCGCCGTCGGTGACGTAGGGGCCGAACCGGCCGTCCTTGACCACGATGGGCTGGCCGCTGGAGGGATCGGTCCCGAGCTCACGCAGAGGAGGGGCAGCAGCCCGGCGTCCGCGCTGCTTGGGCTGAGCGTAGATGGCCAGTGCCTCTTCGACGGTGACGCTGAACAGCTGGGCCTCACTTTCGAGGGAGCGCGAGTCGGTGCCCTTCTTCAGGTACGGCCCGTAGCGACCGTTCTGGGCCGTGATCTCGACCCCGTCGCTGGGGTCGACACCGACCACGCGCGGAAGCGTCAGCAGAAGAAGTGCGTCGTCGATCGTCACCGTGTCGAGACTCATGTCCTTGAACAACGACGCGGTGCGAGGCTTCGCCGACTTCGGTGCGTCATCGGGGAGGACCTCGGTGACGTAGGGCCCGTAGCGGCCGACCTTGGCGACGATGGCTTGGCCACTCGACGGGTCGGTTCCCAGCTCGCGGTCACCGCTGGGAGCCGCGAGCAGATCTTCGGCCTTCTCGAGCGTCAGCTCCTCCGGCGCCAGGTCAGCCGGAACGTTGGCCCGTTCTGCCGTCTCGCCCTCACCGCGCTCGACGTACGGCCCGTACCGACCGACCCGAAGCACGATGCCCTCGCCGAGGGGGAACGAGTTGATCGCTCGAGCGTCGATGTCGCCGAAGTTGGTCACCAGCGGGCTGAGCCCCGGGAACTCGCGAGCGGGGTCACCGAAGTAGAAGCTGTTGAGCACGTCGATCCGCGCACTCTGACCGTCTGCAACGGTGTCGAGGATCTCCTCCATCCGCGCAGTGAAGTCGTAGTCGACGAGGTCGCCGAAGTGCTCCTCCATCAGCTTGATGACCGCGAACGCGAGGAACGAGGGAACGAGCGCGCTTCCACGCTTGAACACGTAGCCGCGGTCGAGGATCGTGCCGATGATCGACGCGTACGTGGACGGTCGGCCGATGCCCCGTTCCTCGAGCGCCCGCACGATCGACGCCTCGGTGTAGCGCGGTGGCGGGCTCGTCGCGTGACCGTCGGCCTGGAGCGTGGCGGCGGTCAGCTCGTCTCCGACCTTCAGCGCCGGGAGCCTCCGCTCGTCGTCGTCGGCTGCGGCGAGGTCGTCGTCGCGCCCCTCCTCGTAGACCGCGAGGAAGCCACGTCGGGCAATGACGGTCCCGGACGCCGAGAACTCCGCATCGGTGCCCGCCGCCGTGGCAGCGCCGAGCCGAACCGTCATCGTGCTGCCGACCGCATCGGCCATCTGCGAGGCCAGCGTGCGCTTCCAGATCAGCTCGTACAGCGCCAGCTCGTCCGGGGACAGCTCGCCCGCGACCTCTCCCGGAGTACGGAAGTGGTCCCCAGCTGGGCGGATCGCCTCGTGCGCCTCCTGCGCGTTCTTGACCTTCTTGGCGTACTTGCGAGGCTTGTCGTGCACGTGGTCGGCGCCGAACAGCTGCGTCACCTGCGAGCGTGCCGCAGCCAGCGCCGTCTCGGACAACGTCGTCGAGTCGGTTCGCATGTAGGTGATGTACCCGTTCTCGTACAACCGCTGGGCGACGCGCATCGCGACCTGCGCGCTCATCCGCAGCTTGCGGCTGGCCTCCTGCTGCAGGGTGGACGTGATGAACGGGGCAGCCGGAGATCGGCGGTACGGCTTCTCCTCGACCGACCGGACGACGAACGTCGCCGTCGCCAGTCCGTCGACGAGCTCAAGGACCTCGGCCTCGTCGAGCACGGAGACTGTGCTGGTCTTGAGCGACCCGAGGGAGTCGAAGTCGCGGCCCTGGGCCACGCGCTTGCCGTCGACGGCGACCAGCCGGGCGGTGAACCGGCCCGGCTCGAACAGCCCTTCGACGTCCCAGTAGGAAGCGCTGACGAACGCGATCCGCTCACGTTCGCGCTCGACGACCAGCCGGGTCGCTACCGACTGGACCCGACCAGCGGACAGCCCCTGCATGACCTTCTTCCACAGCACGGGAGAGACCTCGTACCCGTAGAGCCGGTCGATGATGCGACGGGTCTCCTGCGCGTCAACCAGACGCTGGTCGAGGTCGCGGGGGCTCTCGACCGCCGCTCGGATCGCCTCGGGAGTGATTTCGTGGAAGACCATCCGGTGCACCGGGACGCTGGGCTTGAGGACCTGAAGCAGGTGCCACGCGATGGCCTCGCCCTCGCGGTCCTCGTCCGTGGCCAGCAGCAGCTCGTCGGCCCCGGCGAGCAGCTTCTTCAGCTCGGTGACCTTTCCCTTCTTGTCGCTGTCGACCACGTACAGCGGCTCGAAGTCGTGGTCCACGTCGACCCCGAGCCGGGCCCACTTCTCACCCTTGAACTTGGCGGGGATCTCCGAGGCCCGCTGCGGCAGGTCACGGATGTGGCCCACGCTGGCCTCGACGTCGTACCCGGAGCCCAGGTAGCCACGGATCGTCTTGGCCTTGGCCGGCGACTCGACGATCACGAGACGGCGGCCGCGGCTCGAGGACTCCTCGGTGGCCACGCGGGTACTCCTTCAGCTCGGTTCAGCCCGGTTCAACTCGGTTCAGCTCGGTTCAGCTCGGTTCAGCTCGGTTCAGCCCGGCAGCCGGCTGGCAAAGCACCGGCGCCCGGAGTGTGACGGTAACCGGCCGGGGCTTGTCAAACGCACCGCCCCCCGCAGGGCGGGTCTCACGGCGTCAGGAAGCCCTCCTCCAGCAGCCGCCTGAGCACGGGGACAGCAGCGGTGAGCGTCTCCGCGGCGTCCAGCCCCTCGGCGATGGCTCGGGCCGCGACCAGCTCCCCGACCGGGCGGCCGCCCTGCGCAGCAGCGAGGTCGTCGAGCAGGGCCACCCCGAACGGGTCCAAAGTGCCGCTGAACCGGAATCCGGTCTCCCGGACCACGGCCGCCTCCAGGTCGCCCAGCGCGCCGGGGCGTCTCGCCTGGTCGACCCGGACGTCGGACCCGACCACGAGCGGCACGGTCAGCAGCTCGGCCCCGGGGTGGGCGCAGAGGATGTCCTGGGCCCGAAACCAGCGGTCCACGTCGGGGCCAACGGGCTGGGCGACCGGCTGGTCTGCATGCTGCAGACGCCGGACCGGCTCGTCCCTGTCTGCCGCCTGGAGGCTGACCAGGCCAAAACCGATCCCCACGACCTTGCGAAGCTCCAGCGTCGACAGCCACTCGTCGTACCGACGGGCGTAGTCCGGTGTCCGGTCGGCACCGGAGTCCCGCAGCCACATCTGCACGTACGCGACCGGGTCCTGCACCTCACGCTGCACGACCCAGGCGTCCAAAGGTGAGCCAGACAGCCAGGACAGCGGGCTGTGCCGCCAGGACTCACCGTCTCGGATCTCCCAGTTCGCCAACAGCTGACCGAACCCTCCCGGCGCGAGGTGGTCGGTCATCGACCGGACGATCCGCGCGCAGATCTCGTCTCCTGCGAGGCCCGAGTCGCGGTAGACGTGCTGCTCGCGCGCCGGCGACCCGATGACGAACGGCGGGTTGGAGACGACGAGATCGAACCGTTCCCCGGCCACAGGCTCGAAAAGGCTGCCTTGCCTCACGTCTACCTCGACGTCGTTCATCGCGAACGTCAGCCGCGCCAGGTCGAGGCAGCGCCTGCTGACGTCGGTCGCTACCACCCGTCGCGCGTGCTCGGCCAGGTGCAGCGACTGCACCCCACAGCCGGTCCCGACGTCCAGCGCGTCGCCCACCGGCCGACGAACCGTGCACTGAGCCAACATCGTCGAGGCGCCACCGACGCCGAGGACGTGCTCGTCGGCCAGTGGTTCTCCGGTTCGCGCCGTGGGCCAGTCTGCGGCGACGTACCAGTCGCGGTCGTCGGCGGCGTACGGCGCAATCTCGATCCGGCTCCGCACCTTCGAACCGCCGTCCAACATCGGTGCAACGACGTCGAAGGTGTCACCGAGTGCTGCTTGCAGATCACTACGGTCGACTGCGTCGGCCAGCAGCAACAGCCGGACGACGGTCGCCAGCGGCGAGGCGTCGTCGCGCAGCCGGCGCAGCGACGCCAGGTGGTCACCCCGCTCGAAGGCCGCCGAAGCGTTGGGGCCGAGCAGTCGCTCGACCCCACTCGCGTCGTACCCCGTCTCGACAAGACGCAGCGCCAGATCTCGCTGCCGGCCCATGGGTCAGACAGCTGCAGGTGCATCCTCGGTGTAGTCGGCGTGCTTGCGCTTGCTGAAGGCAACCGCCCCGACCACGATGCCCACCGCGACGAGCGTGATGACCATCCGAAGGCCCGTGTTGGCGTCACTACCTAGGGACAGCTGGACGACTGCGGGCGCGATCAGCAAGGCGACCAGGTTCATCACCTTGATCAACGGGTTGATGGCAGGGCCGGCGGTGTCCTTGAAAGGGTCGCCGACCGTGTCGCCAATGACCGTTGCCTCGTGGGCTGACGAGCCCTTGCCGCCGTAGTTGCCGTCCTCGACGAACTTCTTGGCGTTGTCCCATGCGCCACCGGAGTTGGCGAGGAACACCGCCATCAACGCTCCCGTGGCGATGGTCCCGGCCAGATAGGACCCCAGTGCACCGACTCCGAGGCCGAAGCCCACCGCAATCGGCGTCATGACCGCGAGCAGCCCCGGCGTTGCCAGCTCACGCAGCGAGTCGCGGGTGACGATGTCGACGACCTTGCCGTACTCGGGCCGCTCCGAGTAGTCCATGATCCCCGGGTGCTCGCGGAACTGCCGTCGCACCTCGAAGATCACGGCTCCCGCAGCACGCGACACCGCATTGATGGCCAGTCCGGAGAACAAGAACACCACAGACGCACCGATGATCACGCCAACGAGGTTGCGAGGGTCGGCGACGTTGAGAACTCCGAAGTACTGCAGGGACTCCTGGGCGTTGAGCGCCGCTACCGCGTTTCCGGTCTTGGCCACCGCGACGAAGATGCTCTCGCGGAAGGAGCCGAACAGAGCCGTTGCCGCGAGCACCGCGGTCGCGATGGCGATGCCCTTCGTGATCGCCTTGGTGGTGTTGCCCACGGCGTCCAGGTTGCTGAGCACCTTGGCACCTTCTCCGTGCACGTCGCCGGACATCTCCGCAATCCCTTGCGCGTTGTCGGACACAGGGCCGAACGTGTCCATGGCGACGATGACACCGACCGTGGTCAACAGGCCCGTACCGGCGAGGGCGATGGCGAACAGCGAGAGCGTGACCGACCCGCCACCGAGCAGCGAGGCGCCGAACACTGCCGCACCGATGAGCAGCGCAGAGTAGACAGCCGACTCCAGCCCGATCGAGATGCCGGTGAGGATGACCGTCGCCGCCCCGGTCAAGGAGGACTTCGAGACGTCGTCGACCGGGCGACGGTTCGTCTCGGTGAAGTAGCCGGTGAGCTGCTGGATCGCAGCCGCCAGGATGATGCCGATGAACACTGACCCGATGGCGAGGATCCTCGGGTTGAAGGCCTGGAACTGCGCCACGGTGACGCCGAGGTCCTGGGAGGTGACACCGACGAACTTGACGAGGGTGTCAGGCAGGTACAGGAACGTCGCGATGACCACCAGCACGGCAGACACGAGCGCGGAGATGAAGAACCCTCGGTTGATGGCGCTCATGCCCGAACGGTCGGTCTCGCGCGGGGAGACCGTGAAGATGCCAATGACGGCGGTGATGACGCCGATGGCGGGCACGATCAGCGGGTAGACCAGGCCCGACTCTCCGAAGGCCGCCTCTCCGAGAATGAGCGCGGCGACGAGTGTGACGGCGTACGACTCGAACAGGTCGGCCGCCATGCCGGCGCAGTCACCCACGTTGTCGCCGACGTTGTCTGCGATCGTGGCCGCGTTGCGCGGATCGTCCTCGGGGATGCCCTGCTCGACCTTGCCGACCAGGTCGGCCCCCACGTCGGCGGCCTTGGTGAAGATTCCGCCACCGACACGCATGAACATGGCGAGCATGGCCGCGCCGAATCCGAAACCTTCGAGCACCGTCGGTGCATCACCTTGGTAGATCAAGACCACCACGGCCGCACCGAGCAGGCCAAGGCCAACCGTGAACATGCCAGCGACACCGCCGGTGCGGAACGCGATCCGCATGGCGCGCTGCTCGCCGGAGTCGTTGGCCGCCGCAGCCATCCGGACGTTGGCCCGGACTGCCAACCACATCCCGACGTATCCCGTGGTCGCGGAGAAGAGCGCACCGACGACGAAGAAGGCCGAGCGGCCGATGCGCTCACTCGTGGTTGACGCGGGTAGCGCAAACAGCACGAAGAACACGATCACCGCAAAGACCCCGAGGGTCCGGAACTGCCGCTGCAGGTACGCCGCTGCGCCCTCCTGGACCGCCAGGGCGATCTCCTGCATCTTCGGGGTGCCTTCGCCCGCAGCAAGGACTTCACGCACCAGAACGCCGGCCACAACCAACGCGCCCAGCGCGATCAGGGCGACGCAGACGACGTAGGTGACGTTGGCCCCGCTGAGGGACAAACTGGCACCGCTGTCGGCGAGACGGACCACGGACATGCGTCCTCCTGTCGGGAAACGTCGAACCCCGGCGCACGAGGGGCACGGGGCGTCGCGGAGTTTACGCAGCCGGTCTCGCCCCTGTCGCCCCGTTCGGGCGTGTCGGCACCTCTGCAACCGGCTCGTAATGTCCTGCAGCCCAGGTTTGCGACACTGCCCCGATGGAGGACCCTCGCGGTGACCTGCTGGCCCGGCTGCTGGCCGCGCCGGGGAGGGCTGCTCGGGTCACCCACGTCGAACGGCTGCCCGCCCGTGAGGGCCAGACGTCGTCGTGGCCGTCCTGGTTGCCGGCTCCGTTCATCGAGGCCCTGGCTGCCTCGGGCATCGAGGCCCCGTGGACCCACCAGCGCGAAGCCGCCGAGCTGGCCCGCGACGGTCACTCGGTCGTCGTGGCTACGGGTACGGCATCAGGCAAGTCGCTGGCGTACCTGATGCCGGTGCTCACGGCGGCCATGGAAGGAAGTGCCGCACCCAACGGTCGGGGGGCGACGACCCTGTACCTCGCGCCGACCAAAGCCCTCGCAGCCGACCAGCTGCGCCGGATCAGCTCGCTCGACCTGCCGGGGGTTCGTGCGGCTACCTACGACGGTGACACTCCCGCCGAGGAACGCGACTGGGTACGGGCGCACGCGAACGTCGTGCTGACCAACCCCGACATGCTTCACCACTCGCTGCTGCCCGGCCACCCGCGATGGGCGCAGTTCCTGCGGGCGCTCAACTTCGTCGTCGTCGACGAGGTCCACACGTACCGAGGCGTGTTCGGGTCGCACGTCGCCGCCGTCCTGCGCCGGCTGCGCCGCGTCGCGAACCGGTACGGCAGCGACCCAGTGTTCTGCCTGGCCTCGGCCACGGTGTCCGAGCCCGACGTCACGGCCGGCCGGCTCACCGGCACCGTCGTGCGGCCCGTGGTGGACGACGGGTCACCACGAGGTCCGGTGTCCTTCGCCCTGTGGGAGCCACCGTTCACCGAGCTCGCCGGTGAGCGAGGGGCTCCCGTCCGGCGGACCGCGACCGCCGAGACCGCCGACCTGCTCACTGACCTGGTGCTCGAGGATGCCCGGTCGATCGCGTTCGTCCAGTCGCGACGCGGCGCCGAGGTCGTGGCCCTCCTGGCGCGCCACGCGCTCCAGGAGATCGACTCCGGGCTCGGACGACGTGTTGCGGCCTATCGCGCGGGCTACCTTCCCGAGGAGCGTCGTAGCGTCGAGCGGGCCATGCAGAGCGGTGACCTGCTCGGCGTGGCCGCCACAAGTGCCCTGGAGCTCGGGGTCGACGTGACTGGTCTGGACGCCGTGATCTTGGCCGGATGGCCCGGCACCCGTGCGTCGCTGTGGCAGCAGGCTGGGCGGGCCGGGCGCGCGGGTCAGCCCGCGCTGGCCGTCCTCGTGGCCCGCGACGACCCCTTGGACACCTACCTGGTCCACCACCCGCAGGCGATCTTCGGTCAACCGGTCGAGGCGACCGTTCTCGACCCGGACAACCCCTACGTGCTGGGTCCGCACCTGGCCGCAGCGGCGGCGGAGCTGCCGCTGACCGAAGAGGACCTCGAGCGGTTCGGCCCCGCAGCGCACGCCGTTGTCGAGGACCTGGTGGAACGCGGTTGGCTGCGACGTCGACCGACCGGCTGGTTCTGGACCAAACGCGAGCGCGCCTCCGACCTTGCCGACCTGAGGGGGATCGGCGGCACCCCGGTTCGCGTCGTCGAGGGCAGCACGGGTCGCCTGCTGGGCACGGTCGACCCGGGCGCTGCCCACTCGACGGTCCACCGAGGCGCCGTGTACGTGCACCAGGGTCAGAGCTTCGTCGTCGACACACTGGACGTCGACGAGGGAGTCGCACTCGTCCATCGCGAGGAGCCAGACTGGACGACGTCGGCCCGAGACATCACCGAGCTGAGGATCGACCACGTGCTGCACACCCAGGACTGGGGTCCGGGGGAGCTGTCCTTCGGGGTCGTCGAAGTGACCCGGCAGGTGGTGAGCTTCCTGCGCAAACGGATCGCCACCGGTGAAGTCCTCGGCGAGGAGTCCCTCGACCTTCCCCCACGAACCCTGACCACCAAGGCCATGTGGTGGACGCTGGCCGCCTCACACGCTGCTGCCGCGGGCGTGAGCGAGGCCGACCTGCCCGGGGCTCTGCACGCGGCCGAGCACGCCTCGATCGGGCTGCTCCCTCTCGTGGCGACCTGTGACCGCTGGGACATCGGGGGGGTGTCGACCGCCCTGCACGCCGACACCGGTCTGCCGACGGTGTTCGTCTACGACGGCCAGGCCGGAGGTGCGGGCTTCGCCGAACGTGGCTTCGCGGATGCGCGAGCCTGGCTGCGGGCCACCCGCGACGCCATCGACGACTGCAGCTGCACCCACGGCTGCCCTTCGTGCGTGCAGTCTCCGAAGTGCGGGAACGGGAACGACCCCCTGGACAAGGCGGGTGCCGTTCATGTGCTCGACGTGCTGCTGGGCGCCGCGGCATCCGGTCCGTCGAGGCCGGGGGCGGACCCGACCCAGGTGTGACCGGCCCGGGCCACAACCACGATCGGCGGCAACCACCCACGGTCGACCCCCACCGCGACCCGGACCGACCCATCGGCCAGGACCTGACAGGCCACGAGGAAGGCCCCGTTCAGCCGGGCCACCCGGCTGGCCTGGTCACAGGCCGCCTGGGCCGGAGTGGTGGCGCCGGCCAGTGCTGACAGGTCTGCCGCCGCTGAGGCCTGGCGGTGCACGGCTGTCACTGCGCCCGCCGCAAGCCCCACGGCGGCCGCGCAGAGAACGACGAGCGAGGCGAGGAGCACCCACACCGTGGCCGAACCGGCCTCCTTGCCGGCCATGGCTACCCGCCTGCGTCGGTCTGGGCGAGCGGTTCGGCGACTGGTTCGGCGACGGAGACCGCGCTCGCCGTCGCATCGGGCAACCGCAGGCCGAGCGGAAGATGGCGACCCGGGACGACCACGGTGACGTTGACGTCGGTGCCGTCATGTCGCAGCAGGACCCGGGCGTCGGGCGGCAGGGCCCGATGCGCCTGGTCGGTCACCGACACGTCGCTGTCGCCCCTGGCCGCCGCGCGCGCGGCCGAACGTGCGGCGTCGGTCGCGCGGACAACGGTGATGGCATGCCCCACAGCTCCGAGAGCGAGCCCGAGCACCAGCATGAGTGCCGGGAGGACGACGGCCATCTCCGCGGTGACCGAGCCCCGCTCGGGGGCCGCCGGTGAGGGACGGCCACCCCCGAGCGAGCTCCCCGGTGTGGTCTCAGAACAGGAACGAGAACGCATGCTTGATGACGTCGAGCAGCAGCTGCACAACGGTGTCACTGCTGAGCAGCTTGATCAGCACTCCGCCGAAGCCGCAGGCCGCAACCGTGCCCACCGCGTACTCGGCCGTCGTCATTCCTGCGTCGCTTCGAAGACGGGCGAGAGTCACTCGACCCATGGGAACCTCCAACTGACTTCCGGCGGACGGCCGGGGCGCGCGACCCGAACAGGCCGTGGCGAACCTTGGTCCGCCACGACGACCCGGCGCCGCCCGGACGCTTCGTTCTGGGGACCTCGTGGGCGGGCGGTGCCCTGTGGACGGCAACGCGTGAGCGGGCGGAGCCCGGTGCCGTCGTAGCGCTCACACCAGCGACTGCACGAGGCCGATCACCACCGGCACCAGGCCGAGCACGACGAAGCCGGGAAGGAAGCACAGCCCCAGGGGCAGTGCGGTGCTGACGGCCAGTCGTCGGGCTGCCACGAGCCGTGCGGCTCGGGTGTCGGCCCGCAGCTGCTCGGCCGCCGTCTCGAGCAGCGGCGCGACGGCCGATCCCGTGCGACCACTGCGGTCGAAGGCAGCCGCGAGCACCGCCAGGTCTTCGGGCCGCGCGGCGAACGCCTCCGCGGCAGTGGCCCCGGAGCCCAGGCCCCGGGCCACCGCCGACAGGTCGGCGGCGAGCGTCGACTCGCACGCCGAGGCCGTCGCTCGCAGCGCGGCGCTGGGAGCTGCGCCGGCCGACAGACAAGCAGCCAACAGGTCGACCGCGAGGGGGAGCTCACGCTGCCTGGACTCGCGAAGGGCGCGCACCTCGCGGGGCTCGAGGCGCCCCAACCACGTCCGGACACCGACCAGCACAGCTCCTGCAGCGACGGCCCCGTTCGGGCCGCCGACGAGCAGGTAGACCGCCAGCGCCACTGAGGCCGAGGCCGCCCACGGGCGGCTGACCACGGATGCGCGTCGGGGCCGGTCGCGACGACCGGACCCGCCCGGTTGCGTCACCCGGACAAGCCGTCGGGTGGCCGACCTGGTCCGAGTCGGCCGAGCCCACAAGCACAGTCCCCCGGCCAGGCAGCCAAAGGCGATCACGGTCACCCGCGCAGCACGCCTCGGGCCAGCTGCTCGACCCACACC
>JBAPUB010000080.1:0-1554 GCA_049282455.1 Actinomycetes bacterium
CTGGGTGCGCTGGCCGACGAACATCTGCCGCGTACGAAACAGCATGGCTCGGGCCTGCTGGTGTTCCGTCTTCACCGCGACAAACCGCATGGTGGGGCGCAACGCTGCTTCGACGATGGCCTCAGCATCCGCCGCATCATTCTTCTGACGCTTTACGAATGGCTTTACATAGACCGGCGGGATCAAGCGCACAGTATGGCCAAGCTTCTCGAGTTCGCTGGGGTAATCCCCCCATTTTTAGCGGGGTGCATTCGTAGAACTTACGCGGCCATTTTCAGTTTCTGGGCGGGTGTGATGCCGCCGATGCCCATGTTCGGGCGGTCGTTGTTATAAGTCCATAGCCATTGCGTGGCGTGATCCTGGGCCTCCTCGATGGTTTCGATGATGTATTGATCGAGCCATTCATGCCGGACGGTGCGGTTGTAGCGCTCGATGTAGGCGTTCTGCTGCGGCTGTCCGGGTTGGATGTGCTGGATCGTGATGCCGCGTTTCTCGGCCCAGATCAGCAGCTTGCCACTGATGTATTCCGGACCGTTGTCGACCCGGATGGTGCCTGGCTTGCCGCGCCATTCGATGATCCTGTCGAGGCTCCTGATGACCCGCTCCGCTGGCAGCGAAAAGTCGACCTCGATGCCCAAGCCCTCACGGTTGAAGTCATCCAGCACGTTGAGCAGCCGGAACTGGCGGCCATCCCCCAGCCTGTCGGCCATGAAGTCCATGGACCAGGTCATGTTCGGCGCGTCCGGCACAGCCAGCACGTCGGGTTTGTCCCGCTTCAGCCGCTTGCGCGGCTTGATCCGCAGATTCAGTTCCAAGGCGCAATAGATGCGATAGACGCGTTTGTGGTTCCACGGATGCCCCTTCACGTTGCGCAGGTGCAAGAAACACAGGCCGAAGCCCCAGGTCTTGCGGGCTTCGGTCAGACCGACCAGCAGATCGGCGATCTCCTCATTCTCTGCACGAAGCTTCGGGCCATAGCGATAGCAGGTCTCGCTGACCCCGAAGGCCCGGCAGGCAAGGGCAATGCTCGCCCCGCGTCGCGCCACCGCGTTCTCGGCCATCTCGCGGCGTTGAGATGGCCCGCTCACTTTTTTCCAAGGGCTTCCTTCAACAAATCCGCCTGCATGCTCAGGTCAGCATACATCCGCTTCAGTCGACGGTTCTCGTCCTCGATGGCCTTCATCTGGCTGATCAGGGACGCATCCATGCCGCCATACTTCGCCCGCCATTTGTAGAACGACGCATTGCTCATGCCATGCTCGCGGCAAAGCTCGGAGACCGGCACACCGCCTTCGGCCTGCCGTAGGATCGCGATGATCTGCGCCTCAGTGTATCTGCTTGTCTTCATTCAGAATCTCCTCGTTCATCTTGGCGAGAAAATTCTACTTATGCAGCCCCTTACTTTCGGGGGGGATTACCCGGCCACCCTGATTTCGGGCGATGCGGCCGTCCACGGCACCGGCAGCGGCCATTCGGTGACCGTGCTCGGCTCGCTTTACGGCGTGACCTCCGGCATCGTTCTGGGAACCACCGGCACAACGGCCAACCGGGTGC
>JBAPUB010000081.1:0-2401 GCA_049282455.1 Actinomycetes bacterium
CGCAGCACTCACGCCGACGAGCAAACCCCAGCGGCGTCGTGACCTCATCGCGAAATCTCCCTCACACTAGAACTGATCACCATCCTCCCGGGGGTTCCCATGGCTGCCCAGAGGACTTGGTCCCTCGGGACAAGGGCTGTCACACAGGCGCGAAACGCGCTGTCACACGGGCGCGAAACGCGCTGTGAAGAAGCGCAACGTCGCCGGCTCGTGGACCATCTCCAAGCCGCGGATCGCATCACGGCGTTCGTGGAGGCCGATGACCGAGCCCGCGACGACGTCCATGTGCCGGTCGGTGTACACCCGACGTGGGATCGTCAGTCGCACCAGCTCCAACGCGGGACGACGGTTCTTCCCGGTCAGCGGGTCACGGCCGGCTGAGACGTTGCCACGTTCCATCGACCGCACCCCCGAGTCGACGTACAGCTGACCGGCCAGCGCCTGCGCCGGGTAGAGCTCCTGGTCGAGGTGCGGCAGGAACCTTCTGGCGTCCAGGAACACCGCGTGCCCTCCGACCGGCTCGACAATGGGCACGCCTCCGTCGAGCAGTCTCTGACCCAGGTAGGCCACCTGGCCGACGCGATGGGCGATGTACGCGTCGTCGACCATCTCGTGGATGCCGACGGCGATAGCCTCCATGTCGCGTCCAGCGAGCCCCCCGTAGGTCGGCATGCCCTCGTAGACCACAACGAGCTCTCGGGCGCTCTGCAGGATCGCCTCGTCACGCATGGCGAGGAATCCCCCGATGTTCGCCAGGTTGTCCTTCTTGCTCGACATTGTGACGCCGTCGAAACAGTCCATCGACTCGCGCAGAATCGTGGCCACGGGGATGTCGGCGTACCCGGGCTCGCGCTGCTGGATGAAGTACGAGTTCTCGGCGCACCGCGTGACGTCACCCCAGACGAGGATGCCGTGACTGCGACACAGGTCCGTCACTGCGCGCATGTTCGCCAACGACACCGGCTGGCCACCCGCCATGTTCACGGTTATCGCAAGACTGACGTAGGCGATCTGCGCGGGGCCTACGTCGTCGATCAGTTTCTGCAGCTTGTCCAGGTCGACGTTGCCCTTGAACGGCGACCGGTCGGTCGGGTCGTGAGCCTCGTCGACGATGACGTCGACGAACGTCGCCCCGGCGAGCTCCTGGTGGACCCGCGTCGTCGTGAAGTACATGTTCCCGGGGGTGTACTGGCCCTCCTTGATGAGGATCAGCGAGATCAGGTGCTCCGCGCCACGCCCCTGGTGCGTCGGCACGACGTACGGGAAGCCGTAGACGTCCTGAACGGCCTTCTCGAAGGCGTAGAACGAGCGGGCACCGGCGTACGCCTCGTCCCCGACCATCAGGGCTGACCACTGACGGTCACTCATCGCTGATGTCCCCGAGTCGGTGAGCAGGTCGATGTACACGTCGTCGCTGCGGAGCAGGAAGGTGTTCCACCCCGCCTGCTCGATAGCCCGGACGCGCTGTTCGTGCGTGGTCATCCTGAGGGTCTCGACGACCTTGATGCGGTACGGCTCGGCCTGGTTCATGACGCACTTCCCTCGAGCGGCGCGAGACACCTCCGCGCCTAGCTCGACCATGTCAGGAACAGAGGACCCGGACCATGGGCACTTTGTCCCCTATTTGGCGAGGTGACCGGCTCATAGGCTCACGAGTGACAGGCAGAAGGGCCAGACGATGTATTCCGTGCTCGCGCGTGAACAGCTCGCACCTCACGTCGTCGTCCTGGTGGTGCAGGCGCCCAGGGTCGCGCTGAAGCGAAGGCCTGGGCAGTTCGTGATCGTGCGGCTGCACGACGGCGCCGAGCGCATCCCCCTGACGATCGCCGACGCCGACCCTGACGCCGGGACGATCACCCTGGTGATCCAGTCGGTCGGCAAGAGCACGACCGACCTGTGTGCGCTGAGGCAGGGAGACTCGATCAGGGACGTCGCGGGACCGCTGGGCCGGCCGACCGACCTGCTCGACGTCGGGCACGCCGTCTGCGTCGGCGGGGGCGTAGGAACTGCCGTCGTCCTGCCAATCGCCCGCGCACTTGCAGAGCGCGGTGTCCAGGTCACCTCGGTCGTCGGAGCCCGCTCGGCCTCACTGCTGCTCCTGGTCGAGCAGCTGCGCAAGGCCGGCGACGTCATCGTGTGCACCGACGACGGAAGCGAGGGCCGGACCGGCGTGGTGTCGGAGGCCCTGGCCGAGCTCGTTGTCGCCGGACACGTCGACGCCGTCTACGCCGTCGGCCCAGTCCCGATGATGCAAGCCTGCGCCGAGGTCACCCGACCGCTGCAGATCCCGACCACCGTGTCGCTGAACTCGATCATGGTCGACGGCACGGGAATGTGCGGCGGCTGCCGGGTGAGCGTCGGTGGGCGGACCCAGTACGCCTGCGTCGACGGTCCGGAGTTC
>JBAPUB010000082.1:0-10351 GCA_049282455.1 Actinomycetes bacterium
GAGCGCAGCGCTAACACCGATGACAGCCCCCAGTTCACCGACGAACAGCGCCGGGTGCTGCTGCGGCTGGCCGTCGACGCCATGGCGCAGACGCTTCGGACGGGCCACCGACGGCCGCCCCGCAACGCGGATCTGCAACCGTGGCTTCGTGTCCCCGCCGCGACCTTCGTGACGTTGCGTCGAGGGGACCAGCTGCTGGGATGCATGGGCACCCTGGACCCGTACCAGAGCCTCGCGTCCGACGTCGTGGAACACTCCTTGAACGCTGCCTTCGACGACCCACGCATGCCGGCGATCGACTGGGACGACTTTGCGCACATGACCGTCGAGATCTCGGTGCTGGGACCGATGCACCCCCTGGTCGTCGGCAACCGGCAGGAGCTGCTCAGGAGGCTGCGTCCTCACATCGACGGTCTGGTCGTGCGTGCCGGAGCCCGCCGGGCCACCTTCTTGCCGGCCGTCTGGGACAGCGTCGGCTCCGTCGACGACTTCGTGGCCCTGCTGTGGCGCAAGGCAGGGTTGGCGCCTGACCAGTGGCCGCCGACGATCGAGTTGTTCACGTACCGCGCGTGCGCCTTCGAGGCTCCGGCCACCGCCGAAGGGCTCGCGGGAGCACTAGCGTGACGGGGTGACCCAGGAAGCCGTGCGGCCGTTCTCCGCGGTTCCCGGGCCAGATGGTCCCGCCATGCTCAAGGCTTTCGGCACCATCCGTCATCACCCTCTCCAGTTCCTGGCTCAGTGTGAACGCCGGTACGGGCCGATCGTGTCGTTTCCCATTCCCCGCACCTCGGTCGTGTTCGTGGCTGCCCCCGATGCGGTGCGTCAGGTTCTGCAGACCAACCACACGAACTACGGGAAGCGGACGGTCCAGTACCAGTCGCTCTCGCTGGTCACTGGCGAAGGGCTCCTCACGTCTGACGGCGACGCGTGGCGGTCCATGCGTCGCTTGGTGCAGCCCGCGTTCCACCACGACATGCTGGGTGGTGTCGTGGCCGGCGTGCAGTCAGCAGCCGACGCGATGGCGACGGAGTGGCGGGCGACGAGCCCGGCGACCGTCTTCGACCTCGACGAGGCCATGATGCGCACGACCCTTCGGGTCGTGGGGTCCACGCTGTTCGGCACTGATCTGGGCGAAGCGGCGGCCCGGCTGGTCGCGTCGGTGGTCAGCGCTCTGGACGTCGTCGTGGCCCGCGCCCAGCTCCCGGTCGCCCCGCCGGACTGGCTGCCGACCCCGGGGAACGTGCGGCTCCGACGGTCGGTGCGCTCGCTGGACGACGCTGTCGCCGATCTGGTGGAACAGCGCCGCCGTCGCCCGCCCGCGGACGACATCCTGGGTCTGCTGCTGCGAGCCCACGACGCCGGTGAGATCTCCGCCCGCCAGGTCCGCAACGAGGTCGTCACGTTGATCGTCGCCGGTCATGAGACCGTCGCCGCCACCATGACCTGGACGTGGTGGCTCCTGGCTCAGGCCCCAGATGCGCTGACCGCGCTGCGGCGCGAGGCAGACGTGGTGCTCGGGCAGGTCCGTGACCGACCCATCGGACTCACAGACATCGACCAGCTGACCTTCGCCAGGGCCGTCATCGACGAGTCGTTGCGTCTGTACCCGCCTGCCTGGCTGATCAGCCGTCGCTCGTTGGGCCCCGACGTGCTGGCCGGCTACGAGATCCCCCGCGACGCGATCGTGATCATGAGCCCGTACCTGGTCCACCGGGACGAGTCGTCGTGGCCGTGTCCGCAGCGCTTCGACCCCGGCCGATTCCTCGGCCCGCGACGTGAGGAGGTGGTCAGGTCGAGCTACCTGCCGTTCGGCGCCGGACCCCGGCTGTGTGTGGGGCGAGACCTCGCACTGCTGGAGGCCACGCTGCTCGTCGCTCTCCTGGCCTCGCAGTTCGATGTCCGCCCGGTCGATGGCGCAGCCGTGAAGTCCCACGCGGGGGTGACCATCCGACCGGTCGGTGGGCTCGACGCGCGCGTGAGATCAGTAGCCGAGTAGCCGCAGGCGGTCGCTCACGCCTCTCGCGTGGTCGGCGTCGGCCGGAGCCCGAACCCTGAGCACCTGCCACCCGGTGCGGGCTGAGGGCAGCGTCACCACGAAGTCACCCGACTGGTCGGGATCAGCGGTGTCGACCACGCGCCATGCACCCCCTGCCGTCCTGCGTTCGAGCAGGACCGTGGCACCGGGCTCCCCGGGGACGAGACGTCCGTGGATGTGGGCGGAGTGGCCGCGCGCGACGCTGGCGTCGTCCAGTCGCGCACGGACGAGGTGTCGGACCAGCAGGTCGACGGGTGCAGAGGTCGCCCCGAAGTGGTGGACGTTGGATGCCCAGCCGGATCGACCGGCAGGGACTGTTGCCACCACCGTCAGGCTGCTGGGCGCGGTCACCGTGAGGGAGAAACGACCCAGGTCGTCGGTCCGGGCGGTGCCCAGGCTCACCGGCGGCTGGTTGGCGGAGAGGCCGGTCACCACGACCTTGGCGTTGACGTCCGGTTCGGTGTCGTTGGTGAAGCCGACCGTGCCGCGGATGGTCGACGCGCCCCCGGGCACCGTCGGGGTCAGGGGGACCACAGACACGGCGACCGGGAAGACCCCCAAGCTGGCGCTTCCGAGGTAGCTCGCGCCACAGACGCCGACGCCCGCCGACAGATCCTCCTGGTACAAGGAGACCTGGAGGTTGATGGTGTGCGTCGGGTCGAGGTCGTCGACTGTCACCGTGTCGTCCCGGCCGAAGTACAGGCGCCTCGTCGTGTTCGTGACGGAGTCCGCGGCGAAGACCTCCGCACAGGTGAACCCCCCGGGCCCGTCCCATCGAAGGTCGACGCGGTTGTCCCCGAGCCGCACGGCGAGCATCGAGTCGGGTGCAGTGGGGGAGTAGGCCGCGACCTTCGGGTAGGTCGCATCGGCCGCCTCCACCGACGCTGCACCGTCGGGAAGTGCTGGCGCGGGTGCGTTGAAGGCGACAGCTCCGTACACCGCGTCGTCTGGCGTGCAGTGCATCGTGAACGACCCAGCGAAGCTGGTCGGCAGCCCGTCGGTGGCGACGGACACCTGCGTGACCGTGACCGACCCCGTGAGGTCGGGGCACCGGCTTGACATGAAGCGGTAGGCGTCGGCCAGCCGGAGCACGTCGCTGGTCCCGCCCAGGGGGTAGGTGTCACCGGGGCTCATCGAACCCACCGACGCGATGCTCACGAACCACTCGGGATCAAAGGAGAGAGGGGCTCCCTGCTGGTCGGTTCGTCGGAAGGTCAGGCCCAGGTGGTCCACGCTCGCGTTGTCGCTCACCTGCTGCCCCATGCGGAACGTCCGGCCGCCGACCATCGGGTCGTTGGGGGTGCTGACGAGCGTGAGCGAGCTCCCGAAGGCGTCCGCGTCAGCGGCGGGAGGGACCGCCCAGACGGCTGCCAGTGGGGCGAGAACGACGAGGGCCAGAGCCATGGCGCGCCGTGTGGTCGTCACACTGCGACATCGACCGCCCGTCGTGCGTGCTTGAGCGTGCGTGAACCGGCCGGCGTGAACCAGGTCACGCCGCTGGGGCACGATCTTGTGCGGTTGATCACAAAGGGGGGTCCGAAGGGTGGTTTCTGAGTGACCCGCATGGAGTGATCGGCGGTTTTAGGGCACTCTTCCTCCAAGCCCTTCGACGCGCAGGAGACTTGACCATGGCGATCCCCGGACTCGAGAACCCGCCTACCCGGAACCCGAAGCTCATCACCTGGGTCACCGAGATCGCCGAGCTGACCCAGCCGGACCGCATCGAGTGGTCCGACGGGTCTCAGGCCGAGTGGGACCGTCTCACCCAGGAGATGGTCGCCTCGGGCACGATGATCCGTCTGAACGAGGAGAAGCGGCCGAACAGCTTCCTGGCCCGCTCCAACCCCAGTGACGTTGCGCGAGTCGAGAGCCGCACGTTCATCTGTTCCGAGCGCGAGGCCGACGCCGGACCCACGAACAACTGGCGTGACCCGGCCGCCATGCGCGCCGAGCTGCGGCCCCTGTTCGCCGGGTCGATGCGCGGTCGCACGATGTACGTGGTCCCTTTCTCGATGGGACCGCTCGGGTCGCCGATCGCTGAGCTCGGGGTCGAAATCACTGACTCCCCGTATGTCGTCACCAACATGCGCATCATGACGCGGATGGGCCAGGACGCCCTGGCCCTGATCGGCGACGATGGCGACTTCGTTCCCGCCATCCACACCGTCGGCTACCCCTTGGTCGACGAGTCCGGCGCCAAGCGCGACGACGTCGAGTGGCCGTGCAACGACACCAAGTACATCGTCCACTACCCCGAGACTCGTGAGATCTGGTCCTACGGGTCCGGCTACGGCGGCAACGCCCTGCTCGGCAAGAAGTGCTTCGCCCTTCGGATCGCCTCGGCGATGGCCCGCGACAACGGCTGGATGGCTGAGTACATGCTCATCCTGAAGCTGACCGGACCTTCGGGTCAGGCGCACTACGTCACTGGCGCCTTCCCGTCGGCGTGCGGCAAGACGAACCTGGCCATGCTCGAGCCCACGATTCCCGGCTGGAAGGTCGAGACCATCGGCGATGACATCGCGTGGATGCGTTTCGGGGAAGATGGCCGCCTGTACGCGATCAACCCCGAGGCCGGGTTCTTCGGCGTCGCACCCGGCACGGGCCTGAAGACCAACAAGAACGCCATCGACGCGCTCTGGGGCAACTCCATCTTCACCAACGTCGGCCTCACCGACGACGGCGACGTCTGGTGGGAGGGGCTCACCGACGACAAGCCCGCGCACCTGATCGACTGGAAGGGCAACGACTGGACGCCGGCCTCCGACGTCCCCGCCGCCCACCCGAACGCGCGGTTCACGGCCCCGGCATCGCAGTGCCCGTCGATTGCGGACAACTGGGAGGACCCGGCAGGCGTGCCGATCTCGGCCATCCTGTTTGGGGGCCGCCGCGCGACCAACGTTCCGCTGGTCAACGAGTCCTTCGACTGGGAGCACGGTGTCTTCATCGGCGCCACCGTGTCCAGCGAGCAGACCGCTGCGGCTGAGGGGTCCGTGGGAGACCTGCGACGCGACCCGTTCGCGATGCTGCCGTTCTGCGGCTACAACATGGCCGACTACTGGGGGCACTGGCTGGAGATCGGCCACGCCACCGACGCGTCCAAGCTGCCTCGGATCTACCAGGTGAACTGGTTCCGCAAAGGCCCCGACGGGTCGTTCCTGTGGCCGGGCTTCGGCGACAACAGCCGGGTGCTCGACTGGGTCGTGCGTCGCCTCGAGGGAACTGTCGGCGCCGTCCAGACACCGATCGGCAACCTGCCCAGCCACGCCGACCTGAACCTCGACGGGCTCGACATCGGTGAGGAGGCGCTCACCGAGCTCTTCGCGGTCGACGCCAAGCGGTGGATCGACGAGGCCGAGCTCACCCAGGCGTACTTCCAGCAGTTCGGCGACCACGTCCCGCCAGCCTTGAACAACCAGCTCGCAGCGCTGCACGACCGTCTCGAAGCAGCCCAGCAAGCCTCGGAGTAGTCCTGCCCTCCACCTGCTCCGTCGTGGGAGGCTTCTGCCCCGGACGACGTTGAGGGTAGGTGGGTCCGCGTGTTCGACCAGTGGCTGACCGCCGGCGTCGTCCTGGCCACCGTCGTGGCGCTGGCGACCGAGGTCGTTCCACCGTTCGTGGGCATGCTGGCTGCCGTGACTGTGCTGTACGTCGCGGGAGTCGTCGACTTCGCGCAGGCGTTCGGCGGATACGCGAGCAGCGCGGTGATCGCGATCTCGGCCTTCTACGTGATCGCCTATGCGATCAACAAGACCGATGCGTTGCGACCGCTTCTGACGCGCATCATGCCGCAGCACGGGGGGATTCGTGGTGGTCTCGTCCGCCTGACCATCCCCAGCGCCGTACTGTCAGCCTTCGCGAACAACACGCCGATCGTGGCCATGCTCATCGAACCAGTTCGTGCCTGGGGTCGTCGCACGGGGCATCCGGCGTCCCGTCTGCTGATCCCGGTGTCCTACGCCACGATCCTCGGCGGTGGGCTCACGTTGATCGGGACGTCGACCAACCTGATCGTCTCGGACCTGCTCGTCTCGGCGGGGCAGCAGCCGCTGGGCTTCTTCGAGTCGGCACAGATCGCCCTGCCCGTCGCCATCGTCGGCCTCGCGGTGGTCGTCGTCGTGGGGCCGCGCGTGCTTCCGGACCGCAGCGCAGACACCGGTGAAGACTCCGGCACGCGTCGGTACACGGTGACGATGCAGGTCGACGCCGAGGGGCCTCTGACGGGGGTGCCGGTGTCCGCCGCCCGCCTGGACCACGTTCACGTCACGCGAGTCGAACGCGGCTCCGAGCGGTTGGAGATGTCCTCGGACCCCATGCTGCAAGGCGGCGACCGCGTGACGATTCGAGCGGCGGCGTCCGACATCGTCGACCTGGACCAGACCCGGGGACTCGACTCGGTGCTGCCCGGGCTGGACACCCCGATCGACCTGCGCCGGGCACGCGTCTACGAAGGCGTCGTCGGCCGCGGCTCGTGGCTGTCGGGCAAGAACCCCGCCGAGGTCCAGCTGCTCGACCGTTACGGTGCCGGGCTGCTGGCCGTCCACAAGGGCGACGAGACGGCGCAGCGTCCGGTGGACCGGGTCGAGCTCCATCGCGGTGACACCCTGCTGATGGTGGCAGAACGCGGATTCCGCCAGAACCTTCACGTTTCCGACGACTTCGTCCTGGTGTCCCCGGTCCGCGAGATCCTCACCCCCGTGAGCCGACTGGCCCCGTTGGCCGTGGTCGTACTCGTGGGGGTCGTTCTGCTGGCCGCGCTCGGCCTGCTGCCGATCGCCGTGGCGGCAGTCCTCGGGGTTCTCGTGCTGGTCCTCTCCAAGGTCGTTTCGCCGGACGAGGCGCTGAAGGCCATCGACTTGTCCGTGGTCCTGCTGATCGGTGCGGCCTTCGGCGTTGGCGCGGCCGTGACGGCGTCCGGACTGGACGAGACGATCGCCGACTGGCTGTCGGGGTCGCTGGGCGGCGTCCACGAAGTCGTCTTCGTCGCTGTCATCCTGGCGGCCACGTTGGTGCTCACCGAGCTCATCAGCAACAGCGCGGCGGCGATCCTGGCAGTGCCGATCGCTGTGAGTGTGGCGTCGGTGGCCGACGGGATCGACGCCCGGCTGCTCGCCATCGCCGTCGGTGTGACGGCGGGCTTCTCGTTCCTGACACCGGTCGGGTACCAGACCAACACCATGGTCTACGGACCGGGCAACTACCGGTTCACCGACTTCGGCCGACTCGGGCTGCCCATGGCCGCGACCGCGCTGGTCATCGGCACCGCCGCAGTGCTCGTACTCTCCTGACTGTCGCTCAGTCGAGCGGCTCGCGTTCGATGGGACAGGTCATGCAGCGGGGCCCGCCTCGCCCGCGCCCGAGCTCGCTCCCGGCAACCGCGGCGACCTCGACTCCGTGGTCGCGGAGCATCGCATTGGTTCGCACGTTGCGCTCGTACCCGATGACGACGCCGGGGGACAGGGCCAGGAAGTTGTTCCCGTCGTCCCACTGCTCGCGCTCGGCGTCACCCATGCTCATCTTCGCGACCAGGATCTTCACGTCTGTGCCCAGGGCTGCGCTGAGCCCGTCGCGCAACGACGCGTTCTGGTCGACCCGAAGCTCGCCGCCGTCCAGGGTCAAGGTGAAGGAGCGCACCGAGTCGACGAGCCCTGGATACGCGACGAACGTGTCCTGGTTGACCATCGTCATCACCGTGTCCAGGTGCATGAAAGCGCGCTGCTTGGGCAGCTGCACGACGACCACGCGATCGGCGACGCCGGCCTTGAAGAGGTGGCAGGCCAAGACCTCGACCCCCTGCGCCGTCGTGCGCTCGGACAAGCCGATGAGCATCGACCGGTTGCCGATCACCTGCACGTCGCCACCTTCGATGGTGGCCGGGCCGTCCGGGACGGACTCGTTGCCGAGCCACACTGAGAAGCCGTCGGGCTGCTCCCATGCGTCGCGGAACAGCGGGTGCCAGCGGTAGATCAGGTACGTGTGGAGCGTCTCGCGTTTGCGGGCCGGCTTGCTCATCGGGTTCAGCGAGACGCCCCCGTAGGCCCATGCGGAGTTGTCGCGAGTGAACATCGTGTTGGGTAGGGGAGTCATCAGGAAGTCGTCGTCGCCCAGCGCGGACCACAGCAACCCGTTGACGTTGGTGGACAGGTCGGACTTGATGATGCCGCCGATCCAGAGCCTGGCGAGCGTGCGCCCGTCGACGCTGCGGCCGAGGTCGCGCAGTGGCCTGGCCAGGGCGGGGCCGACCGTTCGCTCGTTGAGGAGCCGGTCGAACGCCCACTCGCGGGCTTCTTCGTCGTCCAGTGCCTCGCCGAGCAGCCGACCGTAGTCGAGCACCTCGACTCCGCGGTCGGTCATGGTCGCGACGAAGGCGTCGTGCTCCTCTCGTGCTCGCGCAGCCCAGACCACGTCGTCGAACAGGAGGTCGTGACGGTTGGACGGGGTGAGCCGGTTGAGCTCGAGACCGGGGCGGTGGACGATCACCCGCCGCAGGCGTCCGGTCTCCGACGCCACGGTGTAGGTCATGCGGTTCCCCTTGCCGTCGAACGACCATCGAGCAGCTCTGACGGACCGATCGTCTCAGATGTGCCGGTTGCCGCGCAGAATCAGGCCTGCGCGGCTGCGGCGACCTGCCGGTGGACGTCGTCCATGTCCAGCCCCTGGACAGCGGCAATGAGCTTGTCGAGCTCGGGGGCCGGCAGCGCTCCTGCCTCGGCGTACACCATGACCTTCTCGCGGAAGGCGATCAGCGTCGGGATCGACGTGATGCCGAACATGGCGGCCAGCTGCGGCTGCGCCTCGGTGTCGACCTTGGCGAAGACGATGTCGTCGTGCTGCTCGCTGGCTGCCTCGAAGACCGGGCCGAAGGCGCGACACGGGCCGCACCAGCTGGCCCAGAAGTCGACAAAGACGGTGTCGTTGCCGGTGACCACGGACTCGAGGGTGTCTGCGGTCAGGGTGATGGTGGCCATGCGCTCTCCTGGGCTCTCGTGCGGCGGTACGGACGGGGTAGCAGAAAGAACTATACCCCGGGGGGTATCATTCCCGTAGAAGTCCGAGACGAAGGAGCTGTTATGTCCGAGGGTCTGACCGTTCGCCTGTCGGCGCCGTACGACCAGGTGGTTCCCCGGGTTCGTGAGGCACTGGCCGGACAGGGGTTCGGCGTCCTGACCGAGATCGACGTCTCGGCCACGATGCAGGCCAAGCTCGGTGCGGCGGTCGAGCCCTACCTCATCCTCGGGGCGTGCAACCCCCCTCTGGCGTACGCGGCGCTGGAGGTCGACCGCCGCATCGGCGTCCTGCTGCCGTGCAACGTCGTCGTCCGCTCGGACCCCGACCGGCCCGACACCACCATCGTGGAGGCGGTCGACCCCCAGGACATGGTGGCCATGACCGGTCGCCCCCAGCTGCAGCCGGTGGCCGACGATGCCGCTGCTCGGCTGTCGCTCGCACTCGGCACTCTCGTGGACGGCTGACCGCAGACACGTCTGCTTCCCGCCACGACGGTGGTAGGGAATCATGGCCGCGTGACCGACCTGTCGTTGACCGGCCGCCTCCTGGTGGCGTCGCCGATGCTGGGCGACCCAAACTTCGAACGGTCTGTCGTTCTCCTGGTCGACCACGACGAGGAGGGTGCCCTCGGCGTGGTGCTCAACCGGCCGACCGGCGTCGAGGTTGCTGTGGTGATCCCGTCCTGGGGCGAGTACACGACCGGTCCGGCGCTGGTCTTCCGGGGCGGGCCCGTGGGCGAGGACTCCGCTTTGGCCCTGGGCGCCTTGGCGGTCGGGGTTCCCGACGACGAGGCGGAGGAGCCGCTGGGTTTTCGACGGGTCTTTGGCAGTCTGGGCCTGGTCGACCTGGACGCTGAGCCGGAGGTCCTTGCCGCAGACCTGCGAGCGGTGCGGGTGTTCGCCGGGTATGCGGGGTGGGGGCCGGGCCAGCTGGAGGACGAGCTCGCGGAGGACACCTGGTTCGTCGTCGAGTCGTTGCCGGGAGACCCGTTCGTCGACGACCCGGACCACCTGTGGCGCGACGTCCTGCGCAGGCAGGGGGGCGAGCTGGCCATGGTGGCCACCTTCCCCGAGGACCCGTCGCTGAACTGATCTCGGCCTACAATCGGCGCTCATGACGAGCGAACCCGGGATTCCGCAGCCGTTGGGGCAACCGCAGGCCGAGCCGGTGGGTGGTGGCAGCACGCTGGTCGAGGAGCGGCTGCAGCCCACCGATGCCGGAGACCACGAGCGGTTCTCGCACTACGTGCAGAAGGACAAGATCGTCGAGAGCGCTGTCACGGGCGCCCCGGTCATCGCTTTGTGCGGC
>JBAPUB010000083.1:0-1913 GCA_049282455.1 Actinomycetes bacterium
AATTCGAGGAGTGGTACCGCGGCGACGAGAACGGCTGCCGAATCCTGTGAGCCATGGTGGGGCCTCCTCTGAGGGGCCCAATGAGCTCCAAGGTTTCGCTGCCTCCAGCTGCTGGACTTCAGGCGGGGCTCTTGCGGTTAGCCGAACCAGACCTGACGCTTGATGCATGACCGCCTTGGCAGGTGAGCACACCGACTACTCGCACGCTGAGCTGGCGGTGTTACCAGCGCAGGATCTGCGTGGCCGAGCTCGTGCCCGCTGGAGGCAGGCACGGGCGGTCGAACTGGCGATGGCCGGATATGGCTACGACGAAATCGCCACACAGGTCGGTTATGCGAACCGAGGGACCGCCTGGAAGGTTGTTCAAGCGGCTTTGCAGGATCGGGTTGCGGACAACGTCGACGAGAATCGGGCGCTCACGATGGCACGGCTGGAGGAGCTGCTCAGATCACACTGGGCGGCAGCCACCGAGTACGGGGACGTCAAGGCGGCTGAGCTTGTGCTAAAGATCATCGGCCAGGAGATCAAACTGCTTGGCCTCGAGTTCAAAGCCGACGAGTCGGAGCGCAACGACCGGAGCGTTGTGGTTGGTGGGGACACTGAGCAGTACGTCGCCGCTATGAAGGCGTTGGCTACTCACGTTCCTGTCACGTCGGGTTGAGAAGGCAACCAGGCCGGCAACGCCAGGGTCCCCATAGGACCATCGCAGGGCCGGTGGAGAGCCGTTCGGCGGGCCCTAAGAGCCCGCCGGCACGCAGCGGTCGAGGTGACGCCACCAACGGCGTCGTGGTTGTTCTGGCCAACGATCCGGGGTATTGGCGAAAGCCAGGGCACAGTCGGGTTACCGGTGCGGCGGCGTTCCGCCTCTACGACGGGGAGACCGTCACCGGTGTTCGGGCGTGGGGTGAGCAGTCGCCTCGTACCCGCAAGCTCCGACCTGATGACCTAGTAGTCAGTGGCACTTACCGCCTGGGGTGGATGGACTACTCCCAGCCTGCCGGCGGGCCGAACGGTGCATTCCGAGTGTTGGTAATCGCCGTGCCGAGCGGACCAGCGGCGAATGCGCCCCGGCGCAAGTCAGAGCGGGGGGGCCTGGGCGGCGAAGGCTTGGGCCTGACCGACCAGGGCTCGGACCTGGGCGACCTGCACGGCTGACGAGACCGGGATTTGTGTCATGTGGCTCAAATCCCCGCTGCGCACCGACACCTGGACGTAGCCGCGTGTGACGTCTTCCTTGACGAGTAGGAAGAGCAGCCCGAGCAGACAGGCCAACGCGAAAACAATCGCGCACACGATGGCCCAGGTGGGGATCTTCCGCTCCGTCACGGACATGTCGGCGACAATCCAGGTCGAACCGTGAAGGGGGGCCGCCCCGTTGGGCGTGGAGATGTGCGTCGCAGTCACACCAATGTCACCGATGGTGAGCAGGAACCCGCTGGGCGCTTGGGCAGGTCCCGGTGTCGAGGGGACCACTTGTGCGGCGGGAGGTTCTGCCCAAGCCGTTCCGTCCCAATAGCGCACTTGATCGGGCTGTTCAGGGTCTGGATACCAGCCAGGTTCGGTCACCGGGCCACTCTAGGGGGCGTCACCGCCGAACGAGCCCGCTTTCCTTAGTCGGTCCGGTCCGGTGGTGAGCATGGAAAGCCTCGTGGGCCGGGCCCTCAGGTGCCGTCACCCAACCGAGGCGTCAGATTCGCTCATGGTCGGCTGTGATGAGGCCAGCGCCGTCATCAGCGTGTGCACCAGCCTGGGGCTGTCCTCCGCAGACATCCGGAAACTGGCCAGGCAATCCGACCCGCGCCACAGGCTCAGAACGAACACACCCGAGCCTTCGTGGTAGGACACCCGCAGGGAGCGACCCTCATCTCGAGCGTCGAAGAAGACGGACCCGTTTGATGGCAACGGGCTTACAC
>JBAPUB010000084.1:0-9121 GCA_049282455.1 Actinomycetes bacterium
TGTCCTCGCTGACCCGCGACGAGGTGGCTCACCTGGCCCGGCTGTCCAGACTGGCGCTGACCGACGACGAGCTCACCCACCTGGGTGGACAGCTCGACGTGATCCTGGGTGCCGTGGCACGCGTCGCCGAGGTCGCCGCCGACGACGTACCGCCCACGACCCACGCCGTCCCCGTGGTCAACGTCTTCCGGGCTGACCGGACCCGGCCGGGTCTGTCGCAGGCGGAGGCCCTCGCTGGCGCTCCCGCCGCCGAGAACGGACGGTTCCGGGTGCCCCAGATCCTCCAGGACGACGAGTGAGCAGCACCGACCTGACCCGATGGACGGCGAAGGAGACCGCGCGCGCGGTCGCCACGGGCGAGGTTTCGGCTGTGGAGGTCACCCAGGCAGCGCTGCATCGCATCGACGAGGTTGACGGCGCCCTGCACGCGTTCCTCCACGTCGACGCAGACGGCGCCCTGACAGCGGCCGCTGCCGTCGACGTCATGAGGTCCAGGGGTGAGGCGCTCCCGCCCCTGGCCGGTGTCCCGCTGGCCCTCAAGGACGTCATTGCGACGCGCGGTGTGCCAACCACGTGCGGGTCGAGGATCCTCGAAGGCTGGAGGCCGCCCTACGACGCGACCGTCACGCGCAAGCTGCGCGAAGCCGGCATCGTGATTCTCGGCAAGACCAACATGGACGAGTTCGCCATGGGCTCGTCGACCGAGAACTCCGCCTACGGCCCCACACGCAACCCGTGGGACACCGACCGGATCCCCGGTGGCTCCTCCGGTGGGTCGAGTGCAGCCGTCGCAGGGTACGAGGCGCCGCTGGGGATCGGCACCGACACCGGCGGGTCGATCCGCCAGCCCGCGTCGGTCACCGGGATCGTCGGGATGAAGCCGACGTACGGCGGCGTCTCGCGGTACGGCTTGATCGCTTTCTCGTCGTCCCTCGACCAGGCCGGGCCGTTCGCGCGCACCGTGCTCGACGCGGCCCTGCTGCACGAGGTCATGGGCGGGCACGACCCGCTTGACTCGACATCCATCGACGCCCCGGTCCCGCCGGTCGTCGCGGCCGCACGGGGGGAGCTCGGCGGGCTCGACGGCCTGCGGGTCGGGGTGGTCCGCGAGCTCCAGGGTGACGGGTACCAGGTGGGAGTCCAGCAGCGCTTCGACGACATCGTGGCCCTGCTGGGCCGGTCCGGCGCCGACGTTGTCGAGGTTTCCTGCCCGTCCTTCGACTACGCACTTCCGGCGTACTACCTGATCGCGCCGAGCGAGTGCTCGAGCAACCTCGCTCGCTTCGACGGCATGCGTTACGGCCTTCGCGTCGACGACGGGTCGTCCTCGGTCGAGTCGGTGATGTCGGCCACCCGAGCCTCAGGCTTCGGCGACGAGGTGAAGCGTCGGATCATGCTCGGTACCTACGCGTTGTCGGCCGGGTACTACGACGCCTACTACGGGCAGGCGCAGAAGGTCCGCACCCTGATCCGCCGCGACTTCGAGGCCGCCTACACCGACGTCGACGTGCTCGTCTCGCCGACGACGCCAACCGTCGCCTTCCGGGTAGGCGAACGTGTCGACGATCCGGTAGCGATGTACAAGGCGGACCTGGCGACCCTTCCGTCGAGCCTGTACGGCGGTCCTGCCATGAGCCTGCCCATCGGGCTGGGCGATGACGGTCTGCCGGTGGGGCTGCAGATCATGGCACCGGTCCAGGCCGACGAGCGCGTGTACCGGGTGGGGCAGGCCCTGGAACGCCTCCTCACGCAGCAGTGGGGCGGCCCGTTGCTCGCGCAGGCCCCCGAGCTGGAGGTGGCGACGTGACCGAGCGAGTGCCGTTCGACGAGGCGATCGGTCGGTACGACCCGGTGATGGGCCTGGAGGTCCACGTCGAGCTGAACACCGCGTCGAAGATGTTCTGCGGCTGCCCGACCGAGTTCGGCGCCGAGCCCAACACCCAGGTCTGTCCGGTGTGTCTGGGCCTGCCCGGCGCGTTGCCCGTCCTCAACGAGAAGGCAGTCGAGTCGGCCATTCGGATCGGGCTTGCGCTGAGCTGTTCGATCGCCCCGTGGTGCCGCTTCGCCCGCAAGAACTACTTCTACCCCGACATGCCCAAGGACTTCCAGACCTCGCAGTACGACGAGCCGATCGCCTTCAACGGCTGGCTCGACGTCGAGGTCGAGACGCCGGAAGGGCCGCAAGTCTTCCGGGTGGAGATCGAGCGGGCGCACATGGAGGAGGACACCGGCAAGAGCACGCATGTCGGCGGCAGCGCAGGGCGCATCCATGGTGCGGAGTACTCCCTGGTCGACTACAACCGCGCTGGAGTGCCCCTCATCGAGATCGTCACCAAGCCCATCGAGGTTCCCTCGGAGCTGGCTCCCGCGGTCGCTCGCGCATACGCCTCCGAGCTGCGAGACCTGGTCGTTGCCCTGGGTGTCGGAGACGCGCACATGCACCAAGGGTCCATGCGGGTCGACGCGAACATCTCGCTCAAGCCCAAGGGTCGCAAGGAGCTCGGGACCCGGACCGAGACCAAGAACGTGAACTCACTTCGCTCGGTCGAGCGTGCCATCCGGTTCGAGGTCGAACGTCAGGCCGCGGTTCTCGACGGGGGCGGCACCGTGGTCCAGGAGACGCGGCACTTCCACGAGGAGGACGGGTCCACGACGTCAGGGCGGGTGAAGGAGGAGGCCGAGGACTACCGGTACTTCCCCGAGCCGGACCTCGCACCAGTCGCGCCGACCGTCGAATGGGTCGACCAGCTCCGTGCCACCCTCCCCGAGCCACCGCTCCAGCGGCGGCGGCGGCTCCAGGCCGAGTGGGGGGTAGGCGACCACGAGATGATCTCGATGGTCAACGCGGGTGCCGTCGAGCTGATCGAGGCGACCATCGAGGCAGGGGCCGACCAGGCTTCCGCGCGCAAGTGGTGGCTGGGCGAGATCGCGCGCCATGCCAACGAGCTGGGGCGTGACCTGGCCGAGCTGCCGGTCACACCGGTCGAGGTCGCCAGGGTCGCGGCGCTCGTTTCCGACGGCACGCTCAACGACAAGCTGGCTCGCCAGGTCATCGAGGGCGTCCTCGCCGGCGAAGGCTCACCGGACGACGTCGTCGCGAGCCGTGACCTTCGCATCGTGTCCGACGACGGTGCCCTCATCGCGGCGGTCGACCAGGCGTTGTTGGCCAACCCTGACATCGTCGAGAAGATCAAGTCCGGCAAGACGCAAGCTGCGGGCGCGATCGTGGGGGCGGTCATGAAGGCCACCCGCGGACAGGCCGACGCATCCCGGGTGCGTGAGCTCGTCCTCGAACGGGCGGTCTAGCAGGTCCTGCGCCAGGCGTCCAGGCTCAGGTGCTTCTTCTGGGCCTGCAGACCGATGCGCTGGATGACGGTGCACATGTGGTCGACGGTCACGCTGTACTCGAGCACGAACACGGCCTTTCCGGCGTCGACGAACGGCTGGTAGGCGCGGCACTCGGAGTACTGCACGCACTGCTCGTTGAGGGCCCAGTCGAAGTCGTCGACCAGCGAGGGGATGAGGCCCAGCGCGTTCTTCAGACCTGGTTGCAGTCCATGGGCTTTCGCGGCGGCGGCGAGCCAGGTGTTGTACACCCTCTGGTCGGCCTTGGTCAGCGGGAACCCGCTGTCGTTGGCGTAGCCCTCGACGTTGTCGAACTCGATGGCGTCGAAACCCTTGGACGCACACATGTCCATGCGCGTGCGCATGATCGGCTTGAGCACGGCGAGCCGTCGGATGTCCAGCCACCTCTCGTCGGGCCAGCCGTCCATGACCTTGCCCTTGACCCGCGCAGGGAACGACGATGCGTCGTCGCGGTAGTTCTCCCAGGACCCTGCAGAGATGTAGCCGACGACGGTCTTGCCACGACTGTGCAGGTCGGCCACGACCGCTGCGCTGGTGTCCTCGCAGTCGACCTCGAAGACCGTGGCTGGGACTGACCGGTCGAGGGTGCCGGCGAACTGGATGTGCAAGGTGTCACCGGGCGTGATGGTTCGCGCGACCACCCGGGCCGCTTGCGGTGCGGGTCCGGCTGCGGTTGCCAGCGGCGGCGCGAGTGCGACCCCGACCAGCGCGAACGTGGCCAGGGCGGCAAGGGACGGCAGTCGGGTCACATGATCTGTGTCGGACGGCGAACGCAGCGGACTGAAGGGCGCAGACGGGGGACCCGTGAAGGGCTGGTGGCGAGCGGATGGGGGCAGCGCTCTCACGCCGCCCCCATCGGTGTCCGCCCTACCGGACTGACGGGCCGCTTGCGCGGGGGCCGTCGACTTCCACTCTGTTCGGTCGCAAGGCCCGGTCGTAGGGCCGAAAGTCCACGGGTCGACGGGGACGAAGGCCGGGCGAGTAGCGTCGCGCCTCGTGGCTGGTGGGAGATCGACGCGTCGTCGGGTCGTGTGCCTTCCCTTCGACGACTGGGAGCGGCACCTTGACCTTCCTCCGTCGCTGACGGTGGTGGTCTGGCGGAGCGGGCTGGCGCTTCCCCCTCCAGCCGACGTCGACTTCTACGTCCCGGAGTACATGGGCCCCTCGGCAGCGATCGATGTCGTGCAGGAGCTCGGCGGACTCGACGTGGTTCAGACCCTGACGGCCGGCTACGACGACGTGCTCGTACGTCTGCCGACCGGAGTCACGCTGTGCAACGCACGGGGCGTCCACGACGCCAGCACCGCCGAGCTGGCTGTGGCCCTGGTCACCGCGTCACTGCGTGGGCTTTCTGACTTCGTCCGGGAGCAGGACCGCGGGGCGTGGAGTCATGTGCGCCGTCCTGCGCTGGCGGATCGGCGGGTGCTCGTTGTCGGCGCGGGGTCGGTCGGGCAGGCAATCGCTGCTCGACTGCGTCCGTTCGAGACCGATGTCGTCGTCATGGGGCGCCAGGCCCGTGACGGGGTGGTCGGCGTGGCCGACCTCGAGGTCGTACTGCCCGATGTCGATGTGGTGGTTCTCGCCGTTCCGTTGACGACCGAGACCAACCGGATGTTCGATGCCGCCCAGCTGGCCCGGATGAAGGACGGCGCGCTGCTGGTCAACGTGTCCCGGGGGCCGGTCGTCGACACCGAGGCCCTCCTCGCCGAGCTGCTCAGCACCCGGCTGTCCGCCGCCCTCGACGTGACCGACCCCGAGCCGTTGCCGGCCGACCACCCGCTGTGGTCGGCGCCCCAGGTCCTGATCACTCCCCACGTGGGGGGTGACACCTCGGCCTTCCTTCCCCGAGCATGGGACCTGCTGGGGAGCCAGCTGTCCAGGTACGCGACCGGGCGACCGTTGAAGAACGTGGTCGCAGGAGGCCGATGATGCGCATCGCAACCGTCGCGTTCGACAGCCGGTACGTCGCCGGGCCTGCCACCCCGTTGCGCGATGGGTCGACCCTCGACGCCGTGCCCTTGATCGCCGGTGGCTGAGCCCCCGCGCATCAAGACGTTCCACCCACGGCGAGGCAGGATCACGCCCAGCCAGGCGCGTGGGCTGCGTGACCACGCAGCACGCTGGCTGCTGGTCCCCGATAGACGCCCCCTCGACCTGGAGAGCGAGTTCGGACCCGGCGTCCCGGTGGTTCTCGAGATCGGTTTCGGCATGGGCGAGGCAACCGTTGACCTGGCATCCGCCGAGCCTGGCCGAGGGGTGCTCGCGGTCGACGTTCACACTCCGGGAGTCGGTCAGCTGCTCGCGGGCATCGGGTCCAGAGGACTCACCAACGTCCGGGTCATGCAGGGCGACGCTGTCGAGGTCGTGCAGGACATGATCGCCCCGGCGTCCTTGTCGGGAGTGCGGATCTTCTTCCCCGACCCCTGGCCCAAGTCCCGCCACCACAAGCGCCGGCTCGTGCAGCCCCCGTTCGTGTCGCTGCTGTGCTCCCGGATGGCGCCCGGTGCGTTCCTGCACTGTGCGACCGACTGGTTGCCCTACGCGGAGCAGATGGTCGCGGTCCTGTCCGCGTCACCCGGACTGACCCGGTCGTCAATCCGTGACGACGACGTGCTGGAGCGGCCACTGGCGCGCCCGCTGACCCGCTTCGAACAGCGGGGGATCGCTCGAGGCCACCGCGTGGTCGACCTGGTCTTCACCCGTACGCTGGACACATGAGCGACGCCCCAGACATCAAGCCGCGCAGCCGTGACGTCACCGACGGCATGGAGCGCGCGCCCAACCGGGCGATGCTCCGGGCCGTCGGGATGACCGACGAGGACTGGGGCAAGCCGCAGATCGGCATTGCGAGCAGCTGGAACGAGATCACCCCGTGCAACCTGTCGCTGAAACGACTCGCGGTCAAGGCCAAGGAAGGCGTCTTCGCTGCCGCGGGCTTCCCGATGGAGTTCGGGACGATCTCGGTGTCAGACGGGATCTCCATGGGCCACGAGGGCATGCGCGCCTCGCTGGTGAGCCGAGAGGTGATCGCCGACTCGGTCGAGACGGTGATGCACGCCGAGCGGCTCGACGGCATGGTCACGTTCGCCGGGTGCGACAAGTCACTGCCTGGGATGCTGATGGCCGCCGCTCGTCTCGATGTGGCCAGTGTCTTCGTCTACGCGGGCTCGATCCTTCCTGGCCGGGTCGGAGGCAAGGACGTCACGATCCAGGACGCCTTCGAGGCGGTGGGGGCCTGCGCGGCCGGGAGGATCACGCGCGGACAGCTCGACGAGATCGAGCGCAACGCCTGCCCTGGCGAGGGTGCGTGCGGCGGCATGTTCACCGCGAACACGATGGCGAGCATCGGCGAGGCGCTCGGCATGTCCCTGCCGGGGTCCGCGGCACCCCCCGCCGTCGACAAGCGTCGCGACGAGTTCGCGTTCCGGTCCGGCGAGGCGGTCGTCGAGCTGTTGCGGCGGGGGATCACTGCACGCGACGTGATGACCCGCGAGGCCTTCGAGAACGCGATCGCCGTGACGATGGCCCTGGGTGGGTCGACCAACGCCGTCCTGCACCTGCTGGCGATCGCCCACGAGGCGCGGGTCGAGCTCACGATCGACGACTTCAACACCGTCCGGGCCCGCACCCCCCACCTGGCCGACGTCAAGCCGTTCGGACGCTACGTGATGAACGACATCGACCACGTCGGCGGCGTCCCGATGGTGATGAAGGAGCTGCTCGACGCCGGGCTGCTGCACGGAGACGCCCTGACGGTGACCGGGCGGACCGTCGCAGAGAACCTCGAGTCTGTCGCACCCCCGCGGCCCGACGGACGCATCGTGCACCCAGTCGCCGACCCCATCCACGCCACCGGTGGGCTGGCAGTGCTGAAGGGGTCGTTGGCTCCCGAAGGGGCTGTCATCAAGGCGGCCAGCATCGACGAGCCGCTGTTCGAGGGTGTCGCGCGGGTGTTCGACGACGAGCTGGACGCCATGGCGGCGGTGACCGAGGGCCGTGTCGTGGCCGGTGACGTGGTGATCATCCGGTACGAGGGCCCGATGGGTGGTCCGGGGATGCGCGAGATGCTGGCGGTGACCGCAGCCATCAAGGGCGCCGGGCTCGGCCAGGACGTCATGCTCGTGACCGACGGCCGGTTCTCCGGCGCGACCGCCGGGTTCTGCATCGGGCATGTCGCCCCCGAGGCGCCGCACGGTGGACCGATCGCCTTCGTCGCCGACGGCGACCGGATCCGACTCGACATGGCCGAGCTCACCCTCGACCTCCTGGTCGACGACGACGAGCTGGCTCGCCGTCGCGACGGGTGGAAGCCGCGAGAGCCCCGCTACACCCGGGGTGTTCTCGGGAAGTACGCCCGGCTGGTGGGGTCGGCGGCCCAGGGCGCGGTGCTCGACTGAGAGCCGGTCCAGCAGGTGGTCGAGGTGTCCATCATCTGAGACAACCGGGGGTGCAGGTTGACCGTCGCGGTCGACGCGATCACCCTGAAGGGGTGTTCCACCGAATTCTCGTCGTTACAAGGCGCGCGGCCTGAAGCCACTCGTCCGCCGCGCGCTGCCCCTCACCCACCTCGGGACGGAGGGGCTTTTTCGTGCCCAGCTGAACCAGCGCCTGACCAGAACTGACCAGCAGCGACCGAAGGACAGCCGATGACCGACCCGACGACCGGTCCGATGACCGGGGCCCAGAGCCTGGTGAAGGCGTTGGAGGCCACCGGGACCGACACGATCTTCGGCATCCCCGGGGGCGCGATCCTGCCCGCCTACGACCCGCTGTTCGACAGCACGATCCGGCACATCCTGGTCCGCCACGAGCAGGGGGCGGGACACGCGGCGGAGGGGTACGCCGCTGCCACCGGAAGGGTCGGAGTGTGCATGGCGACGTCCGGTCCGGGTGCCACCAACCTGGTCACGCCGATCGCGGACGCCTACATGGACTCGGTCCCGATCGTGGCCGTGACCGGCCAGGTCGCCAGCTCCTCGATCGGGACCGACGCCTTCCAGGAGGCGGACATCCGCGGCATCACGATGCCGATCACCAAGCACAACTTCCTGGTCACCGATGCCGCCCTGATCCCGCACACGATCGCCGCGGCGTTCCACATCGCCAGCAGCGGTCGGCCGGGACCGGTGCTCGTCGACATCTCCAAGGACGCGCTCCAGGCCGCCACCACCTTCGAGTGGCCGGAGTCCGTGGACCTGCCCGGCTACCGGCCGACGACCCGGCCGCACGCCAAGCAGGTGCGCGAGGCCGCTCGGCTGATCGTCGAGTCGCGGCGTCCGGTGCTGTACGTCGGGGGTGGGGTGATCCGGGCCTGCGCAACCGAGCAGCTGCGGGCGCTCGCCGAGCTGACCGGACTGCCGGTCGTCACGACGCTCATGGCGCGGGGGGCCTTCCCCGACTCCCACCCGCAGCACCTGGGGATGCCCGGGATGCACGGCACCGTGGCTGCGGTCGGTGCGCTCCAGCAGAGCGACCTGATCATCGCGCTCGGCGCTCGTTTCGACGACCGGGTCACGGGCCGCCTCGACTCCTTCGCTCCTGACGCCACCGTGATCCACGCCGACATCGACCCGGCGGAGATCGGTAAGAACCGCACGACTGAAGTTCCGATCGTCGGTGACGCGCGCGAGACGATCGGTGACCTCGTGTCCGTGCTGGAGGTCGAGGCGCAGGCGGGGCGAGTCGGCGACTACGCGGGCTGGTGGGACGTGCTCAACCGGCTTCGGACCACCTACCCCCTCGGGTACGACACCCC
>JBAPUB010000085.1:0-3690 GCA_049282455.1 Actinomycetes bacterium
CGGATCGAACGACCAGCCACAACCAGCCGGACGTCGTCGCTGACCGAGGCGAGGCTGGCGTTCAGGTGGCCTTGAAGGTCACGGAAGACCCGACCGGAGACGGTGGAGGGGACCACGCCCGACCCGACCTCGTTGCTGACACCCACGACGTCGGCGGCGGTGTCGCGCCACGAACACGTCAGCTCGTCGATACGGTGCCGCACGGCCGAGGTGTCGTTGGTCTGCCACGCGCCGGAGTCGTCGAGCGCTCGGGCCAGCCACATCGTCAGGCAGTCGACGAGAACCACGTCTCCCGCGGCTGCGGTGTCGAGCACCTTCTCGACGTCAGCGGTCTCGACGGTCAGCCAGTGGGAGGGGCGCCGGACCCGGTGCTCCTCGATGCGATGCGCCATCTCGGAGTCCGTGACGGTTGCCGTGGCCACGTAGGTGACGCGCGTCCGGCTGGCGACGAGCCGTTCGGCCAGCGTGGACTTGCCCGACCGGGCACCGCCGAGCAGCAAGGTCCGCGTGGCCCCGATCGAAGGGTTGGCCGTGTGGATCCTGGCCCCGTCGGGCAGAAGCTCGGCGCCGAGGGCGGCGAGACGCGCAGCGAGCTCGCCGGCAGGCGGGTTGTGGTGGCTCAGATGAACCGCCACGAGTCGTCCGTGGTCGGCGATGGAGCCGAGCGAACGCAAGCCGTCCGCGGTGGAGGCGAACGAGTCGAGGTCGTGGTGGTCGGTCTGGTGACCGGTGCGGTCCCCGAACGTTTCCTCCAGCAGCACCACGTCGAACGCTCGACCGGTGACCGCCGCCCAGGTCGGCTCGGTCAAGGGTCCGGTGTCGCTGGCGTAGAGCAGTGAGCCACCGTCGGGGGCGGTGACGTCGTACAGCAGCGCCGTGCTCGTCAAGGCTCCCACGTGGGTGGCCTCCATCGCGACGATGGTGTACCCGTTCCAGTCCAAGGCGTCGCCAACCTCGAGGGCACGGATCAACACGGGCCCGTCGGGCGCGATCCACTCGTCGACTTGGCGCAGGGCCTCTGCCGGACCAGCGATCGTGAGCGGCGCGCCGCGGTGCGACCACTGGTGGGCGAGCATGGCGAGTCCGTGGACGTGGTCGGGATGCGCGTGGGTGAGCAGCAGCAGCCCGACGTCGTGCAGCGGTGCTCTGAAGCGCTCGGCCGCCCTCGGGACATCGGGTCCGCAGTCGATCAGCACGCGCCCGTCGACCAGCGCGGCGGTGTGGCCTCGGACCTCGCCGTTGCTGCGCGCAGCGGCACAGCTCGCGCAGTCGCAGAACGGGTTGGGCCACCCGTCGGCCGATCCGGTCCCGAGAAGTACGACGTCCATGTCTGGTCAGCGCTCCACGGTGACGGCCGGCGTTTCGAAGAGCACCGGTGCCTCGAACGCGGCACGTCGTGCGGTGCGACGCAGGGTTCGTAGGACCGGTGCCCCGAGCACCAGGACCAGCACGGCGTTCCCGACGGCGCGGGGGATGTCGAACCCCAGCGACGTGGCCAGGGTGAAGGCGACCAGCCGACCGGCGTTCTCCGTGAGCGGTCCACCCGCAACGAACCCGAGGTCGCCGCCGCTGGCGATGAAGGGCCAGAACCACAGGTTGAGAAGCAGCCCGTAGACGAGCCCGCCGAGGCCGGCGTAGGCCGAGAGCAGGAACACCTCGCGTCGACCGGACATCCTCGGGAGCAGCCCGGCGCCCAGGCCCAGCCACGCAGCGGCCAGCATCTGGAACGGCAGCCAGGGGCCGACTCCACCGGTCACCAGGGAGGACGCGAGGACCGAGCTGGCGCCCAGGGTGAAGCCGAAGCCCGGGCCGAATGCTCGGCCGGCGAGAACGATGACGACGAACATCGGCTGGAACCCAGTCACCCCGCCGCTGAGCGGACGGAGCACGGCCGCCAGCGCAGACAGGACCCCCAGCAGGGCCACGGCCTTGGCGTCCATCGTGCCGTCGGCCACCTCGGCGAGCACCACCGCCAGCAGGAGGGGGAGCAGCAGCACGAACAACCAGGCCCCGTCGGGCTGGTCGGCCAGGGTCGCGCCACGCTCGACCAGGAACGGCCAGCAGAAGGCCAGCAGCCCGACGAGCGACACCATGACGATGACCGCCGAGGAGCGCGGCCTCAGCCGCACGGCCCGGACCTGTTGCACGACGGCGCTCACCCTGCGGCTCGCAGGCTGGTGCAGACCTCGGCGACGGTCAGCCAGGGCAGCGGTGACAGCACCTTGGCGACCTGTGGGGCGAACTGAGGAGACGCCAGCAGCACCTCACGCATCGGACCGTCGGCCACGACGTCACCGTCGGCGAGGACGACGACCCGGCTCGCGACGTCGGCGACCAGCTCGACATCGTGCGTGGCGAGCACGACAGCCCGCCCAGTCGCCGCCCGCGCCTCGAGGACGGCCACCAGGCGTCGCTTGGTCGGGTAGTCCAGGCCACGCGTCGGCTCATCGAGCAGCAGCAGGGGTGGGTCGCTGGCCACGACGACCGCCAGGGCGAGGGCCAGCCGTTGACCTTCGGACAGGTCGCGCGGATGGGAACTGACGTCGACCCCCGGTGCGAGCTCTGCGAACAGGCGAGCGGTCGTGCCTGCGGTGGCACCGGAGTCACGGTCGGCGTCGGCGCACTCGTGCTCGACCGTCTCGGCCCACAGCAGGTCAGCGGGATCCTGGGGGACCAGGCCGACCCGCCTGATGAGCCGGGCGGGAGCCAGGGCCAGCGGGTCGACTCCGCCGACGCGCACCGATCCGTGAGACGGATTGGCCAGGCCGACACAGGCACGCAGCAACGTGCTCTTGCCGGCGCCGTTGCGTCCCATCACCGCAACGATTTCGCGCGGGCGCACCGTGACGTCGACGCCATCCAGGGCGAGGGTCTGGCCCAGCCTGACCCTCAGCTGTGAGACGACCAGCGCCGGCTCGACGTCTTCGCAAGGTGCCGCTGCCGAGGCAGGTCCGGTCAGCGTCAGCAGACGTGAGCGAAGATCTGTGGCCTGACGGCGGGCGTCGCGGACGCTGACCGGCAGGGGGGACCAGCCCTGCTCCCGAGCCAGGTCGACCACGGGAGGCACGATGGGCAGGCGCGCCAGCATCGTCGTCGTGGGTCCGACGCTGACGCGCCCGTCGTCGCCGACGAGGAGCACCACGTCGGCGAACTGCACGACGCGTTCGAGTCGGTGCTCGGCCAGGAGCACCGTGAGACCCAGGTCGTGGACCAGGCGGTGGAGAGCGGCCAGGACCTCTTCGGCGGCGTTGGGGTCCAACGCCGACGTCGGCTCGTCCAGGACGAGCACCTTTGGGTGCGTGGTGAGGACGGAGCCGATCGCCGCACGCTGCTGCTGGCCCCCCGAAAGGCTGCGAAGCGGCCGGTCGCGCAGCTCCTGCAGACCAAGCAGGTCGAGGGTCTCCTCGACCCGCCGCCGCATCGTCTCCGGCCGCAGCCCGAGCGACTCCATGCCGTAGGCCAGCTCGTCCTCCACGGTGTCGGTGACGAAACCGGCCCTGGGGTCCTGCAGGACGACTCCGACGACGTCGGCGAGCTCGCGCGGAGGGTGCGTCCTCGTGTCACGACCGTCCACCCGCACTCGGCCGTTGAGCAGACCGCCGCTGAAGTGCGGTACCAGGCCGTTGACCGCCCGGAGCAGGGTCGACTTTCCGGCTCCGGTGCGTCCGACCACGAGGGCCAGCTCGCCCT
>JBAPUB010000086.1:0-5550 GCA_049282455.1 Actinomycetes bacterium
GCCTGTACGTGGGGTGTGAGGTCCATGACGGTGCCTCGACTCGATTCTTGACGTCAAGTTGATGTCTTTACGACGTCATTATGACGTCAGGTCCGTCCACGGTCAAGAGCGTGACCCGGTCGCGGACACCAGCGAGGCCCCCACCCGACCGGGTAGGGGCCTCGGAGGCGCGCAGGTGACCTGACTCAGGCCTTCTTGGTCTCCCAGAAGATCTCGGCGATCTCGTCGATCTTGGCCAGCAGCTGGTCGGCCACGGCCACGTCGGTCGACCCCTTGGTCCCGCCGGCGCCAGCGAGCTTGGTCGCCTCGTTGAACAGCTGGCCCAGGTGTGGGTACTTCTCGAAGTGCGGTGGCTTGAAGTAGTCGGTCCACAGCACCCACAGGTGCTCCTTGACGAGGTCGCTGCGTTGTTCCTTGATGAACACCGCGCGTTGCCGGAACTCGGCGTCGTCGCTGGCGTGGAACTTCTCCATGCACGCCTTGACCGACTGCGCCTCGAGGCGGGCCTGGGCGGGGTCGTACACGCCACACGGGAGGTCGCAGTGCGCGCTGACCTCGGTGATCGAGCGGGCGAACAGATGCATGGGGGATCCTTTCGACTTCAGAATGGGGATACAACGAGACTATCCCCGCTCGGTCGTTGACGCAGGAGGGCAGGGCAGGCGGTGCGACGGTGGTCCCTGGTCCGGGTACGCGGTGCGTCGATGGCTCCCACCCTGGCTGACGGTGATCTCCTGCTCTTGCGTCACGGGCTCGCGGGCCGGCCTGGAGATGTCGCTGTGGTTCGGCTACCCGGCGATCGGCCGACGGCGGTCAAGCGGCTGGTTCACCGCGACGGGGACGCATGGTGGGTCGAACGAGACAACCCACGGGTTGGAGTCGACTCGTGGACCCTTGGTGTCCCGGTCCCCGCCGGTGCCGTTGTCGGGATTGTTCGGGTGCGATTGTGGCCATGGCCCAGCAGGGTCTGAGCCCCCCCGGCCCTGACGGGGGGGCTCACGAACCGGCTGGGTCACAGAACCTTGGACAGGAAGTCCTTGGTCCGCTGGTGCTGAGGGTTGGTGAGCATCTGTTTGGGGTCGCCGGCCTCGATGACGACCCCATCGGCGATGAGTACGACCTGGTCCCCGACCTCGCGGGCGAATCCCATCTCGTGGGTGACGACCAGCATCGTCATGCCGGACTGTGCGAGGTCCTTCATGACATCGAGGACCTCACCCACCAGCTCCGGGTCGAGTGCAGAGGTCGGCTCGTCGAAGAGCATGAGCTTCGGTTCCATAGCGAGGGCCCGGGCGATGGCGACCCGCTGCTGCTGACCGCCGGACAGCTGGGCGGGGTAGGCGGCTGGCTTGTCCGACAGTCCGACCCTCGCGAGGAGCTTCTCGGCCCGCTCGCGAGCCACCGACTTCGCCTCCTTCTTGACCCGGATCGGTCCCTCCATGACGTTCTGGAGCGCCGTCATGTGGGGGAAGAGGTTGAACCGTTGGAACACCATGCCGATGTCGCGGCGCTGCGATGCGACGTCCTTGTCCTTCATCTCGTGCAGTTTGCCGCCGCGCTCGACGTAGCCGACGAGCCGCCCGTCGACCGACAACCGACCGGCATCGATCTTCTCGAGGTGGTTCACGCAGCGCAGAAACGTCGACTTGCCACCTCCGGAAGGTCCGACGATGCACATGACCTCGCGCGGGGCGACCTCGAGGTCGATGCCCTTGAGGACCTCGACCTTGCCGTAGGCCTTGTGCACGCTTTCGGACTTCACCATAGGGCCGGTCACGCGGTCACCTCCTCTCCTTGCCGGAGCTCATGAGCCGGACCCGGATCTTCTGGATCGGCGTCGGCGGCAGGTTACGCATCGCGCCTTTCGCGTAGTGGCGCTCGATGTAGTACTGGCCGATCATCATGAGCGACGTCATGGCGAGGTACCAGATGCTCGCCAAGATGGCGAACGGAAAGGGCTTGAACAACGTCGTACCGAGGTTGCCGGTGACGAAGAAGAGCTCGCCGTACGGGATGATCAGGACCAACGACGTGGTCTTCAGCATGGAGATCGTCTCATTGCCCGTCGGCGGCACGATGACTCGCATCGCCTGGGGCAGCACAATCCGCCGAAGAGTCTGGCCGCGACTCATGCCGATTGCCGTTGCCGCCTCCTCCTGGCCCTCGTCAACGCTGAGAATGCCGGCGCGGACGATCTCGGCCATGTACGCGCCCTCGTTGAGGCCCAGACCGAGCAGCGCAGCCATGAAGTACGGAATGAGGTCTCGCGTCTGCATGGTGAGGAAGCCCGGTCCGAAGGGGACACCGACGGTCATCTCGCGGTACAGGTACGCGACATTGGCCCAAAGGAAGAGCTGAACGATGATCGGGGTACCGCGGAAGACCCAGATGTACACCCATGCGGCACCCGACAGGATCGGGTTCGGGGACAGCCGCATCACGGCCAGGATCGCGCCGAGCGCAACCCCGATGAGCATCGACACGATGGTGAGCCAGACCGTCGTCCACACGCCACGGAGTACCTGCGGGCTGAGGATGTACTGGAACTGGGTGGACCAGTCCCAGCGCTCATTGGTGGTGATGCCGTGGACGAACATGGCAACCACAACCAGAACCAGGATGGACGCGACCCATCGCCCAGGGTGGCGGACCGGGACGGCCTGAATGGCTTCGGGCCGTCCCGCCCGTTCAGTCGCTGGCGCGCTCATCCCACGGATGGGTTCACCTCGGCTTTGGTTACCGCGCCTGCACCCACCCCCCAGGTGTCGAGGATCTTCTGGTAGCTGCCGTCATCAATCAGCGACTGGACAGCGCCCTGGATGGCCGCGGCGAGGTCGGTTTGCGGCTTGGCTACGACGATGCCGTACGGGGCGGAGTCGTAGATGTCGCCGGTCGCTTCGAGCTGACCGTTGGTCATCAAGATGGCGTACGCAACTACCGGTGAGTCGGCGAGCATGGCGTCGTCCTTGCCCGAGGCCACGGCTGTCGTTGCATCTGTCTGCTTCACGTACTGGTCGATCTGGATGGCTGTGTCACCCGCATCCGTGCACGCCTTGCTGCGAGCCTCGAGGTCGGTGACTTGGACCGTCGCCTTCTGGACGGCGACTCGGTGTCCGCAGGCGGTGTCCGGAGTGATGTTCATCGGATTGCCGGCCTCGACAGCCCAGGCAGTTCCAGCGCTGAAGTAGCTGATCATGTTGGACTGCTTCTCACGGTCCGGGTTCACCGTGAACGAGGACATGCCCACCTCGTACGTGCCGTCGTCCACGCGCGTGATCAGCGCATCGAACGGGGCGTTCTCCCACTTGGCCGTCAGCCCGAGCCTGGCCGCGATTGCCGTTCCCAGATCCACGTCGAAGCCGACAATCGTTGTGCCGTCGGTCGCGATGAACTCACTGGGAGGGTATGAGGCATCGGTGCCGTAGCTGAGCTCGCCGTCGGTTGAGACGTCGGCGGGCACCTGAGCCGCCAGGGTGTTGTCTTTGGTGACGGTGGTCGGGTCGAAGCTTGCCGATGCCGCGGCTGTGTCGGTCGAGCCGGCGCTTCCGGTTGAGCCCCCGCCGCATGCGGCGAGTGCCAAGGTTGCGCTGAGGCCCAAGGCGGCCAGTGCGAGAGTCTGACGTCGTTTCTTGAAGGTCACGCTGCTCCCCTTCCAGGTCGTGCAGGCACCAGGGGTTCCGTGGCAGGGTCTACCGGGCCAGGCGGGTCCGGACGAAGGCGCCTGACTCGAAACTTCCACCAAACCTGTGGTGCCGGTACCACAGGGAGCATCACGATTCCGTCACGGTCGTCGGACAGGGGCAGACTGGTCCGCCATGAGCGACAACCGAGCAGAAGACGGCTCCCTGGACGTGGACCCGGTCCTGGCTCTCCACCGGCGCGGCAAGATCGAGGTGAGGCCGACGGCGCGGGTGCGCGACCGCGTCGGTCTCTCGATGGCGTACACACCCGGCGTTGCGGCGGTCTCGCAGGCCATCGCCGCGGATGAGAGCCTGGCCGACCTCTACACGTGGCGGGCGAACCTGGTGGCTGTCGTGACTGACGGGACCGCGGTGCTGGGTCTCGGCAACATCGGCCCGGTCGCCGCACTGCCGGTGATGGAGGGCAAAGCCCTGTTGTTCAAGGAGTTCGGAGGCGTCGACGCCGTGCCGATCCTGCTCGCAACCACGGACACCGACGAGATCGTCGAGACGGTGGTGCGGATCGCGCCCAGCTTCGGGGGGATCAACCTCGAGGACATTTCCGCGCCCCGCTGCTTCGAGATCGAACATCGCCTTCAGGAGCGCCTGGACATCCCTGTCTTCCACGACGACCAGCACGGGACGGCCGTCGTGGTCCTCGCTGCCCTCCGGAACGCAGCCCGGCTCACCGACCGGGCGCTGGGCGACCTCCGGGTGGTGATGTCCGGGGCCGGCGCTGCGGGCGTTGCCATCGCGACGGTCCTGCTCGAGGCCGGGATCGGCGACATCGCTGTTGCGGACAGCAAGGGAATCGTGCACGCCAAGCGCTCCGACCTCACCGATGTGAAGCAGCGCCTCGCCTCGGCTACGAACCTGGCCGACCACGCCGGAACCATCGAGGACGCCCTGGCCGGCGCTGATGTCTTCATAGGGGTGTCCGCGGGTCGGGTCGAGGAGCACGCCATCGCCTCGATGGCCCCTGGAGCCATCGTCTTCGCACTTGCCAACCCGACGCCCGAGGTCGACCCCGAGGTCGCGATGCGCCACGTTGCCGTGGTCGCCACGGGCCGAAGCGACTACCCCAACCAGATCAACAACGTGCTGGCTTTTCCGGGCATCTTCAAAGGTGCTCTGTCGGTCGGGGCGAGCCGGATCACGACGGCAATGAAGCTGGCGGCGGCCGACGCCCTGGCCCGGGTCGTGGGCGACGACCTGGCCCCTGACCACATCGTGCCCAGCGTGTTCGACCTTCGCGTTGCCCCCGAGGTATCGGAAGCGGTATCGGCAGCCGCACGGGCCGACGGGGTGGCCCGGCGCTAGGTCACAGGCTCTGCGGTACGACCTCGGCGATGGCAGCCGCGAAACCGTCGACGTCCTCCTCGGTCGTGTCCCACGAGCACATCCAGCGACACTCGTGGCTGGTCTCGTCCCACTCGTAGAAGTGGAAGTCCGGCTGGAGCTTGGACACAGCGGCCGCGGGAATGTTGGCGAACACTCCATTGGCTTGGACCTTCTGGGTGAGCGTGACGCCCTCGACTTCTCGGACAGCATCCGCGAGGCGACGTGCCATCGCGTTTGCGTGATTGGCGTTGTGGCGCCACAGATCGTCGCTGAGGAGAGCGATGAACTGCGCCGAGATGAAGCGCATCTTGCTAGCCAGCTGCATCTGCTGCTTACGAATGAACAGCTGGTCGCGCGCAAGCTCAGGCCGGAAGAACACGACGGCCTCTCCGCCCACGAGGCCGTTCTTCGTGCCACCGAAGGAAAGCACATCCACGCCGCAGTCGCCCGTCGTCTCACGGAGCTCCACGCCGAGCCCGGCTGCGGCATTGCTGATGCGAGCGCCATCCATGTGCAGGTACATGTCGAG
>JBAPUB010000087.1:0-5408 GCA_049282455.1 Actinomycetes bacterium
ACCGCAACATCCACCGCGGGCGCCGCCTGAGCGCGGCGCGCGCGTACCTGCACCCGGTCATGGACCGCAAGAACCTCAAGGTCGAGACCCTTGCGCAGGCGACGAAGGTCGTCTTCGACGGCAAGCGGGCGGTCGGGGTCGAGTACCTGCGGGCCGGCCGGTCAGACCGAAGCGTCAGCGCCGGTGAGGTCATCCTGTGTGGCGGGGCGATCAACAGCCCGCAGCTGCTGCAGCTGTCCGGCGTCGGGAGCGCCGAAGACCTGTCGTCGCTCGGGATCCCGGTCGTCGCGGACCTGCCAGGGGTCGGGGCGAACCTCCAGGACCACCTCGAGGTCTACATCCAGTACGCGAGCAAGCAGCCGGTGTCCATCGCTCCGGGTCTCGCGTGGTGGAAGCGGCCGGGGATCGGAGCGCAGTGGATGTTCCTTCGCTCCGGGCTCGGGGCGACCAACCACTTCGAGGGGGGCGGCTTCGTCCGCAGCAACGACGAGGTTGACTACCCGAACCTGATGTTCCACTTCCTGCCGATCGCCATCCGCTACGACGGGTCGTCACCCACCGAAGGACACGGGTACCAGGTTCACATCGGCCCGATGTACTCAGACGCCCGCGGCACCGTGAAGCTGAAGTCCACCGACCCCAGGCAGCACCCGGCGCTCCAGTTCAACTACCTGTCCACCGACCAGGACCGGCGCGAGTGGATCGAGTGCATCCGGGTGGCGCGCGACATCCTCAACCAGCCGGCCTTCGCACCCTTCAACGACGGTGAGCTGTCACCTGGCCCGTCGGTCGAGACCGACGAGGAGATCCTCGACTGGGTGGCCCGCGACGCCGAGACCGCGCTCCACCCTTCGTGCACGGCCAAGATGGGGGTCGACGACGACGCCGTTCTCGACCCGACCACCATGCGGGTCCACGGCGTCGACGGGCTCCGCGTTGTCGACGCCAGCTCAATGCCGTACGTCACCAATGGGAACATCTACGCGCCCGTGATGATGCTGGCCGAGAAGGCCGCCGACCTGATCGCCGGCAACACGCCCCTCGCGCCGTCCGACGCCCCGTTCTACCGATACCGCGAGCACAGTCCCCTCTACCCTCCGGGTGACCACCGAAACGACCAGGGAGCCACCGCATGAGCGTCATGGTTGACGAGCCCGCCGGGGTGGCGACCAGTAGTAGCGCCGCCGCCCTGACCGTCCAGGGTCTTTGGAAGGTGTTCGGGCCCAAGGCCGACAAGATCGTCGGCTCACCCGATGCCGAGCTCTCGCGGGCAGAGCTGATGGCCAAGACCGGGTGCACCGCCGCCGTGCGCGACGTGAGCTTCGAGGTCAAGCCCGGCGAGGTCTTCGTCGTCATGGGGCTGTCCGGCTCCGGGAAGTCGACGCTGGTGCGCTGCCTCACCCGGCTGATCGAACCGACCGCTGGCAAGGTGCTGATCAACGACGAGGACGTCGTGAGCATGTCCGAGAGCAGGCTGCGCGAGCTGCGACGACACCACGTGTCGATGGTCTTCCAGCACTTCGGACTGCTCCCCCACCGCAAGGTCATCGACAACGTCGGGTACGGGCTGGAGATCCGAGGCGTCAAGAAGACCGAGCGGCGCGCCAAGGCCCAAGAGCTCGTCGACCTCGTCGGCCTCACCGGCAACGAGGACTCCTACCCCGACCAGCTCTCCGGTGGAATGCAGCAACGTGTCGGACTCGCGCGCGCCCTCGCTGTCGACCCGTCGGTCCTGCTGTTCGACGAGCCGTTCTCCGCACTGGACCCCCTGATCAGACGCGACATGCAGAACGAGGTCATCCGGCTGCACCACGAGGTCGGCAAGACGATGGTGTTCATCACCCACGACCTGCAGGAGGCGCTGAAGCTCGGCGACCGGATCCTGATCATGCGAGACGGTGCACTGGTCCAGATGGGTACACCCGCCGAGGTCGTTGGTGCACCTGCCGACGACTACGTCCGCGACTTCGTCAGCGAGGTCCCTCGCTCCCACGTGCTGACTTTGCGCTGGGTCATGCGCGATGCCCGGCCCGACGAGCCTCTCGACGGGCCAGAGATGGCACCCGACACGGTCGTGCGTACCGCAGCTCGGAGGGTCATCGACTCCGAGCACCCTGTTCGTGTGGTCGAGGACGGGCACCTGCTCGGCGTCGTCGACCAGGACGACATCCTCCGTGTGATCGTGGCCGAGGAGGAGCACTAGGCGTGACCATCGAACTCGTCGAGATCGACCACCCGGCCAGCGAAACGCCCGTCGTCCCGGCCAGGAGCAACGCGTGGCGATGGTGGGCGCTGATCGCAGTGGTTGTCGTCTGGGTCGTCGGTTGGTGGCTCTTCCAGGGCAATAACACCCTGGACCTGCCGACCGCTGAGCTCACCACCTTCCAGAAGTGGCTGAACGACCTGCGCGACTCGATCGAGCAGGCGAAGTTCGACGGCAACCCGCTCTTCGCTCCGCTCACGTGGATCAGCGACACGCTCAACGCCGTCGTCGTGTGGCTCCAGGACCTGTTCAGCACCCCGGTGTTCCCCCGCCCGGTCCCGCAGGTGGGCTGGCTCGGTGTCGTGGCGATCGCCGCGTGGACGTCCTACGCACTCGCTGGGCTCCGCATCGCCGTTGCTGTGGCGCTGGGGACTTTTTCCTTCGGACTGCTCGGCTACTGGCAGGAGAGCATCGACACCCTGATCATCACCGGCGTCTCGGTCGCACTCTGCGTGCTGATCGGGCTCCCGCTGGGTATCTGGATGTCCCGAAGCCACCGAGTCTCCGAAACCGTCACACCCGTCCTCGACGTGATGCAGACGATGCCGTCGTTCGCCTACCTCGCCCCGCTGGCGCTGCTGTTCGGGATCGGCAACCCCGGAGCGGTCGTGGTGACACTGATCTACGCTCTGCCCCCGTTGGTCCGCATCTCCGCGCACGGGCTTCGAACCGTTTCGCCGACGACCATGGAGGCGACCACGGCGATGGGGTCGACCTCGACCCAGCTGCTCACAAAGGTCCAGGTCCCGATGGCGCGCCGGACCATCATCGTCGGGCTGAACCAGACCATGATGGCCGCACTGTCCATGGGTGTGGTCGCCGCACTGATCAACGGTCCGGGCCTGGGTCAGCCCGTCGTCCAGGCCCTGGAGTCGCTCAACGTCGGCGCCGCCTTCGTCAGCGGAATGTGCATCGTGATCATGGCGATCATGCTTGACCGAACAGCGGTGGCCTCCGGGGAGAGAACCGAAGCGGCATCCAGGCGCGGGGTCAAGGTCAGGTCGCGCCGAACGGCGCTCGTTGCCGGGGCCGTCGCAATGGTCGTGGCGATCTACCTCTCGCACGTACGGCTGAAGCTCGCCGAGTTCCCGCAGAGCGAGATCGGACCCAAGCTCGCCAGGTGGGTCAACACGAGCACCACCTGGTTCGTCGACACCTTCGGACAGATCACCCAGAAGATCAGCGACTTCGTCACCAACTGGCTGCTCAACCCCCTCCAGGACCTGATGGCCAACTCGCCGTGGTGGCTCGTCGCAGGCGTGATCCTGGCCATCGCCGTCCTTCTCGGGGGGACCGGAGCAGGGTCGTGGCGCCGCGCCGTGGCACCGGTGGCCCTCGCATCCGCCGCAGTCGCGCTCGCTGGGCTCTGGGCTGCTTCGTCGATCAACACATCGTGGTGGGTGACCTGGGGACTCATCGTCGTCCTCGTCGTCCTCGCCTCGGTGTTCGGCGCTCGTGGGGCTCTGCTGTCGACGTCAGTCTGCCTGGCGATTCTCTTCGGGGTCGGGCTGTGGAACGACTCGATGGTGACGCTGGCCATGACCCTGGTCGCCGCCGCGATCGTCATGGTCCTGGGCGTCGCCCTTGGCGTCTGGATGGGGCGCAGTCGGCGCGCCGACTCGGCCATCCGGCCGGTTCTCGACGGCCTGCAGACCATGCCCTCGTTCGTCTACCTGGTCCCCGCGCTGGCGCTCTTTCCACCGGGCCGCTTCCTGGCCATCGTCGCAGCCGTCCTGTACGCCGCACCCGTGGCGATCAAGATCGCGGCCGACGGAATCCGTGGAGTGTCGCCGACCACCGTCGAGGCTGCCGAGGCGGCCGGCTCGAGCCGCTGGCAGATGATCGGCAAGGTCCAGCTGCCGATGTCCAAGGGCTCCATGGTGCTGGCGGCCAACCAGGGCCTGCTCTTCGTGCTGTCCATGGTCGTCATCGGTGGGCTCGTCGGCGGCGGCGGGCTCGGGTATCTGGTTGTGAAGGGATTCTCCAAACCCGAGTACTTCGGCAAGGGCCTGGCCGCCGGCATCGCCATCACCGCACTCGGCGTCATGCTCGACCGCATCACCGTCCATACTGCGGCCCGCTACGGGCGGGCCGAGACCGCGTGACCCAGCGCCGCACCCGCGGCCCGACAAGAGGAGACACAGTGCGAGGAGCAAGACGACGGGTACTCCGTCTGGCATCACTCGCTGCCGCGGCCAGCCTGGCCCTGGCGGCATGCGGTGGCGGTGACATCAACAGCGGCACCAGCGGAAGTGCCGCCGCAACCGACTGCGGCCAGCTCAACATGGCCGTCAACCCGTGGGTCGGCTACGAGGCCTCGGCCTATGTCGTCGGGCAGGTCGCGGCCACCAAGCTCGGGTGTGACGTCAAGTACAAGAAGCTCGCGGAGGACGTCTCCTGGGCAGGGTTCGGCGACGGCACCGTCGACGTGGTCATTGAGAACTGGGGCCACCCCGAGCTCGTCAAGAAGTACATCGACGGGCAGGGCACAGCAGTCGACGTGGGGCCCAACGGGAACATCGGCATCATCGGCTGGTACGTGCCGCCGTGGCTGGCCGCGGCCCACCCGGACATCACCAACTGGGAGAACCTCAACAAGTACGCCAGCGACTTCGCCACTCCGGAGTCCGGCGGCAAGGGGCAGCTGCTCGATGGCGACCCTTCATACGTCACAAACGACGAGGCGTTGGTCCAGAACTTGAACCTGGACTACCAGGTGGTCGTAGGCGGTAGTGAGGCCACCCTGATCCAGTCGTTCAGGACGGCCGAGAAGAACAAGCAATGGCTGCTCGCGTACTTCTACTCACCGCAGTGGTTCTGGAACGAGATGCAGCCCGTGAGGGTCAACCTCCCGAAGTGGACGAAGGGCTGCGACGCCAACCCAGCCACGGTGGCATGCGACTACCCGAAGTACATCCTCAACAAGGTTGCAGGCAAGGACTTCATGGCCTCCGGAAGCCCGGCCGCCACGCTGGTCTCGAACTTCTCGTGGACGAATGAGGACCAGAACACCGTCGCCAAGTACATCTCGGTGGACGGCATGTCCTCGGCGGACGCGGCACAGAAGTGGATCGACGACAACCCCGACAAGGTGGACGCCTGGTTGCAGGGAACCTGACCCGGACTGGCTGAACCACAGTCCCAC
>JBAPUB010000088.1:0-21295 GCA_049282455.1 Actinomycetes bacterium
CTTCTCCCGAGCGCGCTGAAAGACCAGGCGGATGTGTCGCTCGGTCTCGCCGACGTACTTGTTGAGCAGCTCGGGGCCTTTGATGTTCAGGAAGTACGACTTGCCTTCGGGCCGACCGGTGACCTGGGCGACCTTCTTGGCCAGCGAGTTGGCGACCGCCTTGGCGATCAGCGTCTTGCCACAACCGGGCGGGCCGTACAGCAAGATGCCCTTCGGTGGTTTGAGCTCGTGCTCCAGGAAGAGGTCCTGGTGCAGGTACGGCAGCTCGACAGCATCACGGATCAGCTCGATCTGGGACGCGAGCCCGCCGATGTCGGCGTAGTCGATGTCCGGCACTTCCTCAAGGACGAGCTCTTCGACCTCGGCCTTGGGAATGCGCTCGTACACGTAGCCGGAACGGGTCTCGAGGAGCAGCGAGTCGCCCGCCCGGATCAGCTTCGGGTCGAGCGTCTCAGCGAGCCGAACGATGCGCTCGTCGTCGGTGTGGCCGATGACCAGAGCCCGCACGCCGTCCTCGAGCAGCTCCTTGAACATGACGACTTCGCCGACGCGCTCGAAGCCCATGGCCCGCACGACGTTCATCGCCTCGTTGAGCATGACCTCCTGCCCGAGACCGAGCTCCTCGATCGGGACCTCGGGGCTGCATGCCACGCGCAGCTTGCGGCCACCGGTGAAGACATCAAGCGTTGCGTCGTCGAAGACCTCGACCACGACGCCGTATCCCGCGGGGGGCTGCGCCAGCCGGTCGATCTCCTCGCGCAAGGCGATGAGCTGGTCGCGCGCGTCGCGCAGCGTCGTGGCCAGTCGGGCGTTCTGCTCGCGGGCTGCGGCGAGCTCTCGCTGCAGCGTCGTGGTGCTCATCGTGGGGTTCGTCTCGTCGGGGACCGCGTCGAGCTCCCGCGGAGTCCGCCGGGCGTCGTCCTGGCTGGTCATGACCACCACCTCCTCGAGCGCGTTTCGACCCTACCTTCGGCGGGCGCGCGAGGTTTCTGGACCGTTTGCCGGCGTGTCGCGACTGTGAATTCGCGACTACTCAGCGTCACCAGCCGCTGCGGCGGGCTGGGACGACGCCTCGGCGGCCCCCGCCGCGCCCCACTCGTCCCCATAGGCACCCTTCGCGGGTCGGCGCCGTCGGGTGGGCGCCACCACGCCGGGCGCGAGTCTGCGGGCGGTGACCAGGAAGCCCGTGTGCCCGACCATCCGGTGCTCCGGTCGCACGGCCAGGCCCTCCACGTGCCAGCCCCTCAGGATGGTCTCGCTCGCCTGCGGCTCGGTGAAGCCGCCGTGGCTGCGCAGCGTCTCGACGAGCCGCGAGAGCTGCGTGGTCGTGGCGACGTACCCGCACAGCACTCCGCCGGGAACCAGCACCTGGCCCATCGCGTCGACGCACTCCCATGGCGCCAGCATGTCGAGTACGACCCGGTCGACGTCGGTGTCGTCGATCGACCCGACCAGGTCGCCGACGGTCAGCTTCCAGGCGGGGTGGGGGGCTCCGAAGAAGGCCTCGACGTTGGCGCGGGCGATCTGCGCGAAGTCGCCACGCCGCTCGTAGGACGACACGAGCCCGAAGTCACCGACGGCCCGCAGCAGCGAACAGGTCAACGCCCCGGAACCGACGCCCGCCTCGACGACTCGCGCCCCCGGGAAGAGGTCGGTCTGAGCGACGATCTGAGCGGCGTCCTTGGGGTAGACGACGGTGGCTCCGCGCGGCATGGACAACACGAAGTCGAGCAGGAGCGGCCGAAGAGCCAGGTAGGTCGTCGATCCGGTGGACGTCACGAGGACGCCCTCGGGCCCCCCGATCAAGGTGTCGTGGTCGATCGCACCCTTGTGCGTGTGGAACTGCTTGCCCTCGACCAGGGTGAAGGTGTGGTGCCGCCCCTTGGGGTCGGTGAGCTGCACCTGGTCCCCCGGCCGGAAGACCCCGGTCCGGTGCTGCGCACCGGTCGGGCTCGGGTCAGCCACGTCGGCCGTTGCCGTGACCGGACCGGTCCAGGGCGGTGAGGGCAGCAGCGACGTCGTCGTGGGAGAGCACGCCGTAGATCGAACCATCGGCGTCCACGACGAGGTACTCCGGGGCCGGGTGGTCGTCGAGCAGCTGGAGCAGCGCCTGGCCCTCAGCGTCGAGCGGAACGGTGACCCCTCCACGAAAGGATCGGCTCACCGAGGCGACGGTGACCCACGGCCGCCGCTCGACGGGTAGCGCGGAGATTGCGGCCTCGTTGGCGATGCCGACCGGTCGGTCACTCCCGTCGACGGCGACCATCCCGCCGGCCTGCTCCTGTCCGAGCCGTCGCAACGCCTCGGACACCGGCAGGTCGCCGGGGACCGGGATCGCTCGACGGGCCAGCCCCCGGGCCGTGATCGCCGGCAGCCGCCGGCGTAGCCGCTCGCTCCTCAGCGCGCGCCCGGCCTCGACCCAGATGAACGACGCCACCAGGATCGCCCAGATCAGCGCGAAGGTGCCAGAACCCCCGGCGAGCAGCGGGACCCCCGTGGCCAGCACAATCGCCACCGCGAGCGCGCGCCCGGTCCAGCCGGCGACGACCGTGCCGAGTGACTCACGCCTGGTGAGTCCCCACACGACGTCGCGCAGGATCCGACCGCCGTCGAGGGGCAGGCCTGGCAGGAGGTTGAACACGCCGACGATCAGGTTGGCGATGGTGAGCTGCCAGGCGATCAACGACAGCACGCCGCCGCCGGGGATGGCCTGCCAGAGGACCCAGCTGAGCCCGGCCACTCCGAGGGAGGCCAGCGGACCGACTGCGGCCACCACGAGGTCGGCCCCCGGGCGTTCGGCACCGCCGGTGATCTCGCTGACCCCGCCGAGGAGGTGAAGGGTGATCCGGCGGACGTGCATCCCGAAGGCCTGGGCCACGACAGAGTGGGCCAGCTCGTGCACGAGCACGGACAGCCCCAGCAGCACGGCGAAGACGAACGCCACGAGGTAGGCCCCGAACCCGATGTCGGGGAGTCGCCGGAACACGGCCGGGGCGAAGACGACCGTGATGGCGATCGAGGCCAGCAGCCACGAGCGGGTGACGAAGACCGGGACGCCGGCCACCGAGACCAGGCGCCAGCCGTCCTGCGGCCGCTGGGGGCCGGACTCTGCGTCGGTGTTCGCGTCGGTCACTCCAGCGATGCTAGGCGGCGCGCCGCCGTCGGCTGTCGGAGGCCGCCCGTAGGCTCGGCCCGTGAGCCCAGCGCAGGTCCCCGTCCCGGTCCCAGCCCCCATGTCGGAGTCTGTCTCGGATGAGGCGGCTGAGCGGCTCGAGGCCCGGCAGCCGTCCCTGTCACCGTCGCGCGCGGGCGACTTCATGACCTGCCCGTTGCTCTACCGGTTCCGAGTCGTCGACCGGTTGCCTCAGGAGCCCAGCCCTGCGGCCACCCGGGGCACTGTGGTGCACTCCGTTCTCGAGCAGCTCTTCGACCTTCCGGCAGCCGAGCGCACCCTGTTGCGGGCCGCCGAGCTCGTGGGACCCAGCTGGGCCGCGCTGCTCGAGTCCGACGAGACGCTGGCCGAGCACTTCTCCGACGACGTTGACGGCGCCCGAGCGGCCGAGTGGCTCAGCGGCACCGACGAGCTTCTCGGTACCTACTTCCTGCTGGAGGACCCGCGTCGGCTCGAGCCCGCGCAGCGCGAGACCCTGGTCGAGGTCGACCTCGCCTCGGGGCTGCGTCTGCGGGGCTATGTCGACCGCATCGACGTCGCCCCTGACGGTGCCCTGAGGGTGGTCGACTACAAGACCGGACGAGCGCCGCGCGACGGCTACGAGCAGAAGGCGCTGTTCCAGATGCGCTTCTACGCGTTGGTCCTGTGGCGACTCAACGGTCAGGTCCCGCGGCTCCTGCAGCTGCTGTACCTCGGAAGTGGCGAGGTGGTCCGCTACGAGCCCGACGTCGACGACCTCGAAGCCATGGAGCGCAAGCTCGAGGCACTGTGGTCCGCGATCAGCCGGGCCGAGGCGACCGGTGACTGGCGCCCGAGCCCGTCGAGACTTTGCGACTGGTGCGACCACCGAGCGCTGTGCCCCGCGTGGGGTGGCACTCCCCCGCCGTTGCCACGACCCGTCCACGCCGGTGGGCCTGCGGCCTCGTAGGGTCGTCACGTCCCCGACGAGGAGCTTCCGTGACTGACGACGATGCCGCTGGCGCACGCAACCTCAGCAAGGTGTACGGCGAGGGCGAGACCCGTGTTGTCGCGCTCGACGATGTCACCGTCGGCTTCGCCCGGGGTCGGTTCACGGCGATCATGGGCCCGTCCGGCTCGGGCAAGTCGACGTTGATGCACGTCTGCGCCGGACTCGACTCGGCGACCGAGGGCACGGTCCACATCGGCGACGTCGACCTGACCACGCTGAAGGACAACGCTCTCACCAGGCTTCGGCGCGACCGGGTGGGCTTCATCTTCCAGGCTTACAACCTGGTTCCCACGTTGAGCGCCCTCGAGAACATCACCCTGCCGCTCGACATCGCCGGTCGCCCCGTCGACCAGGCGTGGCTGGACCAGGTCGTCGACACCGTGGGCCTGCGTGACCGGCTGCGCAACAAGCCCAGCCAGCTCTCCGGTGGACAGCAGCAGCGGGTTGCTGCCGCGCGTGCCCTGGTGAGTCGCCCCGAGATCGTCTTCGCTGACGAGCCGACCGGCAACCTCGACTCGCGAGCCGGGGCTGAGGTTCTCGGGTTCCTTCGTCGAAGCGTCGACGAGTTCGGGCAGACGATCGTCATGGTCACCCACGACCCGATAGCGGCGTCCTACGCGCAGCTGGTGCTGTTCCTGGCCGACGGCCGCATCGTCGACACGATGGCCGACCCCACGACCGACCGGGTGCTGGGGCGCATGAAGGGCTTCGACGGAAAGGGCCGGAGGTCCTAGCGTGCTGCGGACCAGCCTTCGCTCCGTCTTCGCGCACAAGGTCCGGTTGCTTCTCTCGGGCCTGGCCATCGTGCTCGGGGTCGCGTTCGTCGTGGGAACGCTGATCTTCACCGACACCCTGAAGTCGACGTTCACCGACCTGTTCAGCCAGACCACCACCGACGTCGTCGTCTCACCGGTCACCCAGGTCGACAGCGATGTCGCCGGGAGCATCGCGACGCTCCCGGCGTCCGTCCTCGACACGGTGCGAGGGGTCGACGGCGTCGCCAAGGCGGCGGGGGCGGTGTTCGTCGACGGCGTGACCATCGTCGGGTCGGACGGAAAGCCGGTGGGTACACAGGGTGCACCGCAGTTCGGCAGCAACTGGGACGACGACCAGAGCCTGACCCCGTACCGGCTCGTCGAGGGGACTGGTCCCAAGGCCGCCGGCCAGATCGCCGTCGACTCCGTCGCGGCCGAGCACGGCGGCTTCTCGATCGGTGACACGGTCGATCTCGTGACCCCGTCCGGGCCGGCGTCGGCCACGCTGGTCGGGATCTTCCGCTTCGGCACCTCCGGCAACCTCGCAGGCGCCACGATCACCACCTTCGACACGGCGACCGCCCAGAAGCTGCTCCTCGGCGGCCACGACAGCTACACCGAGGTCGATGCCGTCGCAGCTGAGGGCGTGTCCCAGGTACAGCTTGCTGCCGATGTGTCGTCGGCCCTCGACTCCCCCAAGACCATCAAGGTCCAGACCGGAGCCGACGCCGCCGACGAGGCGGCAGCCGCGATCAACGACGGACTCCAGTTCGTCAACATCTTCTTGCTCGTCTTCGCCGGAATCGCGTTGTTCGTCGGCACGTTCATCATCCTCAACACCTTCGCGATGCTGGTCAGCCAGCGCTCGCGCGAGCTGGCACTGCTGCGGGCGGTGGGTGCCACGCGGGGGCAGGTCGTCCGGCTGGTCCTCGCGGAGGCGGCAATCGTCGGGCTCATCGGCTCCGTGGTGGGGATCGCCCTGGGGGTCGGCGTGGCCGTCGGCCTGCAAGGCTTGTTCAACGCCGTGGGGGCCTCCATCCCTACCGGCGGGCTGGCGATCGAGCCTCGCACCCTCGTGGTGGGTCTGGTCGTCGGACTGGTCGTCACGGTGCTGGCCGCGTTCCCTCCGGCGCGACGAGCTTCGAGGATCCCGCCCGTTGCAGCCCTGCGTGACGACGTGACCCTGCCGTCCCGGTCGCTGCGGATCCGCGCCCTGCTCGGATCCATCGCCCTGGTCCTTGGCCTGACACTCATGACGCTGGGTGTCCGCGAAGGGGGAAGCTCGGGTTCGAGCCTGGTCGGGCTCGGCACAGTGGTCACCCTGGTCGCAGCGATCGTCTTGAGCCCAGTGGTCTCCGGACCCGTGGTGCGCGTCATCGGTGGTCTGCTCCCGCTGATGTTCGGCACGGTCGGCAGACTGGCCGTCGACAATGCCGAACGCCAGCCGAGGCGGACTGCCGCGACGGCATCCGCCTTGATGATCGGGATCGCCCTGGTCACCGCACTCACGATCTTCGCGACCTCCACGAGCACCTCGGTGGCCAAGGTGGTCGACCGGGTCATCGGGGCCGAGTTCTTGATCTCCACCCAGACCCAACGACCCTTTCCCGACAGCGTGGCTACGGCCGTCTCCGGAGTCGACGGCATCGCTGCCGTGGCGTCGGTGAAGCAGGTACCGGCCAAGGTCGACGGCGCAGACACCGTGGTCGTCGGCCTCGACCCGAGCAGCATCGGCCAGATGCTCGACCTCACGTTCATCACGGGCTCACTGGCCGACCTCGACACCACCTCGGTCGTGGTCGACGACAAGACCGCAACCAACGCGGGCCTGTCGGTGGGCGACTCGGTGACGGTGGTGCTGCCCAGTGGGTCAGCCACGTACACCGTGGCCGGGACCTACTCGGCCGCTGCTGGGTTCAGCGGCTACGCCATGTCCAACGATGCTCTGGCAGCCACCGGCCTTCGCCTCGGGGACTCGTTCGTCTACGCGAAGACCGCTGAGGGCGCGAACCTCGACGCCGTGCAAGCCTCGCTCGAGGAGGCGTTGGTCCCTTACCCCACCGTTCGGGTGCAGAGCCAGGCGCAGTTCAAGGAGTCGATTCGCAGCAACGTGAACCAGCTGCTGGCGGTGATGGTCCTGCTGCTGAGCCTCGCCATCGTCATCGCCGTGCTGGGGATCGTGAACACCCTCGTGCTGTCGGTGATCGAGCGCACGCGCGAGATCGGCATGCTGCGGGCCGTTGGCGCCTTGCGTCGACAGGTACGACGCATGGTGGTCCTCGAGGCGATCGTGATCGCCGTGTACGGCGCAGTCCTCGGCCTGGTCCTGGGCCTCGGGTTCGCCGTTGCCCTTCAGCGAACCCTGGTCGACCAAGGCATCGAGGTCCTCGATGTGCCGTGGTTGGCGCTCGCCGCGTTCTTCGTGCTCGCTGCCCTGGTCGGCGCGCTGGCCGCGCTGTGGCCGGCATTTCGCGCCGGACGCCTCGACGTCCTGCGCGCAGTCACGACCGAGTAGCGACCAGCCGTCGAAGCAGTGCAGTGTCTACGTTGGTCAGCGACGCCGTGACATGCCGTCCAGGGGCTGCGGGGATGTCGGCGACGCTGGGTACGGCCACCACCCGGCAGCCGGCCGCCTCGGCCGAAGCCACCCCGGTCGGTGAGTCCTCCAGCACGACGGTGCTCGTCGGTGCTGCGCCCAGAGCGCCCAGCGCCTGCAGGTAGGGCTGAGGATGGGGCTTGAGACGGGTCACGTCGTCGGCCGTGACGGTGACCTCGAACGCGTCATCGGGCAGCATCCGGACCACGACGTCGACGTGCTCGCGCACTGACGACGTGACCAGTCCCAGGGGGATCCCCTCGTCGATCAACGACTCGACCAGTGCAGCAGCCCCGGGGCGCAACGTGACACCGTCGCTGACCAGCCGCCGGGTCATGGCCGAGCGCAGATGTGCCATGACGTCGCCGAGCGGCACGTCCGAGCCGCTGGCAGCCACCATGTAGTCGGCGGCGAAGGGCAGGTTCGACCCGAGCAGGGCACGCTGGTCCTCAGGCGTCCAGCGAAGTCCGAGCCATCGGGCCGTCTCGGTCTCGGCCTCGAACCACTGGGGCTCGGTGTCGACGAGCAGCCCGTCCATGTCGAACAGCACAGTCAGCAGCCCGGGCTGCACGTCTGAGCTTTCGCAGGCCCTCATCGGGCGTTGAAGTACTTGGCCTCGGGGTGGTGCACGACCAGGGCCGAAGTCGACTGCTCCGGGTGCAGCTGGAACTCCTCGCTCAGCTCGACCCCGATGCGTTCGGGTCGCAGCAGCTCGATGAGCATGGTCTGGTCCTCCAGGTTGGGGCACGCCGGGTAGCCGAACGAGTAGCGCGACCCGCGGTAGCCCTGCCTCAGGATCGCGTCCAGCTCGGGCTCGTCCTCGCCGGCGAACCCGAGCTCGGCCCGCACCCTCGCGTGCCAGAACTCAGCCAGCGCCTCCGTGAGCTGCACCGACAGACCGTGCAGCTCGAGGTACTCGCGGTACGCGTCCTTGGCGAACAGCTCGTTGGCGACGTCGCTGACCTTGCGCCCCATCGTGACGATGTGGAAGCCGACGACGTCGGTCTGGCCGGAGTCGACGGAACGGAAGAAGTCCGACAGGCACAGGTGACGGTCTCGTCGTTGGCGTGGGAACGTGAACCGCGCCCGTTCGTCACCGGTCTGGGGTCCTTCGTGGTGGTAGACGACCAGGTCGTCGCCGGAGCCGTTGGCGGGGAAGTACCCGTAGGTGACAGCGGCCTGGAGGATGCCGTCCGTGTGCAGTCGCTCCAGCCAGTACCGCAGCCTCGGCCTGCCCTCGGTCTCGACGAGCTCCTCGTAGCTGGGGCCCTCACCGCTGCGAGATCCGCGAAGTCCCCACTGCCCCATGAACGTGGCTCGCTCGTCGAGGTAGGACGCGTAGTCGGCCAGCGCGATGCCCTTGACGACCCGGTCGCCCCAGAAGGGGGGCGTGGGTACCGGGTTGGAGTCGGCGACGTCGGACCGGGCCGGGAGCTCGATGTCGGGTGTCTCGCGAGGTTTGACGACCGGTGCCACCCGGCGCGGCTTCGGCGCCGGAAGTGCGGCCCCCGCGTCTCCTCGCTTCACCGCCATCACGGCCTCCATCAGGCGAAGCCCTTCGAACGCATCGCGTGCGTACCGCACCTCACCGTCGAAGACGGCGGCAAGATCCTGTTCGACGTACGAACGGGTCAAGGCCGCTCCTCCGAGGACGACGGGCCACCGTTGAGCAACCTTCCGCTGGTTCATCTCCTCGAGGTTCTCGCGCATGACGACCGTCGACTTCACGAGCAGCCCGGACATGCCGACAAGGTCGGCGTCACTCTCGGCGGCAGCATCGAGGATCGCGGAGATCGGTTGCTTGATGCCGAGGTTGACCACGGTGTAGCCGTTGTTAGTCAAGATGATGTCGACAAGGTTCTTGCCAATGTCGTGAACGTCGCCCTTGACCGTGGCAAGGACGATGGTGCCCTTGCCACTGGTGTCGGACTTCTCCATGTGGGGTTCGAGGTAGGCCACGGCCGTCTTCATGACCTCAGCGGACTGGAGTACGAACGGCAGCTGCATCTCGCCACGGCCGAAAAGGTCACCGACAACCTTCATGCCCTCGAGCAGGTCGACGTTGACGATGTCGAGCGCCTGGCGCGTTACCAGTGCCTCGTCGAGATCGGGCTCCAGGCCACTGCGCTCGCCATCGATGATGCGCCGACGGAGGCGTTCGCCCAGGGGCAGTGCCGCCAGCTCCGCCGCACGCGACTGTCGTAGGTCAGCAGCCGTGGCCCCTTCGAAGAGCTCGAGGAATCGCTGGAGAGGGTCGTACTCTTCGCCTCGCCGGTCGTACACCAGGTCCAGGGCTACTTGCCGCTGTTCGTCGGGGATGCGCGCCATGGGCAGGATCTTCGATGCGTGCACGATCGCCGAGTCGAGTCCCGCCTGGACAGCCTCGTGCAGGAAGACCGAGTTCAAGACAACCCGAGCGGCCGGGTTGAGGCCGAACGAGACGTTGGAGACACCGAGGGTGGTCTGCACGTCAGGGTGCAGGCGCTTGACCTCGCGGATCGCCTCGAGCGTCTCGAGCGCGTCGCGGCGAGTCTCCTCCTGCCCGGTGGCGATCGGGAAGGTCAGCGTGTCGACGATGATGTCTGACTCGCGCATGCCCCAGTTCGAGGTCAGGTCCTCAATCAGTCTCCGTGCGACTGCCACCTTCCAGTCAGCAGTGCGAGCCTGCCCGTTCTCGTCGATGGTCAGGGCGACCACTGCTGCACCGTGCTCCATGACGAGCGGCATGATGCGACGGATGCGGCTCCCGGGGCCGTCCCCGTCCTCGTAGTTGACTGAGTTGACGACCGAACGGCCGCCGAGCATCTCCAGCCCTGCTTCGAGCACGTCCGGCTCGGTGGAGTCGAGGACGAGAGGGAGTGTGGACGCTGTCGCGAACCGCCCGACGACCTCGCGAGCATCGGCGACCCCGTCGCGTCCGACGTAGTCGATGCAGACGTCGAGCAGGTGGGCGCCGTCGCGCGTCTGGTCCCGGGCGATCTCGACGCAATCCTCCCAACGCTCGTCGAGCATGGCGACGCGAAAGGCCTTGGACCCGTTGGCGTTCGTCCGCTCGCCGATGGACAGGAACGAGGTGTCCTGGCGGAACGGGACGTGCTGGTACAACGACGAGGCGCCTGGATCGGGTCGGTGCCTTCGTGGGGCCGCCGGACGAGCGCCGACCCGGTCTACGACCTGGCTCAGATGCTCCGGCGTCGTCCCGCAGCACCCACCGACCAGCGTGATGCCGTAGTCGCGGGTGAAGGAGTCATGTGCGTCGGCCAGCTGTTCCGGCGTCAGCGGGTAGTGCGCGCCGTCGGACGTCAGGACTGGGAGCCCGGCGTTGGGCATGCACGAGAGCCCGACTCGGGCGTGCCTCGACAGATGACGCAGGTGCTCGCTCATCTCTGCCGGCCCGGTGGCGCAGTTGAGCCCGATCATGTCGATGCCCAACGGCTCGAGCGCAGTGAGCGCGGCACCGATCTCAGTGCCGAGCAGCATGGTGCCGGTGGTCTCGACGGTGACCTGAACGATCAGTGGGATGTCTGCGGACGAAGCCTTCATCGCGCGACGTGCCCCGATGAGTGACGCCTTGGCTTGGAGCAGGTCCTGAGCCGTCTCGACGAGGACTGCGTCGACACCGCCCTCGATCATCCCGGCGACCTGTTGGTGGTAGGCGTCGCGTAGCTCGGCGAAGGTCACGTGGCCCAGCGTCGGAAGACGGGTGCCTGGTCCAACAGAGCCCAGCACCCAGCGTGGGTTGTCAGCGGTACTCCACTCGTCGGCCGACTCGCGCGCGACGGCCGCGCCGGCACAGGCAAGCTCGTGGATCCGGTCGGCGATTCCGTACTCCGCAAGGTTGCCGAGGTTGGCGCCGAAGGTGTTCGTCTCGACGGCGTCGACGCCGACCGCGAAGTAGGCGTCGTGCACGCCGCGCACCACGTCAGGGCGTGTGACGTTGAGGATCTCGTTGCAGCCTTCGTGTCCTTCGAAGTCTTCGAGCGTGAGCGGGGCCGCCTGGAGCATGGTGCCCATGGCGCCGTCGGCCACCACGACACGCTCGGCGAGCGCGCGCCGAAGGGCGTGGGAGTGGGCGCTCATGGTCCGGCAAGGATAGCGAGGCCGCTGCGGCCCCCCACACGCCGTAGGGTGAACGCATGATCGAGTTCGAGGGCCTGCCGGAGCTCCGCGACCCGGTCCTGGTGGCAGCCTTCGAGGGCTGGAACGACGCCGCTGAGGCAGCCACGGGGGTCCTGGACCACCTGCTCGAGGTCTTCGACGGGCAGCCGTTCGCGGAGGTCGACCCGGAGGACTACTACGACTTCCAGGTCAACCGGCCTACGGTCAGCATCAGCGAACGTGGGATCCGGGACATCGAGTGGCCTGCCACCCGCATGTACACCGTCTGCCCACCGGACGGCCCCGACCTCATCGTCGTGCGCGGGATCGAGCCGAGCATGCGTTGGCGCAGCTTCGTCTCGGAGATCGTCGGGCTGGCGTTCGAGCTCGATGTCGACCATGCGGTGACCCTCGGGGCGCTGTTGGCCGACTCCCCGCACACCCGGCCCGTGCCGGTGACCGGTATCGCCTCCGACTCGGGAGTCGCACGTCAGCTCACGCTCGAGCCTTCACGCTACGAGGGGCCAACCGGGGTGGTCGGTGTGCTGACGGAGGCACTCACGCACTCCGGGATCTCGACCGTCTCGTACTGGGCTGCGGTGCCCCACTACGTGTCCCAGGCGCCGTGCCCCAAGGCGACGCTCGAGCTGCTGCGTCACCTCGAGGACGCAATCCCGCTCGAGGTCCCCCACGGCGAGCTCGAGGAGGACGCCGTCGCGTGGGAGCGAAGCGTCGACGAGCTGGCGGCAGCCGACGACGAGGTCGCCGAGTACGTGAAGTCGTTGGAGGAGGCCCGCGACACCGCCGAGCTTCCGGAAGCCACCGGCGACGCGATCGCCAAGGAGTTCGAGCGCTACCTCAGAAGGCGCGACGACCCCCCCGCCTCGCGGTAGTCGTCAGGACGGTGTCACCAGCTGGACCCCGAGGAGCGCGTCACACAGTGCTTCCACGAGTCGAGGGGCGTCGGGGTCATCGCCTTGTCCGGCCAGGGCCGCCGTCGCCCAAGCATCGACGAGCCCCAAGGCTCCCGGTGCGTCCAGGTCGTCGGCGAGACGCCGGCGCACAGCCGTCAGGAGCGCCTGGGCATCCGGCCCGGCGCCGAGAGCTGCCGCAGCGCGCCAGTGGGACAGCCTCTGCTCGGCCGTGCCGAGCTGGTCAGGGATCCACTCCCAGTCGTCGCGGTAGTGGTGGGCGAGCAGCGCCAACCGGATGGCCATCGGGTCGTGCCCGTCGTCTCGCAGCCGCGACACGAAGACCAGGTTGCCGCGGCTCTTGGACATCTTGGCCCCGTCGAGGCCGACCATGCCCCCGTGCACGTACAGCTTGGCGTACGGATGGTCTCCGGTGATGACGGCGGCCTCGCTCGCCCCCATCTCGTGGTGTGGGAACACCAGGTCGCTTCCGCCGCCCTGGACGTCGAACCCCATGCCCAGGAACTGCAGGGCGATGGCCGTGCACTCGATGTGCCATCCGGGGCGGCCGTGGCCCAGGGTCGTCTCCCAGGCCGGCTCGTCCGGACGCTCCGACTGCCACAGGAGGCAGTCGAGCGGATGGCGCTTCCCTTCACGGCCCGGATCTCCCCCACGCTCCGCGAAGACGTCGACCATCGCGGCCTCCGACAGGTTCGAGATCGAACCGAACCTCGGGTCGGCGTGGACGTCGAAGTACACGTCGGAGCCCACGGTGTAGGTCGCACCTTTGGCGCTGAGAACTTCGATCAGCTCTACCACGTGCGGTATCGACTCGACGGCGCCGATGTAGTGACGGGGCGGCAGCACCCGAAGCGCGCTCATGTCGGCGCGGAACAGCTCGGTCTCGCGTCGGGCAATCTCGGTCCAGTCCTGACCGGTGGCGACCGCACGCTCGAGCAGTGGGTCGTCGATGTCGGTGACGTTCTGCACGTAGTGGACGTCGTGACCGGCGTCGCGCCACACCCGTTGGACGAGGTCGAAGGTCAGGTAGGTGTTCGCGTGACCGAGGTGGGTGGCGTCATAGGGGGTGATGCCGCACACGTACATCCGCGCCACCGGTCCGGGGGTCGTCTCGCGGACCGCCTGTGCCGCAGTGTCGAACAGCCGAAGCGTCGGGCCGTCGCCCGGCAGCGAGGGCACACGGATCTCCGGCCACGACTCCACGAGGGGCGAGCCTAGTGGCCGCAGCGGGGCCTGGTGAGGAGCGGTCAGAACGGGGGCCACGGAATGGCCGGCCAGTCGGTCGGAGGCTGCGGATGGCGGCCCGTATCGAGCATGGTCTGGACCCTCCGTCGCGTCGCCGACACCTCCTGCTTGGTGAGGAGTCCGAGTAGAGACACAGCCAGGGCCCCTGCGTCGAGCCCCTTCTCCAGCCGGCTGAGCGCCTCGACCGATGCGTCGTCAAGCGGCTCGTCGGCCCACTGCCACAGCAGCGTGCGGAGCTTGTCCTCGACGGCGAAGGTGACGCCGTGGTCGATTCCCAGCACCCTGCGTTGCGGCGTCGGGAGCAGGTGGCCGCCTTTTCGGTCGGCGTTGTTGGTCACCGCGTCCAGGACCGCCATCTGGCGAAGGTCCGGGTGCCGGCTGCGGACCAGCGCGACCAGGTCGACGGTCTCGTCGACATCGACCCACAGCTGGACCATGCCCGGTCCGAAGGGCCCGTCCCGCAGGACCGTGGGAGGCACGAGGTCCCAGCCGCCCGCCCGTGACACGAGGAAGGTGGCCCGCTCCCGGGCGGCAAGCGTGCCGGTCGGGAAGTCCCACAGTGGTCGCTCGCCGGACACGGGCTTGTAGACGCACACCGAAGACTCACCGGCCAGAGTGACCGTGCAGTACAGCGTGGCGTTCGACGCGTCGACCAGCCGCCCCTGGACGTCGATGGTGCCGTGGAGGAGCAACGGGCTGTCGTCGGTGACGCTCATGGGCGCCGTCGGTGGCCGTTCTGACGAGGGCAGATGTGGCCTTGTGGGTCGAGGGGCTGGTTGCAGAACGGACACGGTGGCCGACCGGCCGCGACGACCCGCTCGGCCCGTTCGGCGAAGCGTCGCGCCTCAGGACCGTCCAGGACGACGCGAAGCTTGTCCGGTCCGGAGTCGTCTGAGTCCAAAGCCTCGAGGTCGTCGAGGTCCGGCTCGTCGTCATCGACCACGGCGAAGGCCTCGAGGACGAAGCACTCGGTGTCCTCGTCCCACTCCAGGCTCATCGAACCGACCCGGAACTCCTCCTCGACCGGTCCGTCGAGGGGGTCGAGGTCCAGCGCGTCGACGGGCACGAGCGCCGGGATCGAGGTCTCTGCGCCGCTGCGCCGCAGCAGCGTGTCCAGAAGGTCGGTGAGACGTTCGGCCAAGGCAGCGACCTGAGCCTTCTCCAAGGCCACGCTCGTGAGGCGTGGGCCGGAGCGGACCTGGAGGTAGAACGTGCGCTGTCCTGGCTCGCCGACCGTGCCAGCGACGAAGCGGTCCGGCCGGTCGTACTCGAAGACCCGTCGCGGCACGGCACTCACCGCCCGTTGCCGGCGCCGCCGCCGACTGCTGCGTCGCTCGACGGCTTGCGGGACCTGCGACGCTTCGCTGGCTTGAGGGCATCGACCGAGGCACCGGTGTCGTTCATCCGCTCCACGAAGGGGCGCAGCTGGGTGTACCGCACCACGCTCAGAGACGCCGGGTCGACCACGATGCGCTGGAACTGGTCCAGGTGGAGCCCGAGGGCGTCCGCAAGGACGGCCTTGATGACGTCTCCGTGCGAGACGACCACGTAGGTGGCGTCTGGTCCCAGCGTGTCGTTCCACTCGCGCACCGCCTCGACCGCGCGGGCCTGCATGGCAGCCATCGCCTCGCCCTCGGCACCGGGGAAGGTCACGGCGCTCGGATGCGCCTGGACGGCCTTCCACAGCGGGTCCTTGGCCAGCTTCTTCAGCTCCTGCCCCGTCCAGTCGCCGTACCGGACCTCCCCGAACCTGTCGTCGGTCTGCGGGGTGACGGCGGAGGAGCCGTTGCGGGCCGCGACCAGCGCCTGTGCGGTCTCCAGGCACCGCTGCAGTGGGCTGGAGACCAGACCTGCCACGGGAACCGCCGCGAGCCGCTCACCCAGACCCCGGGTCTGATCCCGACCCCGGTCGTCGAGGCCGACGCCCTGAGTCCAACCAGCAAGAACCCCCGAGGCGTTCGCGGTGGTACGGCCGTGGCGCACGAGCAGGACAGTGGTCACGCCGAAACCCTAGACGGCGCAGGGCGTCGTCGCATGGGTGCGGCGGTCAGCCCAGCGGGACGTGGGCATTCAGGACGCCGGTGGCCAGCAGCACCAGCACCAGAGTCCCCAATGCCACCCGGTACCACACGAACGGCCAGTAGGAGCCGGTCCGCAGGTAGCGGAGCAGCCAGCCGATGACCACGTAGCCCACCACGAAGGCCACGGCCGTCGCGACGAGAGTCTTCGGCATCCCGGGTTCGGCGTTGGCGTTGACGTCGGGCAGCTGGAAGATCCCCGAGGCCACGACGGCCGGGATGGCGAGGAGGAACGCGTAGCGGGTCGCGGCCACACGCGTGTACCCACGGAAAAGCCCCAGGCGGATCGTGGCGCCCGATCGGGACACGCCGGGGACCAGCGCGAGGGTCTGGGCCAGGCCGTAGTAGATCGCGTCGGGGAGGTTGAGCCGGTCGATCGGCTGGGTCTTGCGGCCGATGCGGTCGGCCATTCCCAGGATCAGCCCGAAGACGATCAGGTCGAACGCGATCACCCACAGGTTGCGGAACGTGGTCTGGATGGTGTTTTCCAGCAGCACTCCGGCCACCGCGATCGGGATGGTGCCGATGATGATGAACCAGCCCATCCGGGCATCGAGCTCTCCACGAAGCTCGGGCCGAAACAGCGACCGGAACCACGTCGACGCGATCCGCCAGATGTCGCGCCAGAAGAACACGATGACAGCCGTCTCGGTGCCGATCTGGGTCACCGCGGTGAACGAGGCGCCAGGGTCGGCCAGCCCGAACAGCTGCGGGAAGATCGCCAGGTGGGCGCTGCTCGACACCGGCAGGAACTCGGTGAGCCCCTGGAGCAGACCGAGCAGGACAGCCTCGAACCAGCTCACTGCGCTACTCCCCCACGCCGGAGCGGTCCAAGGCCTCTGCTGCTGTGCGGACCGCGTTCAACCGTTCCTCCAGGGTTGGGGCATAGCTTTGGATGGTGAGAGTGGTGACGCCCGCTGCAGCGAACGCCTGCATGCGGTCGGCGATGCGCTCGACGGGCCCGATGAGTGAGGTCGCGTCGATGAACTCGAACGGAACAGCCCGAGCCGCGTCAGCGTAGTCGCGGGCCAGATAGCGCTCCTGGACCTCGGCGGCAGCAGCGCCGAAGCCCATCCGGGTCGCGAGGGCGTTGTAGAAGTTCTTGTCCTTGCTGCCCATCCCGCCCACGTACAACGCCGCGTGCGACCGGACCGGCTCAGCGCAGACCTCGAGGTCGTCGCCGACGACGATCGGCAGGGTCGGGACGATGTCGAACCCGGACAGGTCGCGGTCGACCTTCGTCCGCCCGGCCCGGATGTGACGCAGCGAGTCCTCGGCGTGCTCCGGAGAGAAGAACAGAGCCAGCCATCCGTCGGCGATCTCCCCGGCCAGCTCGAGGTTCTTCGGCCCCAGGGCGGCCAGGTAGATCGGGAGGTGGTCGCGGACCGGGTGCACCGTGAGCCGAAGCGCCTTCCCTGGTCCGTCGGGCAGCGGCAGGGTGAAGTGCTCACCGTCGTACCGGACGACCTGGCGGGCCAGGGCGAGGCGCACGATGTCGACGTACTCTCTGGTCCGGCCCAGCGGCTTGTCGAACCGCACGCCATGCCAGCCCTCGGACACCTGGGGACCGCTGACCCCCAGCCCGAGGCGGAACCGACCGCCCGACAAGGTGTCCAGCGTGGCAGCCGTCATGGCGGTCAGCGCCGGGGTGCGGCCCGGGATCTGGAACACGGCCGATCCCACGTCGATTCGGCTGGTCTGTGCAGCCACCCAGGACAAGACAGTTGCGGCGTCGGAGCCGTAGGCCTCCGCCGCCCACACCACCGAGTAGCCGAGCCGATCGGCCTCCTGGGCGAGCAGCAGGTTGTCGGCATCGTTGGCCGACCCCCAGTACCCGAGATTGACCCCCAGCCGCATGGCGAGCGACTCTAGCCGCCCCGGCATCGGCGACCGACCCCGAGTCGGTAGCCTCGCCCGCATGGAGCAGCGACACCTGGGAGCCTCGGGCTTGACCGTGTCCCGCCTCGCCCTCGGCACGATGACCTGGGGGCGTGACACCGACGAGCACGAGGCGAAGGACCAGCTGGAGTCGTTCGTGGCGGCCGGCGGAACGTTGGTCGACACCGCCGACGTCTACGCCGACGGTGAGTCAGAACGGCTCCTCGGCCGGTTTTTGGACGACGTCGTGGCACGCGACGAGATCGTGCTGGCCACCAAGGCCGTATCCATGCCGGGCACTGAGCGAAGGTTCGACGCCTCGCGGGCACACCTGCTCACCGCGTTGGAAGGGTCCTTGCGGCGGCTCGGTGCCGACCACGTCGACCTGTGGCAGCTGCACGCCTGGGACCCGGACACTGAGCTGTCCGAGACTCTCGCAGCGGCCGACGCAGCAGTCTCCAGTGGCAAGGCCCGCTACGTAGGTGTCTCTAACTACTGCGGCTGGCAGTCCGCGCAGGCCGCCACGTGGCAGCGCGCCGTCGCCGGGCGCGCCCCCATCGTGTCCACGCAGGTCGAGTACTCGCTGCTCCAACGAGGCATCGAGCGTGAGGTCGTGCCTGCGGCCGCAGCCGTGGGTCTGGGCGTCCTGGCCTGGTCACCGCTCGGTCGGGGGGTCCTGACCGGCAAGTACCGGACCGGGACCCCCGCTGACTCCCGCGGTGCTTCGCCGCACTTCACCGCGTTCGTGCAGCCCTACCTGACCGAGCACGCCCGAGGCGTCGTCCAGGCCGTCGTCACGGCGGCGTCCGGGCTGGGCGTCTCGCCGCTCGAGGTCGCTTTGGCCTGGGTCCGCGACCGGCCGGGGGTCACTGCGGCGGTGGTCGGGGCCCGAACGGCTGCGCAGCTGCGGGGTTCGCTGGCCGCAGAGCCGCTCGAGCTGCCCGACGAGATCCGCAGTGCCCTGGACGAGGTCTCGGCTCCCGAGCTGGGCTATCCCGAGCACGGGTGGAACCAGCACCCGCGGACCCGCTGACGGCGCTGTCGATGGTTGAGGTCGGCCGATCGTGACCGAGTACGAGACGTGGCGGCTGGACTTCCCACGAGGCACCACCCGGGGTCAGGTGAGGCAGCTGCTGACCGAGCATGCGGAGTACGGCCGTTGGGAACTGTGGCGCGTCCGGCTCTTCGAGGATGGTCGCCGCCGGGTCTGGCTACGACGACGCGCGGTGCGGGTCGCCCGGACGCTCTGAGACCGCCCGCTCGGTGACCCGGCCGCCGTGTGAGTACACCGTGGCCCGACCTTCGCGAACGAAGCCCACCAGCGTGATGCCGAACTGCTCGGCCACATCGACGGCAAGCGTCGACGGCGCCGAGATCGCGACGACGACCGGGACGCCGGCCGCCACCGCCTTCTGGAGAATCTCGAACGAGGCGCGGCTCGTGACGACCAGCGCATGCCGGCTCAGCGGCGTCTGCTCGGAGATGAAGGCAGCACCGAGCACTTTGTCCACGGCGTTGTGGCGGCCGACGTCCTCACGTACCCAGTGGGCAGCGCCGTCGAGGCTGAAGACACCTGCCGCATGCAGTCCCCCGGTTCGGGTGAACACTCGCTGCCGGTCGCGCATCAGGTCAGGCAGGCGCACGACCAGGTCGGCGTCGATCGTGACATCAGCGGCCACAGGAGTGAGCCCTCGCTCGTGCAGGCTGTGCAGCGTGGCACTGCCGCAGACACCGCAGGCGCTTGAGACGTCTGTGGTCCGTTTGATGTGACCCGCTCTCACGGCTGCTGCGTCGCGCAGGGCGACCGTGACCACGTTGCCGCGTTCCTCTGCCGTCAGCGTGTCATCCGTGCAGGGACGGATGCTGACGACGTCCTCGGGTTCGTGCACCACGCCCTCACCCAGCAGCCAGCCGGCCGCGAGGTCCAGGTCGGCGCCCGGGGTGCGCATCGTGACCAGCTGCGTGATGGGCTTGCCGGTGTGCTCCAGCCTGATCTGAAGGGGGGCTTCAACGGCGAGTGTCTCGATCGTGTCGCGAGGAGCCGGACCGACTCGGCGGGCCTTGACCCGCTCGCTGGAACCGGGGTTCGGCACGCTCACACCCGGTCGAGAAAGCGGTCGAGAACCCGCGCACCGAATGTCAGAGCCGACACGGGCACCCGCTCGTCGACACCGTGGAACAGGTCGGCGAAGGCCAGCGACGACGGAAGGCGGAGTGGGGCGAACCCGTAGCCGGTGATCCCCAGGGACTTGAACGCCTTCGCGTCGGTTCCGCCGGACAGCGTGTATGGCACGGCCCGGGCTGCCGGGTCCTCGTCGAGCAGCGACGACGCCATGGCGTCGACCAGGGGGCCGGCGAACGTCGTCTCCAGGGCGATGTCCTCGACCTCGTTGACCCTGCGTATCCCTGGACCTAGCACCCGGTCGACCTCGGCGAGGAACTCGTCACGATGACCGGGCAGGTAGCGACCGTCGACGGTGGCGCTGGCCGTGCCAGGGATCACGTTCGACTTGTAGCCGGCCTCGAGCATCGTGGGGTTGGCGCTGTTGCGCAGGGTCGCCCCGATCATCGGTGCGATGGGGCCAAGGTGTGCCACGACCTTCTCGGGGTCGGTGTCGGGATCGAGGTTCAGGGCCTGGCGAACCTCCGCCAGGAAGGCATCGACGGTGAGGGTGGGGGTGACCGCGAACTGATGACGGCCGAGGCGTGCAACGGCCTCGCTCAACCGGGTGACGGCGTTCTCGTCGTTGACCATGGAGCCGTGCCCGGCGCGGCCTTCGGCCGTCAGTCGCATCCAGGCGATGCCCTTCTCGGCGGTCTCGATGAGGTACAGCCGCAGGTCGTCGCGAACGGTGAAGCTGAACCCGCCGACCTCACCGACTGCGTCGGTGACCCCCTCGAAAAGGTCAGGTCGGTGCTCGACGAGCCAGTGCGAGCCCAAGCCACCGCCGGCTTCCTCGTCGGCCAGGAACGACAGCACGATGTCGCGCGGAGGCTTGCGCCCGGTTCTCATCCGGTCGCGGACGACGGACAAGATCATGGCGTCCATGTCCTTCATGTCGATGGCGCCGCGACCCCAGACCATCTGCTCGCCGTCTTCATCGACGACCTCAGCGGCGAAGGGCGGATGGGTCCAGTCGGAAGCGTCGGCCGGTACGACGTCGAGGTGTCCGTGCAGGAGTAGCGCCGGGCGGGTGGGGTCCTCACCGGAGATCCGGGCGAACACGCTGGTACGGCGAGGGGCCGACTCGACGAGCTCGACGTCCAGACCCACGTCGCTGAGCTGTGCAGCTACGTACTCGGCGGCAGGGCGCTCCTGAGAGCGGGGGTCGTCGCCGAAGTTGGAGGTGTCGATTCGCATCAGGTCGCGAGCGATGGCCGCGACCTCGGCGTCCGGAGCGGGGGCTGGGAGGCGAGGATCTGGGGTCACCCGCACATCGTGCCCCACCCGGGGCGGTTGGTCGCGGTGTCCGGCCGTTGCTATTCTCACGGGGCCGGAGCGCCGGCGGAGTCCGGGTGGCGGAATTTGGTAGACGCGCTAGCTTGAGGTGCTAGTGCCCTTTATCGGGCG
>JBAPUB010000089.1:0-17022 GCA_049282455.1 Actinomycetes bacterium
CAACGAAATGGTCGAACGGGTCGACGCCAACGCTCTGACGGCCGACCCGGCGGACGAGGCCGAGGGCTACGTCGACACCGGGTTCTTCCTGGTTGCCCTCAGCGACCGCGACCTCGTCGTGGGCTGCGGGGCCCTTCAGGAGGTCGAGCCCGGCGTCGGCCAGATCCGTCGCATGTGGGTCGATCCCGTGCTGCGCGGCACGGGGATCGGACGGCGCCTGCTCTCCGCGCTCGAAGGAGCCGCCGCCGTCGCCGGGTTCGAGATCATCCGGCTCGAGGCGTACGAAGGCCTGACCGAGGCGATCCTGCTGTACGAGACCAGTGGCTACATGCGCACCGAGTCAGAGAGCAACGCCCCTGCCGACCTTCGCTTCTACGAGAAGCGGCTGATGATCTGAACCGGCTTTGGGTACAAGCGGACGAGGTCAGAGCACCAGAAGCATCCGTGAGTTGCCCAACGTGTTCGGTTTGACCCGTTCCAGCCCGAGGAACTCGGCCACACCTTCGTCGTAGGACTGCAGCAGCTGCTCGAACACATCGTGGCTCACCGGAGTCCCGTCGATCTCAGCGAACCCGTGCCTCATGAAGAAGTCGACCTCGAAGGTCAACGTGAACAGGCGGGTGACCCCGACATCGCGGGCCTGGCGCAGCAGGCGCTCCAGCAGCAGGTGACCGATGCCCCTGCCGCGGACACGGGGGTCGACCGCGAGCGTGCGGACCTCGGCGAGGTCCTCCCACAGCACGTGCAGGGCACCGCAACCGACCATCTCGCCATCGACTTCGGCGACGTAGAACTCCTGGACGTCCTCGAACAACGTGACCGTCGCCTTGCTGAGCAGGATTCGCTCGGCCGCGTAGGTGTCCACCAGCGCGCGGATCGTGGTGACATCTGATGTTCGGGCCTCACGGATGAGGACGTCGAGCGGCTGGCCAGAAGTCATGACGGGGACTACTCGGGCTTCACGAGGGGGAACAGAATCGTGTCGCGCACCCCGAGGCCGGTGAGGGTCATCATCAGCCGGTCGATGCCCATGCCCTGCCCGCCCGTCGGCGGCATGCCGTACTCCAGAGCGCGCAAGAAGTCCTCGTCGAGACGCATGGCCTCGAGGTCGCCACGGTCAGCGCGCGCAGCCTGCTGCACGAACCGCTCGCGCTGGTCGATCGGGTCGATGAGCTCGGAGTAGCCCGTGCCCTGCTCGGCCCCCCAGCACACGAGGTCCCACTTCTCGGTCAGCCTCGGGTCCTCGCGGTGAACCCTCGTCAGTGGGGCGTTCTCCTTCGGGAAGTCCTTGTAGAAGACCGGTGTCGTGGTCTTGGACTCGACGAGCACCACGTACAGCTCCTCCAGCAGCATCCCGACGCTGGCGTCAGCGGGCTCGTCGACCCCGAACTTGTCCGCGTAGGCGCGCAGCACCTCGACCGGAGTGTCGAGACCGACGTCCTCGCCCAAGGCCTCCGACAGTGAACCGATGACCGTCTTGACCGGCCAGTCGCCGGACAGGTCGAACTCGTGGATGGACCCGTCAGGCTGGACCCGCCTGGCGACCGGGGCACCGAACGCCGCGGTCGCAGCCTGCTGGATGATGTGCTGGGTCAGCAGGCGCATCGTGTCGTAGTCGCCGTACGACTCGTACATCTCCAGCATCGTGAACTCGGGGTTGTGCGACGAGTCGGCGCCTTCGTTCCGGAAGTTCCGGTTGATCTCGAAGACCCGGTCGGCACCCCCGACGATCAGCCGCTTCAGGTAGAGCTCGGGAGCAATCCGCAGGTACAACGCCATGTCGTAGGCGTTGATGTGCGTGACGAACGGCCGCGCGTTCGCCCCGCCGTGCATCACCTGCAGCATGGGCGTCTCGACCTCGATGAACCCGCGCTCCTGGAGCGACTCACGCAGGCTGCGCACGACGGCCGTTCGCATCAGCATCATCTCGCGGGCCTCGGGACGCACGATGAGGTCGACGTAACGCTGTCTCACGCGCTGCTCGGGGTCGGACAGCCCCTTGTGCTTGTCCGGCAGCGGCCGCAGGCACTTGCTGGTGATCACGAAGCTGTCGGCCAGCACGCTCAGCTCGCCACGCCGACTCGAGATCACCTCACCGGTCACTCCGACGTGGTCGCCGAGGTCGACGTCTGACTTCCACTGCTTGAGGAGCAGCTCCCCGCTGTCATCGAGGGTGAGCATCACCTGGATCTCGGCGTCGGCCTCACGCAGCGTCGCGAAGGCGATCTTGCCACTGACCCGGTTGAGCATGACCCGACCCGCGATGCCCACCCGCTGTCCGGTCGCCACATCTGGCTCGAGGTCGGGGAACTGCGTGCGCAGTGCCGCGACCGTCGTCGTCCGCGGGTAGTCGAACTCGTACGCGTCACGACCCTCGCCGCGGATCCGTTCCAGCTTCTCGCGGCGCACCTGCATCTGCTCGGGGATGCTGTCCGATGGCAGCTGCGGGGTGCTCATGACCGACCAGGCTACCGAGCGGGCCTCCGTGGCAGCATCTACATATGGACGCAGGACGTGACGCACACTCCGGCAGGGGGGTTCCCGCGGAGACACGACGGCTGTCCTTCGGGGAGCGAGCCGCCGAGTACGACCGCTACCGCCCGTCCTACCCACCCGAAGCCGTCCTGTGGGCGATCGGTGAACAACGGCAACGGGTCGTCGACGTCGGAGCCGGCACGGGTCTGCTCTCAGGAGTCCTTGTTCGCTGTGGTCACCAGGTCGTGGCCGTCGAGCCCGACCGGGGAATGCGGGATCAAGCCACGACCCGGCTCGGGGCAGACGTCGAGGTCGTCGACGGTTCGGCTGAGTCCCTCCCACTCGAAGACGAGTCCGTGGATGCGCTCTTCGTGGCCCAGGCGTTCCACTGGTTCGACCTCACCGTCGCCCTGCCGGAGATGGCCCGAGTGGTACGCCCCGGTGGTCACCTCGTCGTCTTGTGGAACGTCCGCGACGACGACGTCGACTGGGTGGAGGCCCTGTCAGCGATCGTCGGACGAAGTGACGCGCGCTCGGGCTCTCGGGACCTGGGCGTGCCCGAGATCGAACCGTGGTTCGGGCGGGTGGAGCGCGCCACGTTCCGCAACCACCAGACCCTGGACGCCGACGCGCTGGTCGGGCTTGTCGACACCTACAGCCACGTCGCGCTGCACCCGGACCGGAACCGCACGCTCTCGCAGGTGCGAGACCTGTCGATCGACCATCCGGGGCTCGCGGGCCGCACCACCTTCGACCTTCCCTACGAGACGATCGTGTACCGAGCGCGACGCTGACCGATCAGGTGTCCTGGTTGCGCTCGAACACCAGCCGTAGACCGTGCAGGGTGAGGTCCGGCTCGTGGTCGGTCACTGACTCGGTCTCACCGATGACGATGGGTGCAAGCCCTCCGGTGGCGATCACTGCCGTGACCTCGACCCCCAGCTCGGCAATGATCCGTCGGACCAGGCCGTCGACCTGTCCGGCGAACCCGTACAACGCTCCCGACTGCAGTGCCTCGACGGTGTTCTTCCCGATCACCGTCCGAGGAGCCACCAGCTCGACCTTGCGAAGCTGGGCCGCACGCTGAGCCAGTGCCTCGAGGGAGATCTCGATCCCGGGCGCCAGGGCGCCGCCGAGGAACTCGCCTCTTGCACTGACGACGTCGAGGTTGGTCGACGTCCCGAAGTCGACGACGATGCACGGTCCGCCGAACATCTCGTGGGCGGCCAGAGTGTTGACGATCCGGTCGCTTCCGACCTCCTTGGGGTTGTCGGTCAGGATCGGGACGCCGGTGCGGATGCCCGGCTCGACGATCACGGTCGGCAGATGCGGGTAGTAGCGCTCGAGCATCGCGCGCAGCTCGTGCAGCACCGACGGAACGGTGGAGCACAGGCAGATCCCGGTGATGGGTGGTTCGTCCTGGAGAAGCCCTCGGTAGGTGAGCACCATCTCGTCTGCGGTTGCACGTGCGTCGGTCTTGATCCGCCAGGACTGCTCGAGGCGTTCACCGTCGAAGAGTCCCAGCACGGTGTGGGTGTTACCCACGTCTATCGCCAGCAGCACGGGTCAGCTCCCCCCAAACGTCACTGAGGTGTTGTCGATGAGTCGCGTCGGTCCCACCCGGGCCGCGACGAGCACGATCGCCTCGCCGACGTGGTCCTCGGCCACCGGCGTGAACGTCGCGGGGTCGACCAGGGCCACGTAGTCGGTGTCGACACCCGGGGCCGCCGAGAGGATCTCGGACACGGCGCGGACCACCTCACCGGGCCCAGTCCGGCCCGACAGGTGCTGGGCGCGGACCAACGCCTGCCACAGCGCCAGGGCCGAGTGGCGGTCCTGCGGTCCGAGGTAGGTGTTCCGGCTGGACAGCGCCAACCCGGACTCGTCCCGCACGGTTGGCACAGCAACGACCTCGACGGGCAGGTCGAGGTCCTCGACCATCCGGCCGATCAGCCACAGCTGTTGGGCGTCCTTGCGACCGAAGAACGCGAGGTCCGGGTCGATCAGGTGCAGCAGCTTGGCCACGACGGTGAGGACTCCGTCGAAGTGACCGGGTCGGCTACGGCCCTCAAGGACGTCGCCGACGGCTCCGGCCGACACGGTCACCATCGGTTCGCCCAACGGGTAGACCTCGTCGACACCTGGAGCGAAAACCAGGTCGACTCCTTCGCGCCGGCACAGCTCGAGGTCGACGTCGAACGTCCGGGGGTACTTGCTCAGGTCCTCTCCCGGTGCGAACTGAAGCGGGTTCAAGAACTCCGTCACGACGACGACAGCACTGCGTTGCCTGGCCTGGCGGATCAGCTCCACATGGCCTGCGTGCAGTGCGCCCATGGTCATGACGACGGCCACCGGACCCACGGTGCCGTCCTGGGTGGCCTTCGCACGCATGCGCGCGAGATCGTCGCGGGTGCGCGCCACGGCGGTCATCGGGTGCGCTCGGAGTCGGAGAGCACGTCGAGCAGCGACTCCGCATGGACCGCGTCGAGCAGACCGCTGGCCAGGGCCCGGTCGGCCGTGAGCCGGGCCAGTGCGACATACGCAGCCCGCGTGCTCGGCGAGACCTCCTCGATGGCCGCGACGTGTGCTGCCACAGTCTGTGCGTCACCTCGAGCCACCGGGCCGGTCAGTGCCGCGTCGCCCGAACGCAAGGCGTTGTCGAGCGCAGCACTCAGCAACGGTCCCAGCAGCCGGGCGGGGTCCTCGACGCCAGCAGCCGCCAAGAGCTCCGACGACGACGCGACCAAAGTGACCAGATGGTTGGCCGAGTGCGCGAGGGCCGCGTGGTACAGCTCGCGGTGCTCGTCGTCGACGGCGACCGGCTCCGCTCCCATCTCCAGCACGAGCGCGTCGGCGATCGGCATCAGTGCCTCGGGCGCAGACACGCCGAACACGCACCCGGCGAGCCGCGTGAGATCGATCGACGTGCCGGTGAATGTCATGACCGGGTGCAGCGCCAGCGGGAGGGCGCCGACCCGAGTGGCCGGCTCGAGCACGTGCGTGCCCCAGCGGCCACTGGTGTGGACCACGAGCTGGCCTCGGCTGACCACGCCGGCGGAGACCAACCCGCGCACGAGGTCGGCGAGTGAGTCGTCGGGCACGGCCAGGAGCAGGAGGTCCGCTGAAGCTGCGACGTCCGGTGGGGGCAGCAGCGGAACCCCCGGAAGCAGAGCCTCGGCCCGGGCGACCGACCGGTCGGAGACCCCGGACGCCGCGACCACCCGGTGCCCGGCCCGGGTCAGCGCCGCCCCCAGCACCGCCCCGACCCGACCCGCCCCGATCACCCCGACCGTCAGCCGCCCGGGGCGCTGCGTGGGAGACGTGGCCAGCGAAGGTTCGGAGGACGACGACGACGCGACGCGGGACGTCGACAGGTCCGGGTCGGCCGGGTCGGTCGGGTGAGCCATTCCAGGTTCCAGTCCTCGAGGGGTACCGGACGGTGGTCGGCACCAGCGTAGGGTGCGGGCGCCCGCTAGCGTCCACCCGGTGATGACCTGGCAGGCCGCGATGCAGTCCGCGCTGTACGGACCGCACGGCTTCTTCACCGCCGGCGAGGGTCCTTCGGCCCACTTCCGGACCAGCGCACACACCGGTCCCCTGTTCGCCACGGCCGTGCTCTCGCTGCTTCGCCGGGTCGACGACGCACTCGGGCGACCACCCCGACTCGACCTGGTCGACGTCGGCGCCGGCCGGGGTGAGCTGCTCACGCACATCGCCACCCAGCTCGACCTGACCAGCGATGACGAGCTCCTGGACCGCCTGCACATCGTCGCCGTGGAGCTTGCGCCTCGACCGGATGCTTCGCATCCGAGCATCTCCTGGACCGACGTGGTGCCGGACCGCGTTGTGGGTCTCGTGCTGGCCAACGAGTGGCTGGACAACGTGCCGCTCGACGTCGTCGAGGTCACGACGAGCGGAGCACGCACCATCGAGGTGGACCCGACGACAGGTGACGAGGCACCCGCGGGCCCGGTCGACGATGAGGACCTTCGCTGGCTTCAGCACTGGTGGCCGCCGGAGTCCGCCCACGTCGGTGACCGCCTCGAGTGCGGCGCCACCCGGGACCGGGCGTGGGCGGACGTCGTCGCACACGTGGACCGCGGGGTCGCGGTGGCCATCGACTACGGGCACCTCCGGGCGCAGCGTCAGTCGCGCGCGTTCGCCGGCGGGACGCTCACCGCCTACCGCGCCGGTCGGATGGTCGCCGCCGTCCCGGACGGCTCGTGCGACATCACCGCGCACGTGGCGATGGACTCCTGCGGCCAGGCAGGACGCAGCGCGGGCGCCACAGCCACATTGCTCATGACGCAGCGAGAGGCCCTCGAGGCCCTGGGGGTCAGTGGGGGACGACCTCCGCTGTCCCGGGCGTCGTCAGCACCTGCGGAGTACCTCGCCGCCCTCGCCAACGCCGGGGTCGCAGCCGAGCTGCGCGACCCGGCGGGGCTCGGTGCCTTCCTCTGGCTGGTTCAGGGCAGACGCATCGAGATTTCCGACGTGCTGCCGGCCGCCGGTGGGGCCGGGTCGGCTGCCAGCCGCTTGGACCGACGGATGAGCGACACGGCCACGAGCGCCGCGGCAACCGTCAGGGCGACCAGCAGTCCGAGCGCCATCGCACCGAACGCAACGGCACCTGCCACGCCGAAGCCTGCGTAGTCGTGCGGGTTGAGCCAGGGACCCAAAGCGAAACGAACACCAGGCAACGCACTGCAGGAGACGAGCAGCTGGCCTGGCTGGATGGCACGGATCTGGTACCAGGCGTACCACCGCACTCCGTTGACCTCCAGAGCTGCGTCGCGACCTCCAGGATCGGTCAACGACGTCACCACCGGCGCCGCCTGACCATCGATCGCCTTCACCGAGCACGGCCGTTGCCCCGGCGCAGCCGCCTGTTGGTCCCAGACGACGGGCGCTGTCGCGTACAGCGTGCGCTGCTCGCCCGACACGAACGTGATGCGCAGGCCGAGGGCGGGCACCGACGCGATCTCGTCGATCTCGGCGACGGCGACCCGGCCCGCCGCACCGAGCTGGTAGCCGATGACCAGGCCGCCGGCGACCACCGAGACGATGGCGATGGACAGCGGCAGCGCGTACCACCAGGACGAGAGCGGCTTCGTCATTGACGTTCCTCCGTTGGCTGCATCCACCGCTGAGGTCCCGCGGTCGCTCGCGCGAGTCTTGCACGCTCGCTCTGCGCCTCCGCCAGGAAACGTGCCTCCTCGGCACCACGCTGAGCCGCCTTGATCCGTACCGGACCCGGTGTCGAGTCGACGTGCACCGAGGCCAGTCGAAGCCGACGCTGCCAAGGCCCCTGAGTCACTCGGACGCTCTGCGTGCGGGCGTGCGGAACGGCGTCCCACGTCGGAACCAACCAGCCATGGCGAGCCACCAGGACGAAGTCGTCGGACCCCGTGGCCAGCCGGCGGTGCTGCAGGGGTGAGCGCCACCGTGCTCGCGTTGGGACCGCGACCACCTCGACCGCGAGCGGGTCGGTCCCGGGCAGCACCTGGGCGATCACCGAGCGGGCCAGCTCCAGGGGGGCTACAGGGATCAACGTCGAAGGCCGCTGCTTGGCCTCGTCGCCGCCGGTGGCCCCGGCCACGTTGACGGTCACCTTCACCCACCCCCGGTGCCGCCACATCACCGGAGCCTCGATCCGAACGGCCTGCACGCGCCCGGGTGGCACGGTCTGGGCCCGGTGCTCCGTCAGGCCGTAGCGCAGCCGCAGACCGTCGGGTGACTCCGACACCGTGAACCCGAACCAGGTGAGGAACTGCCCTCCGACGACGAAGAGCGGGGCCGCCACGATGGCCATGCTGGGGAGCAGCGCAGCCCACTGACCGGTCACGACGGCGAAGGTGATGAACGAGACCGCCACCACGGTCGTCACGATGGTCACCGGCTGAAGCACCAGGCTCTCGAGGAGAACCCCGGGCGGGACCGTCACCACCGTTCGCTCCGGAGCCTCCGGCGCATCCTCGCCGTCGGCCATCCGAAGACCCGCGGACCGGGCGAGGAGCTCGGCTCGCAGGTGCTGTGCGTCGTCGTACGCGAGGTACTCGATCCTCGTTCCCTTGTCGCCGGTCCCCGCGACGTCGGGGCGCACGGCAGCCAGCCCGAACAGGCGCGCCACCAGAGGCTGCGTGACGTCGACCGACTGGAGCCGCGAGACCTGCACCCGCCGCTCGTTCACCTGCAGCACTCCCGACCGGACGCGGAGGTCACCGTCGTCGTCGAACCAGAACCGGAACCGGCTCCACTGCAGCCAGGCCACCGTGGCCGTCGCCACGACGATGGCCACGAGCAGGGCCCCCACACCGAGTGGGCCGAGGGAGCGGGCGGAGCCCATGCCTTCGAAGGCGAAGAAGGCAGCGAACGCGGGGAAGACCCGGACCGCCTTGACGAACGGGGTCACGGGGTGGACGGCGCGCGGGGAGGTCGCGCGCCACCGAGGCTGGACGGGCTGGGGGGTCGGCTCGGTCACAGCCCAGCGCTGCGCTGTTCCCCGAGGGCCGCGAGCTGGTCACGCAGCCGGGCTGCGACGTCCGGGGTGAGCCCGCGGATGGCCGCATCGGAGGTCGCCGCGGCCGTGTGGAGCTGGACGGTGGCCAGGTCGAACCGGCGGTCGATAGGACCGCGGTTGACGTCGACCAGCTGCATGCGGCCGTAGGGGACGATCACCAGCCTTCGGAACAAGATCCCGCTCACCACGAGCAGGTCGTCGGAGCGCTCGGCGTAGCCCATGGCGCGCACCTGCCGTCCGATGAGCCAGTAGCACCAGACCAGTGCGCCAAGCCCGAGGACGAGCGCGACGAAGCCCCACTCGGGCACCCCCGCAGCGACCGCGACCGCGATCGCGAGGGCGGTGAGTCCGACGACCGTGGCGCTGGCCAGGAGCCGGCGGGCCGCAGCCAACCGAGGCGAGACGGGGGTCCACCCTCCCGGCGGGCCCTGGAACGGGTCGGTGGCTGCGGTTTGCGGGGCCACGGCGTCGAAGGGGGCCATCAGCCCAGGCTAGTTGCGCCCGACGGCTCGGTGCCTCGGACCCAGTTACCGTTCGGTATGAATCTTGACCAAATCGGGACCAGGGTTTTGTGTCGAAGGCCACACAGAACGTGACCAACGCTGCTAGAAAGCGCCCATGACGCGGGCGCTCGGAAGCCCGCCGCCTCCCGAGGAGTGCGCGTGACCGATATCAACAAGCTTCAAGACGCCGACGAGAAGCGCCTGGCAGAGCTCGGCTACAAACAAGAGCTCAGCCGCACGTGGAGCGGTTTCTCCAACTTCGCGATCTCGTTCTCGATCATCTCGATCCTGGCCGGCTGCTTCACCACGTTCTACGTCGGGTGGAACAACGGTGGGCCGGCTGCGATCGCCATCGGCTGGCCCGTCCTCTCGGCCTTCATCCTGATCATCGGTCTGTGCATGTCCGAGCTCGTCTCCGCCTACCCGACCTCGGGAGGCATCTACTGGTGGGCGTCCAAGCTCGGCGGACCCAAGGCCGGGTACTACACGGGATGGCTGAACCTGATCGGGCTGCTCGCCATCGTGGCGTCGGTGGCGTACGGCTGTGCCACGTTCCTCGACCTCACCCTCGACACCTACAGCACCGGGTGGGCGGCCGGGTACTCGCTGCCTCGTGTGTTCGGCATCTTCGTGGTGATCTTGATCCTGATCTCCCTGGTCAACATCTTCAGCAGTCGGCTCCTGGCCATCTTCAACAACATCTCCGTCTGGTGGCACGTGGTCGGGGCCAGCGTGATCGTGCTGATCCTGATCTTCATGCCGGCACACCACCAGAGCGTCCATGACGTGTTCACCACGACGGTCAACAACACCGGCATGTTCGACGGCAAGACCAGCGGGTGGGGATTCGTCTTCTTCGTCCTCCCCCTCAGCGCGATCCTCACCCAGTACACGATCACCGGCTACGACGCCTCCGCCCACCTGTCCGAGGAGACGCACTCGGCAGCGAACTCGGCGGCCCGGGGGATCTGGCAGTCGATCTTCTACTCAGCGATCGGTGGCTGGATCCTGCTTCTCAGCTTCCTGTTCGCCGTCCAGGACGTCGATCAGGTCACCCAAGGCCTGGGCTTTGTGAACATCATCTTCAGCCAGGCCCTGAGTCCGAACTGGGCGAGCTTCGTCCTGGGTGTGGCGACCATCGGCCAGTTCTTCTGCGCCGTGGCTTGCATGACGAGCTGTACCCGCATGCTGTACGCGTTCAGCCGCGACGGCGCCGTCCCCGGCGCCCAGCACTGGTCGAGGCTGAACCACGCCAAGGTGCCGGTCAACGGCGTCCTCCTGACGGCTGTGGTCGCGGTCCTGCTGACCTCGCCCGCGCTGATCACGGTGGACCTCTTCGGGGTTCCCACTCCGGTCGCCTTCAGCGCGGTCGTCAGCATCGGCGTGGTGGGCCTGTACACCGCTTTCGCGATCCCGATCTACCTGCGCTGGCGGGCCGGGTCGTCGTTCGTACAGGGCAGCTGGAACCTGGGCAACAAGTGGAAGTGGATGGCACCCATCGCGGTGCTCGAGATCATCGTCACCTCGATCATCGCGATCCTGCCCAACAACCTTTACGGGTTCCCGACCGACGACGGCTTCGCATGGAAGTACGTCAACTACACGCCGATCGTGATGGGCGTGGCCCTGCTGGCACTGTGGATCGGCTGGCACGTCTCGGCCAAGCACTGGTTCACTGGGCCGAAGCACACCATCGACCTTCCGGAAGGTGTCACGGCTGCTGACGAGATCGCCCTCGAGCACCACGACAAGGGCCTGCTGCCCGGCGAGCACCACGACCCCAACGCCAAGTAGCCGAACAGCACCCCACGACCCAGAAGGCCGGTCCCCCACCGAGGGGCCGGCCTTCTGGCACGATCGGGGCGTGACCTCGACGTCCTCGGACTCCGCGCAGCAGCGCGTCGTCGCGTCCGGCATCGGGGGCGACGGCCTGGCCACCACGGACATGCTGCTGAACATCGGCCCGCAGCACCCCGCCACCCACGGTGTGCTGCGTCTGCTCATCACCTTGGACGGCGAGCGGATCGTGCACGCCGAGCCGATGATCGGCTACATGCACCGCGGTGCGGAGAAGCTGTTCGAGGTGCGCGACTACCGCCAGGTCATCATGCTGGCCAACCGCCACGACTGGCTCAGCGCCTTCAGCAACGAGCTCGGCGTCGTGCTGGCCGTCGAGCGGATGATCGGCATGGAGGTGCCCGTGCGGGCCGTATGGGCACGGACGCTGCTGACCGAGCTCAACCGGGCGCTGAACCACCTCATGTTCCTCGGCTCCTACCCACTGGAGGTCGGGGCCATCACCCCGGTGTTCTACGCGTTCCGCGAGCGCGAGGTGCTGCAAGCCGTCATGGAGGAGGTCTCCGGGGGGCGCATGCACTACATGTTCAATCGAGTGGGCGGCCTCAAGGAGGACCTCCCCAACGGCTGGCTGGACCGAGCCGGTGACGCCGTCGCCCAGGTCCGCCGTCAGGTCCCGCAGCTGGAGAACCTGATCTTCGGCAACGAGATCTTCCGCGCGCGGACCAAAGGCGTCGGAGTGCTCAGCCAGGACCAGATCATGCAGTACGGGGTCAGCGGGCCGATCGCTCGCGCCTCGGGCGTCGACATGGACCTTCGTCGTGACGACCCCTACCTCGCGTACCCCGAGCTCGGCGACGTGTTGAGGGTCGTCACGAGAAGCGACGGCGACTGCCTGGCCCGGTTCGAGGTGCTGCGCGACCAGCTGCACGTCTCGCTCGATCTCGCCGACGCCTGCCTCGACCGGCTGCGCACGCTACCGCCGGGACCGATCAACACCAGGCTGCCCAAGGTGCTCAAGGCCCCCGAGGGGCACACCTACGCATGGACCGAGAACCCGTTGGGCATCAACGGGTACTACCTCGTGTCGCGGGGCGAGAAGACGCCGTGGCGGCTGAAGCTACGAACAGCATCGTTCAACAACGTCCAGGTGCTTCGCGAGATGCTGCCCGGCCAGCTGGTCCCGGACATGGTCGCGATCCTGGGATCGATGTTCTTCGTGGTGGGTGACGTCGACAAGTAGCGCGATGGTCGGTCAGGCTCCGCGGGCGATCCGCTCAGCAGAGCGCTCAGGCGACGGCGCACGGGTCAGGTCGACCAGCTGACGCGACGGACGGCCCTCCGACCCGCTGTCGGCACTCACCGCGGGCGGAACCTCCGACGGCGGTGCGACGGGTCGCGACGCATCCGTCGGTGCCTTCGCCAGCTCGCCGAAAGCAGCGCGGACCAACGGAAGGTGCAACGACGGGTAGACCGGCTCAGGCTCCGACGACAGCGGAAGCACGTACTCCTCCAGGTGCGCCCTCAGGCGCGCTACCTCGCCCGCCAACATCGCACTGACGTCGTGCACCTGCGCCAGCTCGCGGCGTACGTCGCCCAGCTCACGTCGCAACGAGCGTGACTCCCCGCGGGCCTGCTCGAACGCGTTGCTGCTCGCCGACCACGCCAACCACGTGGCCACCACCACGAGCACGGCGGCTGTCACCACGGCAGCCCGCAGCAGAGCCGGGTCGTCGACGAACGCTGCCGCGACGGCAAGGCTGAGGGCCGCGAGAGCGACGAGGACGAGGGGGAAGACGCCGGGTCGAGACTGCTTCGAGCGGGCGTGTCGGGCACTGGCCATGGAGGAAGGGTACGCCGAAGGGGTGACGCGGTCTCGGACTTCGGTCACGATTGCGGCCCACCGGGAGGCGGTCGACCGCCCGCTCACGCCGGCGCGGCGCCTGCCCCGGGCTCATCGTGGTCGGGCGGGATGCGGCACACGTGCTCGAGCCACAGGGCCGCGAACATGAGCGCCAGCCCCGCAAACAGGCTGATGGCCACGGGGATCACCAGGGACCGCCGGTAGTCGTTGCTCAGGTCGGACAGCAGGTACACGCCATAGCCGAGGTAGCCGCCGGCCAGGAAGGCTCCCGCCCTCGACCCAGCCATGGCGAGGACGGCTGCTCGCGCCGCGACGAACGGGTCGACCGGGCGATGCCCCTCTTCACGACGCAGGCGCGGTCGAAGGGTCACCGCCGCGACGGCGAAGCCCGCAGCCAGGGCGGCGAGGGTCAGCGGTGCCGTCCACGGCACGCCCGGCGGCGCCCCACCCCAGGACTTCCACACACTCACCAGCGCCCAGCCGCTGACCGCGCCCAGCACGCCGACCACGAGCAAGGTGCGCCACGAGGTGGGCTTCACGACGGCATCCCGATCTCGAGCTCGGTGGGCCGGATGTCGGACGCATCGCCGTCCAGCTGGGCGAGGCCGGCCAGAAGATCCGCGACACGTGCGAGGCCCGGCACCTCGAAGTCGGGGTCGACCTCGGCCCACGGAACGAGCACGAACCCGCGCCGGTGCAGCAGTGGATGAGGAATGACCAGGTCGGCCTCGTCGACCCGCTGGTCGCCGACGGCCAGGACGTCGACGTCGAGGGTTCGTGCACCCCAGCGAACCGTGCGTACTCGACCGGCCCGCTGCTCGAGCCGCTGAGCCAGCTCCAACATCTGCCGCCCGCTCAGCACGGTATCCATGACAACGACGGCGTTGAGGTAGCGAGGCTGCTCGGGCCCGCCGACCGGTTCCGTCTCGTAGACGCGGGACACCGCCACGACCTCGACCCCGGGCGTGCAGCCGAGCTCATCGACAGCCGACCGCAGGAAGTGGAGGCGGTCCCCGAGGTTGCTGCCCAACGCGAGCGCTGCACGGTGCGCGGTCACCGGCGGCTCCGGCGCAGGGACACTGCGACGTCGGCGAACGGCACTCCGACCGGTGCGTGCGGCTTGTGCACGGTGACCGTGACCGCATCGACCTGGGCCTCGGTGAGAACCATGGAGGCCAGCCGGTCGGCCAGCGTCTCGATCAGGTCGACCGGGTCCGAGCTCACGACGCCGACGACGCGGGTGGCCAGCGTGGCGTAGTCGACTGTGTCTGCCAGGTCATCGGACTGCGCCGCGCGCGCGAGATCGAGCTCGAGGTCGAGGTCGACCACGAACTCCTGCCCGTCGCGCCTCTCCGCTGGAAGGACCCCGTGGTGGCCGAACGCCCGGATCCCGACGACCTGGATGTGATCGGTCATGGTGAGCCACCTTCCGCGGTCAGGATCGGTGACGCGTGGTGGAGCCACAGCCGCCAGCGCCCGTCGGTGCGGACGAACAGGTTCGTCGCCACCGCGGCCCCGCCTCCGAGGTCGCCGTCGTCGGTCTGGGAGGTGAGGATGTTCTCCATGCACGTGACCACCGCGTGGTCGCCGTCGACCATGACCAAGACGCTGGTGAGCACGAACTGGATGTAGGCGGTGTTGGCCATCAGCAACGTCCACGACCGCAGGACGTCGTCGCGCCCCACGACCGGCCCCGAGCCAGGGTGGACGCACCAGGCACGGCTCGCGAGGTCGCCGTCGACCCAGACCCTCGCCATCGCGTCTACGTCTGCGCGCTCGAACGCGTCGTACAGCGAGGCGTTCGCAGCCTCCACCGCCAGCACATCGGTGTCCGCGCTCATGACCGGCCTGCGTCCCGGTATGCGGCCGCGACCCGGACGGCGTCCATCGTCGGCGCCACGTCGTGGACCCGCACGCACCACGCTCCCGCAGCCGCGACCAACGCCGACACCGCAGCCGTGGCGACGTCGCGGTCGCCAGGTTCGCTCGGTCGACCGGCTGCCATGAGCAGGTCGCCCAGAAACCTCTTCCGCGAGGCACCGACGAGAACCGGACGGCCGAGCTCCATGAGCTCCTCGAGACGCGCGAGCAACGGCCAGTTGTCGTCCGGCTGCTTGGCGAACCCGATCCCTGGGTCGACCACGATCCGCTCGGGGTCCACCCCGGCCGACTCGGCCGCCTGCATGCGCTCGCGCAGCTCATCTCGCACGTCGGCCACGACGCCGTTCGGGTACTCGGTGAGCTGCATCATCGAGCGACTGTGGCCACGCCAGTGCATGAGCACGCAGGGGACCTGCGAGGACGCCAGGAACGGCAGCATGTCCGGGTCGGCAAGCCCCCCGCTCACGTCGTTGACCAGCACAGCTCCGGCAGCGACAGCGACCTCCGCGACCTGGGCACGCATCGTGTCGACGCTCACCAGGACACCGGCGGCCACAAGTCGCTCGATCACCGGCTGCACCCGCGCGGTCTCGTCGGCCACGCTCACCCGTCGAGCACCGGGTCTGGTCGACTCACCACCCACGTCGACGATGTCGGCGCCGTCTCTCGACAGGCCCAGGCCGTGGGCCACCGCGCGGTCGGCGTCGAAGTACGAACCCCCGTCGGAGAACGAGTCAGTGGTGACGTTGACCACCCCCATCACCAGGCAGCGGTCACGGTCCAGCTGGTGCGGCAGACCGACGACCGGGGGGCGAGGAGGCACGCCAGGAGCCTAGGGGTTGGCCGGCCCGTCAGCGCGGGTCGAGGATCAGGCTCATGACCTCTGAGCGCGTCGTCGGGTCCCGCATCTGACCGCGGACGGCCGAGGTCACCGTCCGCGCGCCGGGCTTGCGCACGCCTCGCATCGACATGCACAGGTGCTCACACTCGACGACGACGATGGCGCCACGTGGCTCGAGCAGCTCGACGAGCGAGTCGGCGATCTGGGTGGTGAGCCGCTCCTGGACCTGGGGACGCCGGGCGAACACGTCGACCAGTCGCGCGAGCTTCGACAGGCCCGTGATCCGACCGGACTCGCTCGGGATGTACCCCACGTGGGCGACCCCGTGAAATGGCACCAGGTGGTGCTCGCAGGTGGAGTAGACCTCGATGTCCTTGACCATGACCATCTCGTCGTGGCCGATGTCGAACGTCGTGGTCAGCACATCGGACGGCGCCTGCCACAACCCGGCGAAAGTCTCGGCGTACATGCGTGCCACGCGGGCCGGGGTGTCACGCAGACCATCGCGGTCGGGGTTCTCACCCACCGCGAGCAGGAGCTCGCGAACCGCCGCTTCGGCCCTGGCGTGGTCGAACGGCCCAGGCTGCGCGGTCGGGCCGGCAGTGCCTTCACCCAAGGAGATGCGATCGACCACCCGCTACTCCGGCGAGGGCACGTCAGTGGCGGGCGGTTCGGCCGGCTGCGCGCCCGGGTCGGCAGCCTGCGCCGACGAACCGTTGCTGCCGCTGCCGTTCCCGTTCGACGAGCCACCGTTCGACGGTCCCTGCAACAAGGCCAGCTCCTTGGGTGACAGCACAGGGCCGCGCTCGGAGACCGGACGGGTGCTCGCCGACAGCCACACCGAGCGGGGCGCCCGCTTGACCAGCGCGGTGAAGATCTCGGCGACCTCGCCCTTGTCGAGCGTCTCGCGCTCGAGCAGAGCAGTGACCAGCGTGTCGAGCACGTCTCGGTTCTCGACGAGGACCTCGTAGGCCTCCTGGTGCGCGGTCTCGATGAGCCTGCGCACTTCGTCGTCGACGACCTGCGCGATGCCCTCGGAGTAGTCCTTGACGTGTCCCATGTCACGGCCGAGGAAGACCTCACCCTGCTGCTGGCCCAGGCGGATCGCACCAACCCGGTCGCTCATGCCGTACTGCATGAC
>JBAPUB010000090.1:0-10143 GCA_049282455.1 Actinomycetes bacterium
GCGGCCGCTTGCAGAACCGGAGCCAGGAAGTCTGTTAAATCTTCTCAGCGAAGACCCAGCCGCTCGGTCTTCAGTCGGAGGAAACAACGCGGAACTCCTCCCCAACTCCACCGCCACCCTCGCTGGCATCAATTCCGGCGGCGCTCCTTCCGGGCCAATTAACATCGTTCCGCCGCCTGTGACTGGTGGCGCTCCTGGGGAAGAAGCCAAGATTCCAGACATGGCTCTGGAGACGGATGTTGTTGATGAGGAGACTCCCGGAGTCCCTCTGATTGACGTGGTTCGCTTGGACGATCTCCGGAACAAAGCCTCCTCTGGCACCATTCAGCCTGACGAGCTTGAAGAACTGCGCGGGATGCATAACCGACTGGGTCTCTCTGAGCCGGTTGTTGCGGAACCGCCTGCTGCCGCCGCTGAAACTCCCGCCACCCCTGCCACTGAAGTCCAGCCGCTGACCATCGAGGAGACGCAGGAGTACAACGGCATCCTTGATGCGGCCCAAGGCGGTTCGGTGTACGACATACTGGAAGGTGACCAGCTGGACCGCTTCGAGCAACTCGCCGGCCGCGTGCGCCAGCTGGAGCAGGCTGGGTTTGAGTTCGATGAAACGACTGGGTGGGCTAAGCCTGGGGTGGCTGCGGTGGCGGCTGAGGCTCCGGCGGCAGTTGCGGAGGAGCCGACAGTAGGCGTTAGAAAAACTAGCGAGTTCGGCGCAGATAAGGAAAACCGCGAGTATCAAATTGACGCAGGAGGACAGCGGGCAGGGCAGGCAAATCTGGCGCGAAACGAGGACGGCACATGGAGGGTTGAAATGGTGGTGGTTGATACGCCTGGAATGGGGATTGGCCCCAAGGCCTACGAACAGATTCACTCGGAATTGGAAGCAGAGGGCAGCGGATTGACCAGCGGAAGCGCTGGTAGCCTAAGTGAATCAGCACTTCGTATGTGGGAAAAATTAGTTTCCACAGGGAAGGCGGAAAAAACCGGCCAGACATACCGGATGAAGCCGACTCCTGCGCCGGCTGCACCTAAAGCCCCACGTAAAGTCTCCCGGGTGCGCCAAGACGCCCAGGAGTTCGACCGCCTAGCGACCGACATCGCGCCTGACCTCGGACTGATCGAGGATCCTGCGCTGCTGAGCCCGGTGTTCTCTGGAAACATCCAAGACAAGGGTTCGATCGCCGCAAAGATGGCCCGCCAGAAGGCGCTCGCCACCGTTAAGAAGCGCGCTATCCAACAGCTTGGAGGAAACCCTGAGCAAAACTCGGAGGCCGATCGCGCTGCCTTACTTCCCCAGATGCGGGAGCTTGCGGCCAAGGTTCAGCAGGACCGGAAGATCCAGGCGTTTGACGCTGCCATCCAAGAAGGTGGCCCGGTTGCGGTCAACACCAGCAACCTGGCGGTAGGCGACAAGATCACTGTTGGTGGTTCAGAACTCACGATCACCGCTGTCGATCCGGACACCATGGATGCGACCGCTGACGGCGGAGAAACCTACGGTCAGATCAATCTCCCCGACGGCATCAACATCGACATCGACGCGTACACTCCAGCCGCTGCGTCGGCAGAAGAGCCGGCTGCCCCAGAGCGCAAACCTCGCCTCGCAGCTGGAGAAACGCAGGGCGACCTAATCTCCAGCACACAGGCTGAGCCGTTCGCCCTGGTCGGCGAAGAAGGCGTGGATATCGAAGCCCGCAAGCAGAAGGCTCAAGCCGCTGCCCGTGCTGCTGCGGAAGCTAAGGCCGCACGGGAGAAGGCACAGACCACGATGGACCTTGGCAACGCCGCCGCTGAAGCGTCTGACGCCATCGCCCAGTTCGTTGAGTCCATCACTCCCAAGGCCGGCATCACCGAAGGCCCGACGCCCGAGGAGTCTGCACGTCGCGTTCTTGAAGCCCTCACCAAGCTCGCCTCCGCCGCGATCCGCGCTGGCATCCAGAGTGCATCTCAGTGGGCGACCAGCCTGCGCCTGAAGCTCAGCCCGGCATTGCAGTACGCCTGGGACCGCGCTCAGGGATCAACAGCTGAGCCTACGCCGGAGGTTATCGCTGACGTCTCCAGCCTGCCTGAGCGTGCGGCTACCGACTTCGGTATGATTTACAGCACGCCCAGCGAACCGATCACGACCAAGCGTGGCGGGTTTGAGGATGTTGTGGCTGGACGCCGGGCGCTCACCCCTGAAGTTCGCAATGCTGGCATCCAGCTGGCAGTCGAGACGTTCAACGAAGCGGGCGTGAAGTTCCGGCAGGTGGCCGACAACCTATTCGCTCCCGTCGATGGAGTAGACCAGGAGGCGGCTGGACGGGAGTTAGTCCGTGTCGCTAAGGACAAGATCGCTAAGGCCAAGGCCGAAGGGCGTAGCGATACCGTCGCAGAGTTGATCAATTCGCTGCGGAACCATTTCGGAATCTCCGAGGCGTTCAGTCCCCAGACCCGCGATGAACTTTACCTGATCGGCCAGTCTGAGGCGTCTGAGTTCGGCCGGAACCTGGCGAGCTTGAGGGCGTCCGTGAAGGACTTCGTGGCCATGGCCCGCAACGTGCGAGGATTCCTGACATCGGCCATCTACGACAACTTCAACGGCGAGAGCGTCAAGGGAGTGCTCGACAAGATCATGACCGAGTTCCGTGGCCAGTTTACTGAAGCGGAGATCCAGAAGATTGTTGGCGAGAAGCCTGACCTCCAGGAGATGCTGAATCGGTTCGGAGTCCTGGCGCTAGCTGACACCGGCGGCCGCGTGTACCGCGCTGTCCAGGCGCGCCTCAAGACCAAGAAGGCGCCCGCCCAGAAGGCGAAGGAACAACGCGCTCTTGAGGATGAAGCCATCGAGCAAATCATCGAGAACGCGCTGGCGCTTGGAGTCACCGAGCCCGCCAAGCCTGCGAATCGCAAGCTCACGCCTGACGAACGGTTGGCCCTGATGACCCGCCCGGCGACGCAGGCCAAGGTGCAGAAAGCCACCGAGGACGCGGTCAAGGAAGCTGAGTTCAACGCCGGCTGGAAGGCCATGATGACCGACGCCGCTGGCAACGAAGAACTCCTCGGGCAGTACCGTGACGCAATGGCTGCCGGTGAGGATCCGGATCCAGAGGCGATCGAAAAGGGCCTCGACCTGCCGCAGTACGCTCACTGGCGCACGATTCGCGACGGGTTCCTGAACTACTCGCCGACCACCCTGAAGCTCGCCCAGGACGTAATCCGTGGGCGCTTCAAGGGAACTCAGTTCGGGCCGAAGAAGGTCGCCCCGCCGGCGCCTGCCAAGATCGACCTGGCGCGCCTGGTTCAACAACCCAACGCCGAGATGAGCCGCGTGATCGGCGAGCAGCTGGCCGCCATCGAACGTGTCATGGACCTAGCCGGAGCGTCTCCGGAAGCCAAGGCCCGCGTGATGCAGATGATCACGGCCAACGTGGGGTCGCAGGTGCAGCTGGCCCGCCAGCGCGTGCTGAACAACTTCCTGGACGTGAAGGCTAAGACCGGCCCTACGACCGCCAGCGACCGCCTCCAGCGGCTGATCAACGCCGGAATTACTGAGGACCCCCGCTATCGCTCCCAGAAGACTCGCGACCTCCTGAAGCGTGTCGCCAAGACCTACCTGACGGCCGATGAGCTTTCCGGCATGGCAACCAGGACTCGGGCCGAGAAGCTCGCGTTCCTCACCGGCAAGCTGAATCAGATTACGGCAGCTGAGAAGCTGACCGATGAGTGGATGCAGGGCGCTGTCTGGACCTACCTCACCGAGCGGATGATGGAGGCCGAGAACGCTGTGGTCTCCCAGATCGTGGGCGCCAAGGACGTTAGCTTCGATCCGGCTCAACCGAAGACCGATGCGCAGCGTGAAGCTGATCGCGCCAAGGCTGTCGAGCGCCTCGCTGGCGGTATCCGCGCTGGCCTGCTGGACCAGCGGATTGCAGAGAGTGTCGCCAAGAACCCCGCGTTGCAGCGGTTGGTTCCCAAGATGAGCGACCTGGTGAAGCGGGTCCTAAACACCCCGCAGGCAGGACAAGCCAAGCTGGCTCAAGCGTTCTCGGAAGCGTTGCTGTCAGAACTGGCGATCGACCAGGCGCTGGCGGACAAGACCGGCGTTGCGTTGGCCAAAGCATTCCAGGCGAAGTTCGAGCGGGCGCGCATTCGGGCGCTTGACCAGGCGGTCCAGAAGCTCACCGGCAAACAGCGCGAGGATGCCGGCCCAGGCACTCCGCTCTGGCAAAAGATCGAGGAGTTCGTGAACGCAGGCGGCATGAACTCAGCGGCGCTCCTGCAAAGCATCGCCAAGAAGTCAGGCTGGAAGATACCGACCGATGAAGAGGTTTCCCGGTTCCGAGACCTGGCGCGCCTGGAGCAGGAACTCAGCACGGCCACCGAAGAGGAGATCAATGCCGGCATCACGGATGACATCAAGGCCGCGATGAATGAGGGCAAGCGCATGGACGTTATGCGTGAACTCCAGATGCGTTGGGCGCGGATGACCATGCCGATCCGCGGCAACAAGCAGAACCTGGCGCGGGCCTTGAAAGAGTACGGTTCAGCGCAGGTTCTGTTTAAGTTTGGTTTCATCACCAAGCAGCTGATCGACACGGTCACTCAGATGTTTATCTACACGCCGTCGCGTGCGACAGCGACAGCGATTCAAAGGTTCACAACGAGTCGCGATCCCAATCGCACGCTCCGCCTTTGGAAAGACATCTACACCACCCTCGAAGACGCCTACAAGGCGCGCTTCAACGCGCTAGGTGCGGCGTACAAATCTGCACTCCAAGCTGCCAAGGGCCGCGCCGAGAAGGACACCATCATGGGTCTCCAGAGCGGGATGCGAGCACTAGACCGCGCTAACGCGCAGGCTGCTGAGTATGCTAAGAGTGGCAAATACGCTCAGGCTACAGTGTTTCGCATTGCCGGGATTATGCAGCTGTCCTATCGCTACGCTTCATCCCTTGATGCCTTCCAGGGCGTCCTGGCTGAACAGCAGGAGATCGGCGCTTGGGTTGAATCGCAGCTGCGCCTTCAAGGCATGGGGCAAACCGAGGCGCGAAAGACTGCGAAGACAATCATTGGCGACTCCATCGCGGAGTACGCGTTGGCCCAGGCGCTGATCGGGGACAACCCGAACATCGCACCCAAGGACCGCAGCGCTGCCGCATGGAACGTGGTGCGCGCACGGCAGTACCAGCGCATCGCGGCAGCTGGTTTGAATGCGGGAGACCTCAAAGGTATCACGCAAAATCTGCGGTCCACCATTGGATGGAACATCGAAGAAGAGGGTGGCCCTGGTGGCGTTATTGGGCAGGCAATGAAATCCACCGGGAAAATCCTATCGCGCATCGGGATTCCGGATCTTCTGGGAATGTTCTCGAATGCTGTCGCGATCGGAATCAACCGAGGGCTTACGTTTGCCGGCGGTGGCTTCGTTCCCGGCGCCTTCGAGAATTCCGCTTGGTACAAGAGCGAGACCGACAAGGTTCAACGCAAGATCGAGGCCGCGACTGGACTGGGGCTTTCTGGACTATTCGTTGGACTGGTTCTCTCAGGCGCACTGCGAGTCTTCACCAGGTGGCCCGACGACAAGGAAGAGGCTGATCGAATGGAGCGTGAGGGTCACAAGCCCAACACGATGGAATTGGATCTTCCTGACGGAAAGATGCTGCGTGTTTCACTGAGCACTGGACCGTTCCAGTTCATCCGCCCAGCGCTGGCCGCTGTCGGCGAGCTTCAGTACACCATCGCCAGGCGCAAGCGGCTGAACGATAAAGCTGCCGCAGCTGCCAAGAAAAAGGGACTCACCTTCGAGCCTCGCGAACTCACTGCGAAGGATGTTGGCGAGGCGTTAGCCTACGGCGCTTACTCCGCCATAGCTCAAGGGCGCACTACTTCCGGTATTATCGGTGCCGGCACGTATCGCGGAGCGCCAGATGTAAGCAAGATTGCCGCAGCTACCGCGAGCCCGCTGATTCCGTTTGGCTCCCTTATGCGCGAGGCGACCGCCATGTCCGGCGCGCAGTTCAACCCCAAGGACCAGACGTTCATTAACCTCCTGGTCCCGACGCCCTGGAGCGGAAAGGTTGACCGCAACTTCCTAGGAGACCCGGTGGGTACGCCACGTGCCCAGGAGCGCATCATGTCGGTCCTCACGGGCGGCACTGCAATCGTTGGCGGCGAAGATCCTGACCGCGCCTACCAGGTGCTGGCCAAGACCGGATGGACGCCGGCCACTCCGCAGAACAACAAGTTCTTCCAGTTCGGCCGCGTGCAACGGCAGGCCACGCCGGAAGAATTGACCAGGATGCAGGAGGTCCGTGCGGTCGAACTCAAGACGCGGATCTCGCAGCTGGATCCTGCGACCGCTACCAAGCGGCAGCTGGACCGGATCGAAGACATCGCGAACGCAAAAGCGAAAAAAGCTGTGGGAATTCGATAATCCTGTATTGACGCTACGCACCACTTGCCATACGTTGACTGACGTATGAGCAACCAACTGCAAGTAGCAACACAGCAATCGCAACCTCTCAGCGCCTTCTCTTCGGAGAACGCGTTCGTATCCGTGCAGCGCATGGCCAAGGCCCTGGCGTCCAGCACGCTCGTTCCCGATTCCTATCGGGGCGAAGCCAACCTCGGTAACTGCATCATCGCGCTTGAACTCAGTCAGCGCATCGGGGCCTCAGTCATGGCCGTCATGCAGTCGATGGTCCCCATCCACGGTAAGCCCACCTGGAGCGCCGCGTTCCTAATCGCCACCGTCAACAGCTGCGGCCGGTTCTCTCCGATGCGGTTCCGCTGGGTTGGCAAGGAAGGCGCCGATGACTGGGGCTGCCGCGCCTACGCCGTCGAGCGAGAGGGCAACCTCGAACTGGTCGGCGCTCTGGTGACGATCGCCATGGCCAAGGCCGAGAGCTGGTATTCCAAGAACGGTTCCAAGTGGAAGACCATGCCCGAACAAATGCTCCAGTACCGCGCCGCTGCGTTCTGGACCCGCGCCTACGCGCCCGAGATCGCGTTGGGTATGCACACCTCGGAAGAGGTCCACGACACGCAGGCGGCCCAGCAGGTTGTGCAGCCGAGCGTCGCCACCACGGTCACCGCGTCTGTCGTGGACGTGACGCCGACGCCGCCGGAGCCGAAGCGCCGCAAGAAGGTAGAGCCCGAACCCGCGCCGGTCGCGGTTGTCGAGCCCACCCCGGAGCCTGTGGCTGAACCGGAGCCCACGCCCGCTCCCGTCGAGACTCCAGCTGCGCCTGAGCCCGCACCGGCTCCACTGCCTGCGGTCGATCCCGCTGAGCAGACCGCCGAGTCCACCCTGACCCAGATCGGCATCACCTACGCGCAGCTGGCGAAGCTCGCCACCGATCTTGAGTGGTGGCCCGATGCTGACACCTATCCCACGGCCGCTGACCTGCCGCTGGAGATTCAGAACTGGGTGATCAGGAACAAGCGTGGCATCGCCCGTGCGTTCCAGAAGGCCGGAGGTGCGCTGTGAAACTCGTCCACCCCATCGACGTAAACACCTATCGCAGCCACCCTGCGATCAACATCTCCAGCCTCAAGGCGTTCTCACGTTCTGCGCTGCACGCCATGGTAGGCTTCGAGGAAGAGAAGGAGCCGACCGAAGCCATGGCTATCGGCAGTCTGCTGGACCACAAGGTCCTCGGGACGCCGTACCTCTGGACCACGTCCCCCTACGACGACTACCGGACCAAGGATGCACGCGCCTGGCGAGACGATCAGGAAGTCCGAGGCGTCACCGTGTTTAAGCACGACGCCATCGAGACCGTCGAACGCATGGTTGAGTCCGTGCGCCAACACCCGGTCGCCGGCCGGATCTTCGCCGAGCCCGGCAAGGCCCAGGTGGGTATGTTTGGTGAGTTCGAGTCCTGCGAACGCAAAGGCCTGATCGACTGGCTCCCCACCTCCATGCCGGTGATCGTGGATCTCAAGAAGACCCGCGATGCTAGCAAGGCCGGGTTCAGGCGGCAGATTGGCCAGCTGCGCTACGACGTTCAGGCCGCGTACTACCGGGACCTGTACCGGGACATCACCGGTGAGAGCCGCGCCTGGCAGTGGGTCTGCGTCGAAGACGTGGCGCCCTATGCGGTCGCTGTGTACCAGCTGGACACCGAGTCCCTCGACAAGGCATCGACCGTTTGGCAGTCGTGGGTCCGCCAGTGGATGGTCTGCGAAGACACCGACAGCTGGCCCGGGTACAACGGTGATTCAACCCAGATCATTCAGTCACCCACCTGGATCCTCAAAGATGAAGCTCAGTCGTGAAGCCATCGAGCGCGTACTCGGGAAGCAGCCACCGGTGCCAGTTGTCGAAGTAAAACCCAGCAGCACCTGGACTCGCATGACCGAGGAGGAACGAAAGGCCATCATTGAATGCAAGCGGAACAACCCCACCTACACGTATCGTGAACTCGAAAAGAAATTCGGCAGGTCAAACAGCGCCATCTGGCAGGTTATCAACAATCCCACTGCCGGTTGGTTAGACAAACAACTCAAAAAACCATGAACGCACTAGCACTAAGAAATGTCGGTTCAGTCGAGATAGCAATCGACCCCAAAGCAGTCGCCGCCCGGGACGAAGCGATCGAGAACGCTCACCTGGTGGTTACAATCCGCACCCAGAATCAGGCCGTTGCAGGCGCTGATGCCCTCCGAGGGTTGCGTGCTATCACCAAGGCCGTGGAGTCGTCACGCACGACCGCCAAGGCGCCTGTTCTTGAACTTGGCCGCCGCATCGACGGAGCCGCCAAGGAGTTCAATGCCAGCGCCGAGGCTGAGATCGCTCGCATCACTGCGATGCTGACAGCCTACGAGGTGGAGCAACGCCGGATCGCGGCCGAGGCAGAACGCCAGCGCCAGGAGGAAGAACGCCGCCGACAAGCCGAGGAGGCTGCCAGGATGGCTGAGATCACCCGACAGCAGCAAGCCGCAGCACGGGCCGAGCTTCTCGCAAACACCGAACGCGAGCGGGCGGCCGCCGAGGCCCGACGCATCGCAGCGGAACAAGCCGCAGCAATCGAACGAGCCGCAGCTGCCGAACGACAGGCCAATCTCCCAGTGGTCACCGAGCGACCGAAGGTTGTCGGCACAGTCGTCAGGGAGGAATGGAACTTTGATGTTCTCGACTTGAAGGCGTTCGCCCAGGCGCATCCAGACCTGGTCGAGATTACGGTGAAACGCGCAGCTGTGTTGCAGAAGATCCGAGGCGGAGTCAGGCAGCTAGCACACGCTCGCATCTACGAGGAGACTAAAGTGGGGGTGCGGATATGAACCAGCTTATCTCCAACGCCGTAGCCCGTGGATGGATCAGCTTCCCCGATCCAGCTGCGGTGCCAGCACGGATCGAAACGCCACCGCTCAATGCCAAGCGCGCCTGGAAATTGTGGAACGAAGGCCAGAGCCTGTCCTACGTGGCGAAGGCTATCGGGGTCAAGAAACGGTTCGTGAAGTCCATCATCATGGAGGGGAAGCCGTGAAAACTGTGAAAGAAAAACGGCCGACGGCCAAGGTGTTCATCGTGTCAGATGACACGCATAGGAAGTTGAAAGCATACGCAAAGAAAATGGGATACAAACTACAGTACATTGCAGATGAGGCGGTGGCGGAATATTTGAAGAGGAAGGAAATGAAATGAACCGCGAACAAACCAAAGAAGCTATCCGCGTCATGCAGGCGTTTGTGGATGGGAAGGAAGTGGAGTATCAGATTCGCGGTGGGCATTGGGTGGCAGCAATTCCTCCAAATTGGAATTGGCTTAACACTCAATACCGCATCAAACCCACCGCAAAGCTCCGCCCGTGGACTGCGGATGAGGTGCCGCTGGGTGCGTGGATACGGTGCAAGAAAACTCCACATAATCGGCATCTTCTTGGATGGGTATCTGGACAAGCTGACCGAGATATGTGGCCGGACGAACGGGAACACAGCACCGACGGCGGAAAAACGTGGCTCCCGTGTGGGGTCGTGGAGGAGGCGAAATGAATCCAGAACAGCAAAGAGTAGCTATCGCGGAAGCGTGTAGGAAGTGGCATTCCGGCTGGCCCCGTGAATACATGAACCAAGCCGACCGGCTTAGACACATTCCCAACTACCTCAACGACCTCAACGCCATGCACGAGGCGGAGAAGGTGCTTATTGGTGATGAGC
>JBAPUB010000091.1:0-2161 GCA_049282455.1 Actinomycetes bacterium
CCCATTGGTACCAAGCTCCTTGATGACCTCCTGTGAGGCAACGGGGCCGCCAGGAATCGTCTGAGCCCCGCCGGCGAGGGTCGTGATGCTCGTCGGGTCGGCGAAGTTCTGGATGACACCTGCGGCGAGGAGCACCAGAGCACCGATGAAAGCGAGGGGTAGCAGGATCCGCATGCAGGTGCGCACAAGGTCGGCCCAGAAGTTCCCGAGCCGGTCGGTCTTGGTGCGGGCGAAGGCACGCACGAGGGTGATCGCGACGGTCATACCAACCGCCGCGCTGACGAAGTTCTGAACGGCGAGCCCAGCCATCTGTACCAGGTAACTCATCGTGACCTCGCCGGAGTACGACTGCCAGTTGGTGTTGGTCACGAATGAGGCCGAGGTGTTGAACGCCTGGTCGGCAGGAACCGCGGGGAACCCCAGTGACATGGGCAGCCACTGCTGGACACGCTGGAAGGCGAAGAGCAGAAGCACCGATACCGCGGAGAACGCGAGCACGCTGCGGACGTACACCGTCCACCGCTGGTCGGCGTCCGGGTCGACACCCATCAACCGGTAGATGCCCCGCTCAACAGCAAGATGCCGTTTTGACTCGTACACCCGGGCCATGTAGTCGCCGAACGGGCGATATGCGAGGGCCAGAGCGAGGGTCAGGACGGCGAGGGTGATCACGAAGGCACCCAGGTCACTCATCAGAAACGCTCCGGAAAGACGAGGGCAATCACCAGGTACACCACGAGGCCGACGGCAATGACCAGGCCAAGGGCCTCACTGACGCTCACAGTCGCTCGACCCCCTTCGCGACGAGCAGAAGGAGCCCGAAGAGGGCGAGAACGAGTACGACGAACGCAACGTCAAGCATGACGCCACTCCTTGCGGTGTTGGATGCCTCAGGTCTACCGCTGATTCGAGCCAGGGAGTGGATCCTTTCCGCTCTCCTGATGGGGGTCAGACGAATCTTCACGGCTTCTTGACGCGCACAGACAGAGGTCCCCGGGGGGATTTCAGCTCTACGGCTCGGGCGAGGCCCGCGAGCGCTTGGTGTTGTTACCAGGGGTAGTGCCGAGGCGCTGACTACGACCTCCTTCCGCAGGCACGCGCGACGTTGCCAAAGCAGAGGCCGTGCAGGTTATGCCCTTGTTCGCCTGCTGCCTGCCGGCTCGGTCTCTGAAGTGACTTGGCGGTCTCCTCAGGGTCGAGGGCGCCAACGTTCAAGGGCCGCGGTGCAGTCGTCTCGTCCACCCGGGAACGCTGCTCAACCGTCTGCCGTGTCACCCGGACGACACCTCGGTCGTCGGAAGCCGGATCGCACTCCCTTCGCGTGTCCGCTGACAACGCTAATCTTCCCCGAGCGTGCCACGACCGGAAGCGTTCCTGACCCGCACACACCATTGCGCGCCCGAAGGGATTCGAACCCCTAACCTTCTGATCCGTAGTCCTAGTTTTGCCGTCTCACCACGTCTCCTGACGTGTCAGCACGCTCACGTCATTCTCAGGAAGTGTCCCGAAGTCTCCCTCAGTTCCCCGGCGTTGCAGTAACGGTTGCAGTAAGGCAAGGGCATCATCGCTGATCAAATCATTCGGCCCGAAATCCTCGATGTTGCCACCCACCACACCCGCCTCGATGGCCCGCGCAACGGTTCTGCCGACGTCGTCCGCGGTCGCGGGCCGCTCCCCCACTGGATCGCGGGCTCAGCGATCCCCCTCGGGTAGCTCCAGATGGCCAGCGAGTTCCAACAAGGCGCCACGCAGTTGTCGATAGGTGCTTGGTCCCAGGACCGTCTTCCACTCCGACTCCACCTCTGCAACGGCAGAGCGGATCACCGCCACGACAGCGTGGCCCTGCTCCGTGAGCGCCACCCGACGCAGGCGATGATTGCCGGGATTGACGACCCGCTCCAGGTACTGACCGTGCTCGAGCTGGGTGAGTAGGTGGTTCATGACCTGCTTGCTCACCTGAGCATCCCGCGCCAACTCCAGGGGTGACCGTCCCTCGGGTCCGGGGTACTGGAAGTCGGCGAGGTGAGAAGCCTGCACGTCCGTGTAACCCTCCCGGTGAAGGGCCGACACGATGCGGCGCCGCATCGTGAAGAAGGGCCGACGAAGCAGTGCGCCTACCAGTGGCGCACCGGTCGTAGACGAGTTGGTCAAATTCCTGTAC
>JBAPUB010000092.1:0-5877 GCA_049282455.1 Actinomycetes bacterium
GCGTCTTCCAGGCCCTGGCGGATGCGCTGGCGCAGGCCGTAAGCCTCTTTCAGGAACAGCGCACCGAGAACGCCTGCGGCCACGAGGTAGACCGAGCTCATCGAGGCAACGGGCCACAGCACCAGGGACGCAGCCACCATCGCCCAGCTGTGCCCCACCGTGCGTCGTCCGACGACCTTCGGGTCGGCCACGACCGGCAGCATGGGGACTCCGGCGGCCGCGTAGTCGTCGCGGAACCGCAGCGCGAGGGACCAGAAGTGCGGTGGGGTCCACCAGAACACCACGAGGAACAGGACTACGGCTGGCGCGGCCAGTGAGTCGGTGACAGCAGCCCATCCGATCAGGACCGGCATGCAGCCTGCGGCGCCACCCCAGACGATGTTCGACGGGGTCCGGCGTTTGAGGCCAATCGTGTAGACCACCACGTAGAAGACGATGGCGAAGAGGGTGAGCGAAGCCGCGAGCACGTTGACCAGACCCACCATGAGCACCATCGACAGGACGCCGAGAACCAGTCCGAAGACCAGCGCCTCGCGCGGCGAGACGGCAGCCGTGGCGAGGGGACGACGTCCGGTCCGGTTCATCACCACGTCGATGTCGCGGTCCACGTAACAGTTCAGCGAGTTCGCGCTGCCGGCGGCCAGGGTCCCACCCACCAGGGTGGCCAGCACGAGTCCCCAGCCGGGAACACCGTCGGCCGCGAGGAACATCGTCGGCACCGTGGTCACCAGGAGCAGCTCGATGATGCGCGGCTTGGTCAGCGCCACGTACGCACTCACCGTCGTGGACAGCGACCGGGTCCCGGCCGAGGCCGCAGCCTGACGGGAGTCCACGGCGGTCACGGGCACCTCAGAGTCGGTCGTGGGCGAAGCGGTCGCAACACTGTAGCCCGGTAGGCTCGGCCTGGTCGGTCAACCCCTGCTGAGTCCACCCACGACCTGCGAAGAGTGCCCTGTGACGTCTGTCTCCTCCACCTCCCGCCCCTCGCTCGTCAACGACCTGTCCTGGAGCGCCCTCGACGACCGGGCGGTAGCCACCGCCCGGGGGCTGGCGATGGACGCCGTGGAGAAGGTGGGCAACGGCCACCCCGGGACGGCGATGAGCCTCGCGCCCGCCGCGTACCTGCTGTTCCAGCGACACCTGCGCCATGACCCGAGCGACCCGCAGTGGCTGGGTCGCGACCGCTTCGTCTTGTCGATGGGCCACTCGAGCCTGACCCTGTACCTCCAGCTGTTCCTCAGCGGCTACGACCTCCAGCTCGCCGACCTCGAGTCCCTGCGCACCTGGGGCAGCCGCACCCCAGGGCACCCCGAGGTCGGTCACACCCCCGGGGTCGAGACCACGACCGGCCCCCTGGGCCAGGGCGTCGCCAATGCCGTCGGGCTCGCCCTGGCCCAACGACGGGTCCGCGGTCTGCTCGACCCGCAGGCCCCGCCGGGCACCTCGCCGTGGGACTGGTCGGTCTACGTCCTGGCGAGTGACGGTGACCTCCAGGAAGGGGTCAGCGCTGAGGCGTCGTCCCTGGCCGGGACACAGCGGCTCGGCCAGCTCACGCTCATCTGGGACGACAACGAGATCTCGATCGAGGACTCCACCAGCATCGCGTTCACCGAGGACGTCGCCGGGCGCTACGCGGCCTACGGCTGGCACGTGCAGCACGTCGACCTGGACGCCGACGGCGACATCGACCTGCCAGCACTGGACGCCGCACTGACTGCCGCCCGGGCCGAGACCGACCGTCCGTCGTTCATCCAGCTGCGCAGCCAGATCGCCTTCCCGGCGCCTCACGCCCGCAACACGGGCAAGGCGCACGGCAGCAAGCTGGGCACTGAGGAGGTCGTGGCGACCAAGCAGCTCCTCGGGCTCGACCCGTCGGCCAGCTTCGCCGTCGCCGACGACGTGCTCGACCACACCCGCTCACAGGTCGCGGCTCGCGCCGCGCGGCTGCGTGCTGACTGGGACCCTGCGTTCGCCAGCTGGCAATCGCGACACCCCGAGGCAGCCGTACTCGAGGAGCGGATGCGCTCCCGGGTGCTTCCCGACGGCTGGGACCGCGCCATTCCGAGCTTCCAGTCCGGCGACACAGTGGCGACGCGCGCCGCCTCGGGATCGGTCCTGAACGCGCTGGCCCCCGCGCTTCCCGAGCTGTGGGGAGGCTCGGCCGACCTCGCCGGGTCGAACAACACCTTCGTCGCCGGTGAGCCCTCCGCACTGCCGGCAGACCGCGGCAGCGTGATGTTCCCCGGGAACGTGTACGGGCGGAACCTGCACTTCGGGATCCGCGAGCACGCGATGGGGTCGATCCTCAACGGCATCGCGCTGGAGGGTCACACCCGTCCCTACGGGGGCACGTTCGCGGTGTTCAGCGACTACATGCGGCCCGCGGTACGCATGGCCGCCATCATGGGCCTGCCCGTGGTCTACGTCTGGAGCCACGACTCGATCGGCGTCGGGGAGGACGGGCCGACCCACCAGCCCATCGAGCACCTGATGTCACTGCGGGCGATCCCCCGGCTGACGGTGGTGCGCCCCGCTGACGCCCGCTAGACGGTCCAGGCCTGGCGGTTCGCCCTCGAGCAGACCGCAGGACCGGTCGCTTTGGTCCTGACCAGGCAAGACGTCCCCGTCCTGCCGGGAACCGAGGCCCCCGCCGCCGAGGGTCTCAGGAGAGGCGGCTACGTGCTGGCCGATGCCGACGGCGGCCAGCCCACCGTCGTCCTCATCGGCACCGGGTCGGAGGTCCAGCTCGCCGTCGCTGCACGAGAGGCCCTCCAGTCCCAAGGGATTCCGACCCGGGTCGTGTCCCTGCCGTCCTGGGAGCTGTTCATGGCCCAGGACAGCGACTACCGCGACCTCGTCCTCCCCCCGACGGTCCGGGCCAGGGTCTCCGTCGAGGCCGGTGTGACCTTCGGGTGGCGTGAGCTCGTGGGTGACTTCGGCCAGGCCGTCGGCCTCGACCACTTCGGCGCTTCGGCCGACGCAGCCACCTTGTTCGAGAAGTTCGGTCTCACCGCGCAGGCCGTGGTCGACGCCGCTCACCGAGCGCTGCGCGCAACCGCCGGCACCACGACGAAGGACGCGCAGTGACCGGCCTCGACCGACTGGCCGAGGCCGGGGTGTCGGTCTGGCTGGACGACCTCGGACGCGAGCGCCTGGTGTCCGGCGACCTGGCACGCCTGGTGGCTCAGGGGGTGCGCGGCGTCACGACCAACCCGACCATCTTCGCCAAGGCGATCGGTGACGGCTCGCTCTACGCGTCGGACCTGGCGGCGGTCGCGGCCGCTCGGCGGACCCCCGACCAGGCGGTCTTCGACCTCGCCATTGAAGACGTCCGCCGGGCCTGCGACGTCCTGGCCGACGTCTATGAGACCTCCGGGCGCGTCGACGGCCGGGTGTCGCTCGAGGTCGACCCGCGCCTGGCTCACGACACCGTCGCCACGATCGACCAGGCTCGAGAGCTCTGGGCGCGCGTCGACCGACCGAACCTGATGGTCAAGGTGCCGGCCACGGTCGCCGGGCTCCCGGCCGTCACGACCCTCATCGGCGAGGGGATCAGCATCAACGTGACGCTGATCTTCGCGCTCGAGCGGTACGAGGAGGTGCTCGATGCCTGGATGGCCGGACTCGAGCTCGCCCACGAGGGTGGCCGAGACCTGTCCGCCATTGGCTCGGTCGCCTCCTTCTTCGTGAGCCGGGTGGACACGATGGTCGACCCGCTGCTGGAGGACGCCGCGGCAGGTGGCGACGCCGACGCACTCCGCTGGCGCGGGATGGCGGCCCTGGCCAACGCCCGCCTGGCCTACCAGAGGTTCCGAGCGCGCATGTCCACTCCCCCCTGGCAGGGCCTCGCAGCCGCGGGTGCTCGACCCCAACGGCCGCTGTGGGCCTCGACCAGCACCAAGAACCCCGCCTACGACCCGACCATGTACGTGACCGGTCTGGTGGCGCCGACCACCGTCAACACGCTCCCCGCCGCAACCTTGGCCACGGTCCTCGCCGATGCCGGGCTCGCATCCGCTGCTCCACCGGACACCGTGACCGAGGCCGGGCCCTCGGCCGACCGGGTGATGGCCGCCCTCGAGCAGCACGGCATCGACATGGCCGACGTCGTCGCCCAGCTCGAGCGTGACGGAGTTGCGTCGTTCGCCGACTCGTGGACCCACCTGGTCGGCGCGGTCGGCGACGCCCTGGAGCACGTGGCACCGTGACCGTGCCCGAGGTCTTCGTCGCGCATGATGCGGCCTCGTTGTCCGACGCCGTCGCCGCGCGGCTGGTCACCAGCATCGTCGACCACCAGGCGGCCGCCGGGCACGTCACCGTCCTGGTCGGCGGTGACCCCCTCGCCCTGGGGGTGCTTGCCGCCGTGGCCGCCAGCCCGGCACGTGACGCCATCGACTACGAGCACATCGACCTGTGGTGGACCAACGACGCCTGGGCCGCGACCGACGACCCCACCCGGGCATCGACTCGCGCCGAGGCCATCCTCAGCGGCACCGGACTCTCCGCTGCGGCACTCCACCCGGTCCCCGGGCCAGCCGAATCACGCGATCCCGGCGAGGCGGCCGAGCAGTACGCCGCCGCACTGTCCGCGGCGCGCGAGGTCGACGACCACGGAGCCCTCCCCGGCATCGACATCCTCGTCCTCGGGATGGGTGCCGACGGCTCGGTCGCAGGCATCTCCCCGGAACAGCCGGCGGCCCATGAGGTGCGGGCGGTCACCGCAGTCCCCGGCTCAGGGCACCGTGGCCCCCAGGTGACCTTGACCCTTCCGGCACTCGCGGCTGCCGACGAGGCCTGGGTCGTGGCGAGCGGTGAGGCGTCCTCCGCCGTCGTCCACCTCGCCCTGTCACGGGCCGGACCGGTGCAGGTACCGGCGGCCGGCGTCCGAGGGCGTCAGCGCACCCTGGTGTTCCTGGACGACGGCGCCGCCAAGCGCTTGCCGGCGTCGATGCGCCGGATCGCGTCGCCGTAGGGTCAGCGACCGCGCAGCTTGGCCAGCGCCTCGGCCAGAATGGCCTCGCCGTCGGCCTCGGACCGGCGCTCCTTGACGTAGGCCAGATGCGTCTTGAACGGCTCGTTCCTGGGAGCCGACGGGGGTTTCTCCTGGTCGCGACCTGCCGGAAGGCCGCAGCGCGGACAGTCCCAGACGTCTGGTGGCTGCGCCTCGTCGGCGAAGCTCGGCCGGGACTCGTGCCCCTGCGCGCACCAGTAGGAGATGACGCTGCGGGGGGCCGCGTCACCACGTTCGGCCTCGCCCATGGGGCCGGCGCCCACACGGCTGCCCCGGATTGCGCTGCCACTGGCCATGCGATGCTCCCTCGTGCTGACGAAGTCGTGGGGTGATCGGTTGTCTCGTTGGTCAGGACGCGTTCATCAGGCCGATCGCGACGATGTCGGCAAACCAGATGACGATGAGTGCGATGGTGATCCGGTCCAGGTTGCGCTCGGCGACGCTCGAACCGCCGTAGGACGACGTGAACCCGCCACCGAACATGTCGGACAGCCCGCCGCCTTTGCCCTTGTGCATGAGGATGAAGGCGACGATCAGCCCGCTGGTGAGCATGAGCAGGCCTACGAGCACCACCTCGACGACACTCACCGGACACTTCCTCTCGCCACGCTGGGCTGTTCCCTGCAGGTGTCCCTGCAACTCCTACTGCAACTGTCACTGCAGCTGACTGCACTCGGTCGCGACTGCGGCCTCAGGCAGGATACGCGGTGGGTCAAGCGACCGGACCCTGGCGGTACCGAACGATCCTGACGAACTCCTCGGCATCCAGGCTCGCGCCACCGACGAGGGCGCCGTCGACGTCGGCCTGCGCCATCAGTCCGGGCGCGCTCTCGGCCTTCACCGAGCCCCCGTAGAGCACCCGGATC
>JBAPUB010000093.1:0-11215 GCA_049282455.1 Actinomycetes bacterium
AATGCTCAGGCCTACGTGCGCGCCCTGGAGGAGATGTCAGGTGCGCCGTTCGCCGCGATCGGGGTCGGCCCCGGACGAGACGAGATCATCCAGCTGCGTCCGTTGATCCCTTGACCATGACCGGCGAACGTCAAGGTGGGGCCAGCTGTGGCTAGCACGGTGCCCAGAAAGGCGCCCAGCCCGGTCACCCTCGAGGGCAGGCGCGTTCGGCTTCGCCCACTCGTTCGCGACGACGTCGACGAGCTCTGGAACACGTGTGGCGCCCCTGAGGCCTTCACCTGGCTGTGGCCCTACCGCATGGAACGGCGCGAGGACATGGTCGCGTTCGTGGACCGGGCGCTGCTCGACGCCGAGGCCGGAGACCGAGTCCCGTTCGCCCAGGTCGCGTGCGAAACCGGTGCAGTGGTGGGCTCGACGTCGCTGCTGGACGTCGACGTCGAGAGCTCGAACGTCGAGATCGGCTGGACCCTGCTCTCACCGACGGTCTGGGGTTCTGGCATCAACGTGGAGGCCAAGACGCTCCTGCTCGGGTACTGCTTCGATGAGCTGGGCATGGAGCGGGTGACCTTCAAGACCGACCACCGAAACGAACGCTCCCAAGCCGCGATCGCTGCCCTGGGGGCGACCCGCGAGGGCACGTTGCGTCACCACAAGCGGCGCGCCGACGGCAGCTGGCGCGACAGCGTCTACTACTCGATCCTGGCCTCGGAGTGGCCCTCTGTCCGCGAGCGGCTGGCCCAGCGCCAGCGCTGACACCCTGGGCCTACCCGGTCCAAGGTCGAATCCGTAGGCTGGGGTCACCGATGACCGTACGAGGAGCCCTGTCATGACCCTTCCCGCCCCCGATCCGGCGCGTGGCCAGGAGGTCTACGACCTCGACCGTGCCCACGTCTTCCACTCGTGGTCGGCCCAGGGGCTGATCAAGCCACTGCCCATCGCCGCAGCCGAGGGAAGCTACTTCTGGGACTACGACGGCAAGCGGTACCTCGACTTCTCGTCGCAGCTGGTCAACACCAACATCGGGCACCAGCACCCCAAGGTCGTCGCCGCGATCCAGGAGCAGGCGGGTCGGATGGCCACGATCGCTCCGCAGCATGCGAACGACGCGCGGAGTGAGGCAGCCAGGCTCGTCTCGTCACTGGCCCCGACGCGGCACAGCAAGGTCTTCTTCACCAACGGTGGCGCCGATGCCAACGAGAACGCGGTCCGCATGGCGCGTCTGCACACAGGTCGGCACAAGGTGCTCTCGGCGTACCGCAGCTACCACGGCAACACGTCGACGGCGGTCGCGCTCACTGGCGACCCGCGCCGCTGGCCCAACGAGACCGGCATCTCCGGCATCGTGCACTTCTTCGGGCCCTACACGTACCGGTCGCCTTTCTGGGCCGAGGACGACGAGCAGGAGGCCGAGCGTGCCCTGCAGCACCTCGAGGCCGTGATCCAGTTCGAGGGCCCTCAGACCATTGCCGCTCTCGTGCTCGAGACCGTCGTCGGCACGGCCGGCGTGCTCATCCCGCCGGCGAACTACCTGGCGGGGGTGCGCGAGCTGTGCACCAGGTACGGCATCGTCTACATCGCCGACGAGGTCATGTGCGGCTTCGGCCGTACCGGTGACTGGTTCGCGTTCGACCACTTCGGGGTCGAGCCTGACCTGATCACCTTCGCCAAAGGCGTCAACTCCGGCTACGTGCCGGTGGGCGGCGTGATCATCAGCGACGAGATCGCGGAGACGTTCGACCAACGTGTGTTCCCCGGTGGGCTCACCTACTCAGGCCACCCTCTGGCGGCAGCGTCGATCGTCGCGACGCTCACAGCCATGCAGGAGGAAGGCATCGTCGACAACGCCAAGCGGATCGGCGAAGACGTCCTCGGCCCTGGGCTACGCGACCTTGCGGACCGCCATCCGGTCATCGGCGAGGTGCGCGGCATGGGCGTCTTCTGGGCGCTCGACCTGGTCAAGAACCAGGCCTCCCGCGAGATGCTGGTGCCCTACAACGCGGCGGGTGAGGCGAACAAGCCGATGGCGGAGCTCGTGACCGCGTGCCGCGAACGTGGCCTCATGCCGTTCGTGAACTACAACCGGCTCCACGTCGTCCCGCCGTGCACGGTGAGTGAGGCCGAGGCCAAGGAGGGCCTGGCCCTTCTCGACGAAGCGTTCGCCGTCCTGGCTCCGTACTACCAGGGCTGAGGGCGCGTCAGCGGCAACGGTGCGGGTCGGTAGCCTCGCTGCCGTGGACGTCCTAGTGGTCGGCTCGGGTGCGCGCGAGCACGCGCTGTGTCTTGCACTGGCGCGCGACCCGGGGGTGGCGTCGCTGTGGTGTGCTCCGGGGAACGCCGGTACGTCGAAGGTCGCGACGAACGTCGCCGTCGTGGCGAACGACCCGACGTCGGTGGCAGAGCTCGCACGGGCGTTGGGTGTCGACCTGGTCGTCGTGGGGCCGGAGGCGCCCCTCGTCGCCGGCGTTGCTGACGCCGTGCGCTCCGAGGGGATCGCCTGCTTCGGTCCGTCGAAGGCCGCCGCGCAGCTTGAGGGGTCCAAGGCGTTCGCCAAACAGGTCATGACCGCTGCGGGCGTTCCGACTGCCGCGGCCTTCGTGTGCGAGACGCCGGCCGAGGTCGCCGCGGCGCTGGACAGCTTCGGGCCGCCCTACGTGGTCAAGGACGACGGACTCGCTGCGGGCAAAGGCGTCGTCGTCACCTCGTCGCGCGACGAGGCGATCGCCCATGCGACCGAGTGCGGCCGCGTCGTAGTCGAGGAGTTCCTCGACGGTCCGGAGGTCTCGCTGTTCGTCGTCACCGACGGTGAGACGGCGGTGCCGTTGCTGCCCGCCCAGGACTTCAAGCGGCTGGGTGACGGTGACTCCGGGCCTAACACCGGCGGCATGGGTGCATATTCGCCGCTGACCTGGCTGGAGCCGGGCTTCGTCGACGAGGTCATGGCCTCCGTGGTGCATCCAACCCTGCGCGAGATGCGTCACCGTGGGAACGCCTTCGCGGGACTGCTGTACGTCGGGCTTGCTCTGACCTCACGGGGTGTACGCGTCGTCGAGTTCAACGCCCGTTTTGGTGATCCTGAGACCGAGGTCGTCCTCTCCCTGCTCGACTCGCCGCTTGGCGTGCTGCTGGACGCTGCAGCCATGGGCCGGCTGCACGATGCTTCGACGCTGCAGTGGCACGAAGGGGCGGCGTGCACGGTGGTCGTCGCAGCCGCCGGCTATCCGGACTCTCCGCGCACGGGCGATCCGATCCTCGGCCTCGATGCTGCTGCTGCGGTCGAAGGCGTCGACGTCCTTCACGCCGGCACCAGCCGGGTCGGTGCCGACGTCGTCAGCGCCGGCGGCCGGGTGCTCGCGGTGACAGCGCGGGGGTCGACGCTTCGTGAGGCACGGCGCAGGGCGTACGAAGCCGTGTCCCTGATCGACCTTCCCGGATCACAGAACCGCGGGGACATCGCCCAGTCGGCCTCGGCTCGGTGATCACCAGCGCCGCCGCTGCGTGCCGCAGGTCGACCCCATGGGCGAGAATGGCCCGGTGAGCAAACCCGTGATCCCCGACGTCCTGGCCGCGCGGTACGCCTCGACGGCCATGGCCGCCCTGTGGTCGCCCGAGCACAAGGTGGTGCTGGAGCGTCAGCTCTGGCTCGCCGTCCTCCGTGCCCAGCGCGACCTCGGTGTCGACGTCCCCGACGGAGTCATCGAGGCGTACGAGGCGGTGCTCGACGAGGTCGACCTGGACTCGATCGCCGCGCGCGAGGCGGTCACCCGGCACGACGTGAAGGCGCGCATCGAGGAGTTCTCGTCCCTCGCCGGGTTTGAGCACGTTCACAAGGGCATGACCAGCCGCGACCTCACCGAGAACGTCGAGCAGCTGCAGGTCCTCCACTCGCTGAGAATGGTTCGTGACAAGGTCGTCGCTGCGTTGGCGCGCCTGTCCCGCTTGGCCGTCGAGCACTCTGACCTGGTCATGGCTGGCCGTTCGCACAACGTTGCTGCGCAGGCCACCACGTTGGGGAAACGGTTCGCCAGCGCCGCTGACGAGCTGCTGGTCGCCTATGCGCGCCTCGACCAGCTGATCGAGCGGTACCCGCTGCGCGGCATCAAGGGTCCGGTGGGGACCGCTCAGGACATGCTGGACCTTCTCGAGGGTGACGACGAACGCCTCGCGCAGCTCGAACAGCGCGTGGCCGCGCACCTCGGGTTCGCCCATGTGATGACCAGTGTCGGGCAGGTCTACCCGAGGTCCATCGACTACGACGTCCTGTCCGCCCTGGTGCAGGTGGCGGCCGGGCCGTCGTCCTTGGCGACCACCGTCCGGCTCATGGCCGGCAACGAGCTGGTCACTGAAGGGTTCAGACCCGGCCAGGTCGGGTCGAGTGCCATGCCGCACAAGATGAACGCCCGCTCGTGCGAGCGCGTGAACGGTTTCGCCGTGCTGCTGCGGGGTTATGCGTCGATGACCGGCGAGCTCGCAGGACACCAGTGGAACGAGGGTGACGTGTCGTGCTCGGTCGTGCGCCGGGTGGCCCTTCCAGACGCGTTCTTCGCGGTCGACGGCCTCTTCGAGACCTTCCTCACTGTGCTCGATGACTTCGGGGTCTTCCCTGCTGTGGTCGAGAACGAGCTCGACCGGTACCTGCCGTTCCTGGCAACGACCAAGGTGCTGATCGCGGCCGTACGCAACGGTGTCGGGAGGGAAACCGCGCATGAGGTCATCAAGGAGCACGCGGTTGCCGTCGCACTGCAGATGCGCGACCAGGGCGCACAGAACAACGACCTGCTCGACCGCCTCGCTTCAGATGTACGGCTCGGCTTGACGCGCGACCAGCTCGAGACACTCGTCGCAGAACCTCTGTCGTTCACCGGCTCTGCCGGCGCCCAGGTGGCGGCGGTCGCGCGACGGGTCGCCGACGTCGTGTCCGACCACCCGGACGCAGCCACGTACTCGCCCGGGTCGATCCTGTGACAGCCAACGTGCCGAAGGCGCCGTCGATCGAGGGGCTGTCGCACGTCTACTCGGGAAAGGTTCGTGACCTCTACGCGTACCCCGACGGCCGCATGCTCTTCGTCGCGAGCGACCGCATGTCCGCATACGACTGGGTGCTCCCGACCACGATCCCGGACAAGGGCCGCATTCTGACGGCCCTGTCGCTGTGGTGGTTCGAGCAGCTGGCTGACGTCGTCGAGAACCATGTGCTGTCCACGGACGTCCCGCACGCCGTGGCCGGCAGGGCCATGGTCGCGCGCTCACTGACCATGTTCCCGGTCGAGTGTGTGGCACGCGGGTATCTCACCGGCTCAGGTCTGGTCGACTACCAGACGACGGGATCCGTCTGCGGAGTTGCCCTTCCGCCCGGTCTGGTCGACGCCTCGCGCTTGCCTGAACCCATCTTCACCCCCGCCACGAAGGCGCAGCTCGGGGAGCACGACGAGAACGTGTCGTTCGAGCACGTGCAGGCAACAGTCGGTGCCGCCGACGCGCAAGCGCTGAGCGACCTCACCCTGCGCGTGTACGCGACGGCCGATGCCTTGGCGCGGGCTCGCGGGATCATCGTGGCCGACACGAAGCTGGAGTTCGGCCGTGACCCGATGTCCGGGCACATCGTGCTCGCCGACGAGGTACTGACCCCGGACTCGTCGCGCTTCTGGCCCGCCGACCAGTGGCAGCCGGGCCGCACACAGTCGTCGTTCGACAAGCAGTACGTTCGCGACTGGCTGACGTCCTCGGCGTCGGGGTGGTCGAAGGACTCCGGTGACCCGCCCCCACCGCTGCCGGATGACGTCGTCGAGGCGACCCGTGCGCGGTACGTGGAGGCCTACGAACGGCTCACCGGCAGGCGCTTCGCCTAGTGTCGACGGACATGGACGTGCCAGAGGGCTTCGAGGACCTGTTCGACGACGGGTCCCGGGCGTTCCTCGTCCTGGCGACCCTGCGCGGGGGTGAGCGCCCGGTCGTCGCACCGGTGTGGTTCGCCTCCGACGAGTCCGGTCTGCTGTTCACGACGGACCCAACGGCAGCCAAAGCACGTGACATGCGGGCGCACCCTCAGGTTGCCGGGGTTGTGATCGCCGAGGGTGACCATGAGCGCTATGTGTCGGTACGAGGCGAAGCCGTCGAGGTAGCAGACCCGGCTTCGGTGGGAATCGATGTCGACGCGCTGTACCGCCGCATCGTCCGGCGGTACGAGGGCCGCGAGCCCAACGCCCCCTTCGACGGGGCTGTCTTCAGGCTGGTGCCGCAGCGGATGACGGGGTACGACTACCGCGACCTGGACGTCTGACCCGCGGCCGGACGGTACCGTGGGGCCATGACGTGGATGGTGACCGGCGGGGCCGGATACATCGGGGCGCACATCGTGCGCTCGTTGCAGGGGCAAGGTCACGGGGTCGTCGTCCTCGACGACCTGTCGACCGGGGAGGCCCGGAAGGTTCCTGACGGTGTGGCCCTGGTCGAGGCATCCGTGCTCGACCGCGCGGCGGTCGAGAAGGCTCTGCGTGAGTACGACGTCACTGGAGTCATCCACATGGCCGCCAAGAAGGCGGTCGGTGAGTCCGTCGAGCGCCCCCTCTACTACTACCGCGAGAACGTCGATGGTCTCCTGTCGCTGCTCGAGGCCATGGACGCTGCGGCCGTCAAGACGATGGTCTACTCGTCGTCCGCTGCCACGTTCGGAATGCCCGACGTCGAGCGACTGACCGAGGAGTACGTCTGCCGTCCGGTCAACCCCTACGGAGAGACCAAGCTTATCGGTGAGTGGCTGATGAACGACATCGCCGCGGCGCACGGCATGGACTGGGTGTCGTTGCGTTACTTCAACGTTGCCGGAGCCGGCTCGCCCGAGCTCGGGGACACCGGCGTCTTCAACCTGATTCCCATGGTGTTCCGCGCCTTGTCGCACGGCAAGAACCCCCAGGTGTTTGGCGACGACTACGCGACGCGAGACGGATCGTGCGTCCGCGACTACATTCACGTGACCGACCTGGCCGACGCCCACGTGGCCGCCGTGAAGCTGCTCGAGCACAAACCTGAGGGCACGGTCGTCGGCGAGGTCTTCAACGTCGGCCGCGGCGAGGGAGTGTCAGTCAAAGAGGTGATCGACGCCGTCCATGAGGTGACCGGACTGGACTTCGCCGTCGACGTCGTCGGTCGTCGCGCCGGCGACCCGGCCGAGCTCGTCGCGTCGGCGGACAAGATCACTGCCGAGCTGGGCTGGTCGGCTCGCTACAACCTGACCGACATGGTCAGCAGCGCCTGGCAGGCCTGGCAGGCTCACCCTCCAGCCTGAACGTCGTCAGGCCCTCACTGCCTCGACCAGGAGAACGGCCCCGAAGAGGAAGAACAGGGCCGCCGCGCCGATTCGGACGACCTTGTCCGGCAGTCTGCGACCGAGAACGACTCCGACCCCGATGGCCAGGGCGTCGGCGGCGACCATGCCGAGCGTCGAACCGATCCAGGTTCCCCACCAGCTGTGGGTCGTCGCGAGGGTGACCGTTGCCAGCATGGTCTTGTCGCCGAGCTCGGCGAGGAAGAAGGCGACCGTCACGGCCAGAAAGGCTGAGCGGTTCGTCCGCGTCGCCTTCGACTCCTCCTCCTCGGACAGGGTGTCTCCGCGGAGCGTCCACAGTCCGAAGCCGATGAAGGCGAGGCCGGCCAGGGCGTTGACCAGTGCCGTGGGCAGGCTGACTCCCATTGCTGCGCCGAGGGCCACCGAGAACAGATGCACGGCCGCGGTGGCCACGGTGATCCCGCCGAGAACGACCCAGAAGCGGAATCGTGTGGCGAAGGTCATCGCGATCAGCTGGGACTTGTCGCCGAGCTCGGCCACGAAAATCACGCCGAAGCCCAGCAGCAGCGCATCCACCGTCGACAGTCCTCGCGTTCGGGAGCTGGTTGCTGAGCCCCGGCCGGAGCCTACCGGCCGACGTCGAGCCGAGGCTGGTACTCGTGGTCATCCTGCTCCGGATCGCCCCCCAGTGGCCGCCGCATAGGGTCGAAGGGTGCTCGAGGCCATGGACATCCGACATCAGTTCGGTGACCGCGTGGTCCTCGACGGCGTGGACCTTCAGGTCCGGCCCGGGGTGCTCACCGGGCTACTCGGCCCCAACGGTGCAGGGAAGACCACGTTGATGCGCCTGATGCTCGGGGTGATAGCGCCGGACCATGGACAGATCCTTCGCGACGGTACGCCCGTCGGTGCTGCGGAGCGTCAACGTTGGGGGTACATGCCCCAGGACCGGGGCCTGTACCCGGCCATGAAAGCAGGGGCCCAAGTGGTCCACTTCGGTCGCCTCCATGGCCTGTCGAAGGCCGAAGCGACGGAGAGGGCTCGCGCGCTGCTTGCGGAAGTGGGCCTGTCCGACCGTTGGGACGAGCGTTCCGACCGTCTCTCCGGCGGGATGCAGCAGCGCCTGCAGCTCGCGGCATCACTGGTGCACGACCCCGAGGTGATCATTCTCGATGAACCTTTCGCTGGGCTCGATCCGGTCGCGGTCGCTGAGCTGTCGACGACCCTGAGCGACCGCGTCGCCGCGGGTCGCACCGTCGTGCTCTCCAGTCACCAGCTCGATCTGGTTCAAGATCTCTGCGAGACGATCATGATGCTGGACCACGGGAAGACCGTCCTGTCCGGCCCCGTCGCGGACCTGCGGGCCTCGTCTGGGACCCGGCAGCTGCGGCTGACCCTGTCCGGTAGCAGGGACTGGCTTGCCGGCTTCCCCGAGGTGACGATCGCCAGCGACCTGTCCAACGAGCTACGGCTGGCACTGCCGGCGGGCGTCGACGCGCTGGCTGTGCTCGACGCCGGCCGCAATGCCGGCCGCGTCACCGACTTCGGGCTCGATCTCCCCACGTTGTCCGAGCTCTTCCTCCTTGCTGCGGGCGAGACTGATGCATCGGGTGCCGCATGACGCTCTCGTGGTGGGCAGGAGCCCGACTCGTGGCCCAGAGAGCGTTCGCCGAGGGCGTCGCGTCGAAGAGCTGGCGGGTAGTCACCGCGCTCATGCTGCTGGGCGGGATCGCCGTCGTCGTCATCCCGCGAATGGTCGGGTCGGAGGGTGAGACCTACACGTTGGCAACGGTCGGTCATGCCCCACCCGGGCTGGTCGCGCGGCTGGGCGCGGCTGCTGACGCGGGCGACTTCACGGTCAGCTACTCGGCGGAGTCTGACGTGAGCGCGGTTGCCGCTGCCGTGCGCGACAGCCATGCCGACGCCGGGCTCGTGCTGGCCCCCACTGGTGCGCGGCTGTACGTGCGGAGCGCGAACGTCAGTGCCTTCCCAGCGCTGGTGTCCGGTGCGGTTCAGGCGGCGGCGACGGTCGACTCCCTGAGGGCCGCCGGGCTGAGCGACGCCCAGATAGCGGCGCTGCAGGCGGTTCCACCGCCGCACCAGGTCGAGGTCGGTCCGGTGGGCGATCCACGTCGGGCTGGTGTGGGCTTCGGGGTCGGCCTGGTGCTCTATCTGGCTCTGATCCTCGCTGGGACGGGCATCGCCACGACGGTCGCCACCGAGAAGTCCACGCGGGTCTCCGAGGTGCTGCTTGCCGTGCTCCGACCGACGCAGCTGCTGGTTGGGACGGTACTCGGGGCAGGCCTCCTGGCATTGGTCCAGATCAGCGCGGCAGCTGTGCCTGTGAGCCTGTTCCTGTTCACCTCCCACAGCGCGATGCTGCCCGCGGCGGCAGCGCCTGACGTCGCGCTCGGAGTCGTGTGGTTCGTGCTCGGCCTGTCGTTGTACGCGTTCATCTTTGCGGGGCTCGCTGCACTGGTCGACAAGGTCACTGACGTCGGCTCGGCGACCCTCCCGGTCAACGCCATCTTGATCGGGAGCTACCTGCTGGCCGTCACCGTCGTGGTGACGTCACCGGGGCAATGGGTGTCGGTCGCAGCCTCGCTCGTGCCGCCGTCAGCGCCGTTGGTCATGCCGGTCCGATGGGCGTCTGGAGGGGTGCCGGGCTGGCAGCTGGCGCTCAGCATGCTCTTGACCGTGCTGGCGGCGGTACTCGTCGCGTGGCTTGCATCGGTGGTGTACGGGCGAGGGGTCGTGCGCACCGGTCGGCGGCTGTCGCTCAGGGAAGTCCTGCGAGCCGGTTAGCGTCTGGCTCAGCCTCCCGGGGTCCGATGTAGCGTGGTCAGGTCCCAGCGCTGTGCTGCGTCGACTTCGGAGGAGCCCACGGTGAGCATGTACAAGGTCGTCAACCCAGCGACCGGAGCAACCGAGAGTGAGTTCCCGACCGCGACGGACGATCAGATCGTGGAGGTCCTCGGACGCAGCGCTTCCGCCTTCAGCTCGTGGAGTCGTACTTCTGTGTCCGAGCGTGCGTCAGTGCTGCACCGCGTCGCGGACCTGTACGCCGAGCGAGCCGATGAGCTGGCTGCACTGATCACCCGCGAGATGGGTAAGACCACCACTGAGGCGCTCGACGAGGTCGAGTTCGTGGTGGACATCTACCGCTACTACGCCGACCGAGGACCAACACTGCTGGCCGACGAGCCTCTGGAGTCGGACTCGGAGGGCACGGCTTTGGTGCGCAAGGCGCCGATGGGTCCGTTGCTCGGGATCATGCCGTGGAACTACCCGTACTACCAGGTCGCCCGTTTCGCCGCTCCCAACCTGATGGTGGGCAACACCATCGTGCTCAAGCATGCTCCTCAGTGTCCTGAGTCGGCGCTCGCGATGGAGCAGATCTTCCGCGACTCGGGCCTGGTCACCGACGCGTACGTCAACGTTTTCGCGAGCAACGAGCAGGTGGCAGACATCATCGCCGACCCCCGGGTTCGAGGCGTCTCGGTCACTGGCAGCGAACGCGCCGGAACCGCGGTCGCAGCTCTGGCGGGGCAGAACCTCAAGAAGGTTGTCCTCGAGCTCGGTGGTTCCGACGCGTTCATCGTCCTTGACACCCCCGATGTGCGGGGTGTCGTCGAGGCGGCGGTGGGTGCCCGCATGGAGAACGCCGGGCAGGCATGCAACGCCTCCAAGCGTTTCATCGTGGCCGACGGCCTCTACGACGAGTTCGTCGACAAGTTCACCGCGGCCATGGCGGCGCAGACGACCGGTGACCCCAACGATCCGTCGACGACGTACGGGCCGCTCGTCTCCGAGCAGGCTGTGCAGGGACTTCTCGGCCAGGTCGAGGACGCCGTGGCAAAGGGCGCCACCGTGCGAACCGGTGGCGGCCGACCAGACGGCCCTGGCGCCTTCGTGGAGCCCACGGTGCTGACC
>JBAPUB010000094.1:0-14178 GCA_049282455.1 Actinomycetes bacterium
CGCCAAATGTCAGCTGGCCTGGCTGACTGCGCCAAATGTCAGCTGGCCTGGCTGACAGCGCCAAATGTCAGCTGGCCTGGCTGACAGTTGACATGTTGAAGTCGCTGATCCGCAACGGCGCCATCGCCACCCGTGCGAAGAAGTCGTTCCACTCACGCGGAAGCGTGACCGTCGGGCTACCGGCGTCCGCGACCCGAGACAGCAGGTCCAGCGGGCTCTCGTTGAACCTGAAGTTGTTGACCGCACCCACCACTTCGCCCCCCTCGACGAGGTAGACCCCGTCTCGGGTCAGTCCGGTCAGCAGCAGGCTCTGGGGATCGACCTCGCGGATGTACCAAAGAGTGGACAGGAGCAGTCCCCGCTCGGTGCGCGCGACGACGTCCTCGAGGGTCCCCGAACCATCAGAGACCTCCAGGATGAGGTTGTCCACGAATGGTGTGGTCGGCAGGTCTGTGAGCCCGGCGCTGTACCTCGTCTGCAGCAGCGCCTCCAGCTGGCCGTCGCGGATCCAGTCGCTTCGGCCCAGCGGGAGCCCGTTGTCGAACACACTGGACAGCGATGACGAGGACGAAGCCGTGACGAACGGCTCGCACTCCAGGCCCGGGTAGGACGGGTCGCTGAACAGCTGCAACGGACGGCTCGACAGGCGGTCGCCCACGCGTGTGCCACCTCCTGCCCTGCTGTACGCGGTACGTCCCTCGGCCGCGTCGCGCGCAGCCATCTCGACGTAGGCATACACCAGGAGGTCGCTCACGGCGCCCGGTGGCATGACGACGTCATAGTGGCCGGCGGGCAGCGCGATCTGGCGGTCCTCCCAGGCCAGGCGCCGGGCAAGCTCGCGGTCGTGACCGACGACGTCGACGTCGGTGAAGTCGCGGGTGTACTGACCGACCCAGGACGATCTGCGCCGCCCGTCGGACTTCCCCGTCATCTCCAGCTTGCCGGTGGGCTGAACGTGCCGCAGCCGTGTTCCCGAGCTCGTCGACAGGTAGCTGGTCGTCAGGACGTGCTCGGCAAAGCCGAACAGCTCGCGACCCTCGGCGCCGGCCGCAGCGAACGCCTCGCCCAGCTGCGGCGCGAAGGCTGCGAATACTTCGGCAGAGGTCTCGGCAGGCCCGGAGGAGAAGTCCGGCGAGACGCCGCCGTCGACCAGCGCCGCACCGTCGGGGGAGACGTCTGCGCTTCGAGCTGCCTCGGTTGCTGCGTCGACCAGGGACTCCAGCTCACCGGCGTCGACCACGCTTCGGGACACGACACCTGCGGCCGAGCCGGCGCCCCGGTGGTCGATGGCCACGACGGTGACTGAGCGCCCTTGCATCACCCCGTTGGTCGTGAGCGTGTTGCCTGCCCAACGGAGGTTTGCCTCGCTGCGCTCCTTGACGATCACGACGTGGTCGTCAAGGGGACAGCGATCTGCCGCTCGCTCGAGGATCTCCTGCGGCTTCATCGAGCGCCCTCCTGCACGGTGTTCAAGATGCTGACTCCTGAGAACACGGCGGCCGGAGCTCCATGACTCACCGGTGCCACCTGGCCGGGCTGGGCCTTGCCACAGTTGAACGCCCCTGCGAGCAGGTACGTCTCGGGACCTCCCACGGCGGCCATCGACCCCCAGAAGTCGGTGGTCGTGGCTTGGTAGGCGACGTCACGCACCTGCCCGGCCAGAGAACCCGACTTGATGCGGAAGAACCGCTGTCCGGTGAACTGGAAGTTGTACCGCTGCATGTCGATGGACCAGCTCTTGTCGCCGACGACGAGCAGGCCATCGTCGACCCCGGCGACCAGAGCCGCCAGGTTCGGGCCCTGCGGGTCGGGGGCGAGCGAGACGTTGGCCATGCGTTGGATGGGAACGTGCTCGGGGGCGTCGGCGTAGGCACACCCGTTGCTGCGTGCGAAGCCGTAGGCAGCCGCGATTCGCCGGTCGAGCTGGTAGCCCACGAGGACTCCATCGCGGATCAGGTCGAAGCTGGATCCCGCGACACCTTCGTCGTCGATGGCCGCCGTCGACAACCCGTGCTCGACGGTACGGTCGCCGGTGACGTTCATGATCGACGCGCCATAGCGCAGGGTGCCCAGCAGGTCGGGGGTCGCGAACGACGTGCCGGCGTAGTTCGCCTCGTAGCCCAGGGCCCGGTCGAGCTCGGTCGCGTGGCCGATCGACTCGTGGATGGTGAGCCACAGGTTGGTGGGGTCGATGACGAGGTCGTAGCGCCCGGGCTCCACCGACGGAGCCGAGAGCTTCTCGACGAGCCACGCGGGCAGCTGGTCGAGCTCGGAGTCCCAGTCCCAGCCCACGCCTTGGAGATACTCGTAGCCGCGCCCGACCGGAGGCGCAACGGTCGACATCGCCTCGAAGGAACCGGACTCTGCGTCGATGGCGACAGCGGTCACCTGGGGGTGGAGGCGGACTCTCTGCTGGGTCGCCACCGTGCCGCTGAGGTCGGCGTAGAACGTGTTCTCCTTGACCGCCAGGAGTGACGCGTCGACATGCGCGACGCCCGGATGGGCCAACACCTGGCGGCTCCAGGCCTCGAGCTGCGCCATCTTGTCGGCGTTGCTGATGGTGAACGGGTCGATCTCGTAGCTCGACACCCACGTCACGTCACCGTGGGACGGCTCAGGCGCGAGCTCGACGGGCTCGGTGTTTACCGGTCGGCTGACGCGTGCGAGCGCGACGGCGCGCTCGGCCGTTAGAGCTGCCGCCTGTGGGGACCGCACGATGTCAGCCGCGAAGCCCCACGTGCCGTCGACGACGACGCGAACCGAGTACCCGACGTCGCTCGAGTCGTTGATGCCGTCCAGCGCACCGTCGCGGAGCCGGACGCTGTTGCCCTGGTTGCGGACGAAACGGAACGCTGCGTAGGTGGCGCCGAGGTCTGCTGCGCGTTGAAGGGCAGCATCGGCGAGCGAGCGCAAGGGGAGCGCGAGGAACTGCTCGTCGACCTGGTGCCGCGTCTGAGGCTCACTGGTCATCGGGCCAACTTACCCGGGTTCGCCGTACTCGTCGGTAGCCCGATAGCGTGCCGCGGTCGTCGACGCGCGTGCGTCGGGCCGAAGTCGGGAGGTTGCGTGTCGCAATCATCAGCTGGTGGCGCTGCGGACGAGCCGGTGCCGGGGCGCTCGGTGCTCGTGACCGGCGGCAACCGAGGGATCGGGTTGGCCGTGGCGCGGCACTTCGCTTCGCTGGGTGACAAAGTCGCCATCACCTACCGGTCGGGTGAGCCGCCCGAGGGTCTGCTCGGTGTCCGGGCCGATGTCACCGACGACGGCTCGCTCGACGCAGCCTTCGAGGCCGTCGTCGCTGCCCATGGACCTGTTGAGGTTCTGGTCGCCAACGCGGGCATCACCCGGGACACGCTTCTGCTCCGGATGACCGACGACGACTTCACGTCGGTACTCGAAACCAACCTGACCGGCGCCTTCCGGGTCGCCCGGCGGGCGGCGAAAGGCATGCTCAGACTCCGCAGGGGTCGGCTGATCTTCGTCTCGTCGGTGGTCGGGCTGTCGGGTTCGGCCGGGCAGGCCAACTACGCGGCGTCCAAGGCAGGACTCGTCGGGTTCGCCCGCTCACTGGCCCGCGAGCTCGGGAGCCGCTCGATCACCGCCAACGTTGTTGCCCCGGGCTTCGTGAGCACCGACATGACGGCGACGCTGGACGACGCCCGCGCGGCCGAGATCCTGGCCTCGGTGCCACTGGGCCGGTACGCGTCTGCGGAGGAGATCGCGGGTGTGGTGGGATTCCTTGCCGACGAGGCCGCCGGGTACATCACCGGTGCCGTCATCCCGGTCGACGGCGGGCTCGGGATGGGTCACTGACCGGTACGGCTACGTTCTGACGAGCGCAACGACGTGAAGGAGTCCACCCCATGGGTCTGCTGGACGGCAAGCAGGTGCTGGTCACCGGCGTGCTCACCGACGCCTCGATCGCGTTCCACGTGGCCCGTCTCGCGCAGGAGCAGGGCGCGTCGGTCGTCCTGACCTCGATGACCCGCACTCGGAGGCTCACCGAGCGCATCGCCGGGCGTCTGCCCGCTCCTGCTCCGGTTCTTGACCTCGACGTCACCGACGACGAGCAGATGGACTCGCTGGCCGAGCGCGTACGCGAGCACCACGACCGTCTCGACGGCGTGCTCCACTCGATCGGGTACGCACCGGAGGCTGCGCTCGGTGGCAACTTCTTGACCACGACCTGGCCCGACGTGGCTGTCGCCATGGAGGTGTCCGCCTTCTCGTTGAAGTCACTGACCATGGCGTGCCTACCGCTGTTCGGCGACCGGGCATCGGTGGTCGGACTGGACTTCGACGCCACGGTGGCCTGGCCCACCTATGACTGGATGGGTGTGGCGAAGGCGGCGCTGGAGTCGACGACGCGTTATCTCGCCCGCGACCTTGGCCCGCGTGGAGTCCGGGTCAACCTGGTGGCCGCGGGACCGATCAAGACCATGGCGGCCAAGAGCATCCCCGGTGCCTTCGAGTCCCTGGGCGCTCTGTGGGGTCAGCGCGCACCTCTCGGCTGGGACAACACCGACCCGGTTCCTACGGCGCAGGCAGCGGTGGCGCTGCTGTCGGACTGGTTCCCAGCCACGACCGGGGAAGTGCTCCACGTCGATGGGGGAGTTCACGCCGTCGGCGGCTGAGGCACCGGCGGCTACCCGGCGGTGAACGGGATGCTCGTGAGCTCTACGGCCAGCCCACCGCCGTCGGCGACGAGTGCCGTCCCGCTGACGATCGAGGACTCGTCCGAGGCAAGGAACAAGCAGCACGCTGCCATCTCCTCGGCAGTGCCGGCCCGCCGCAGTGGGACGTGGGCGGTTGCCAGGTCGTACGCCTCCTGGCGAGTGATGCGCATCTGCGTGCCCAGCGAGTCCATCGCTTCGTCACCCATCGGCGTGCTGACCCACCCGGGACATACCGCATTGGCCCGAATTCCGCGAGCCCCGTAGTCCACAGCGAGAGCACGCGCCAGGGCGATCAGGCCCGCCTTGGAGACGTCGTACGCGGCTGAGGCCGGGGCCGAGGCCATGCCGTTGACGCTCGCCACCAAGACGATGGACCCACCCCCGCGTTCGAGCATGACCGGCAGTACTGCGCGTGACAGCATCATGGGTCCGGTCAGGTTGGTGTCGAACGTGCGTCGCCAGCGCTCGTCGTCGATCTCACCGACGGAGCCGTCCAGACCACCGCCGGCGCAGGTGACGAGCACATCGATTCCGCCGAAACGTGCGACCGCCGCGGCTACGGCCTCTGCCACGTGCGCAGGGTCCGCGGTGTCGCCGGCCACGGCGATCCCCCCGGTCTCCTGCGCGACCGCCACCAGGGGCTCGGGTCGGCGACCGGTGACGACAACGCTCGCCCCTTCACGTGCGAACAGTCGAGCGGTGGCGGCACCGATCCCTGAGCCTCCACCCGTGACGAGAGCCACCTTGTTCTCGAGTCTCATAGGGAACTCCCCAGTCCGTTGGTCGCCCTGAGTGCCGACCCGGCCAGGTCCGGGCGGCTGCGACCCTGCCGCACGCTATCGGCCGCATGGTCCAGGATGGGCACGTGCCCTTGACCCACCGTCGCCGGTCCACGGTCGACCTCGGACGCCAGCTCGGACTGACGCTCTTGGCGCTGGGGGCGGTCCTGGTGGCCGGGACCGTCGGATATGTCCTCCTCGGCGTGGGCTGGCTCGATGCCGCTTACGCCACGGTGTTCACCGTCACGACCGTCGGCTTCAAGGAGATCGTCGTCTTCGGCCCGGCGCAGAAGGTGTTCACGATCGTCTTGATGCTGGTGGGGACCGGCACAGTTCTGTACACCTTGACGCTGCTCGTCGCAGCGCTCGTCGAAGGGCGAGTGGGTTCTCTCATGGGGAGGCGCCGCATGCAGCGCGAGATCGACGCACTGAGTGGGCACACGATCGTGTGCGGGTTCGGACGGGTGGGCAAGGCCGCGGCACTCGAGCTCGGACAGGCTGGGCGCAGCATCGTCATCGTCGACGTCGACGAGGAGCGTCTCGTCGACTGCGAGTACCCGTTCGTCCTGGGCGACGCCTCGTCGGACCGGGTACTGCAGCTGGCCGGCGTCCAGCGGGCGGAGTCGCTCGTGGCCTCCTTGGACAACGATGCCGACTCGCTGTACGTGACCCTCAGCGCGCGCGCACTGAGCAACGACCTGCTCATCATCGCCCGAGCTCGCACTGACGATGCGGAGAAGAAGTTCACCAGGGCAGGCGCCGACCGAGTCGTCAACCCGCAGCGCATCGGCGGCGACCGGATCGCAGCATTCGCACTCCAGCAGCACGTCGTCGACTTCCTCGACGTCGCCATGCACGACGCCGGGATGGAGTTTCGAATGGAAGACGTCCAGGTGGAGCCAGGCTCTGCTCTTGCCGGGTCCACCGTCCGCACCACGCGCGAGCACGAGGGCGGAGGGGCGCTCTTGCTCGCCTTGCGGGACAGCGGCGGCCAGTTCGTCACCAACCCGCCATCCGACCAGGTCATCAACCCGGGTGACGTCATGATTGCCGTCGGGACTGCCGCCCAGCTGACTTCGCTACGCCTGGCAGCGCAGCGGTGACCTCACGGCTGGCGTTGCTGCGCCACGCGAAGTCGGCCTACCCGACGGGTGTCTCGGACTACCACCGGCCCTTGGCGGAGCGTGGACAGCGCGACGCACCGGTGGCCGGGCAACTTCTGCTCAGCAGGCTGGGCGTCCCGGACCTGGCCCTGGTCTCCGGAGCCGCTCGGACCCGACAGACCCTCGAGCTGGCGCGTACCGGGTGGCCCAGCCAGCCGCACGTGGTCTTCGACGACCGTATCTACGAAGCGAGTGTCGACGAGCTGATGCTCTTGATCCGGGAGCAGGAACAGCGCTGGGACCAGATCGTGCTCATCGGGCACAACCCGGGTCTGGAGGAGCTCGCGTTCACGATCAGCGACGGAGGTGGTGAGCCGTCTGCGATCCAGGCGATGGGCACCAAGTTCCCGACCAGCGCGCTTGCAGTCTTCGACGTCGAGGTGCGCTGGGAGCACCTGGCTGCCGGCAGTGGTCGGCTGTCGACCTTCGATGTCGCACGCGGATAGCCAGCTTCCACGCTCAGGACATCTGCTCCTCGGCGTCCGCAGCGTCGATCTCCTCGCGGGTGATGCCCAGGAGGAACAGGACGGCATCGAGGTAGGGCACGTTGACCGCGGCGTCGGCGACCTCGCGCACGATGGCCTTGGCGTTGAAGGCGATGCCCAGCCCGGCGCGCTCCAGCATGTCGAGGTCGTTGGCGCCGTCTCCGATGGCAACGGTGTGCGAGAGCGGCACGCCAGCTTTCGCAGCGAAGCTCACAAGCGCGGCTGCCTTGCCCTCGCGGTCGACGATGTCTCCGACCAGGCGCCCGGTCAGCGCGCCGTCGACGACCTCCAAGGTGTTGGCGGCAGCGAAGTCGAGGTCGAGCTGCTCGACCAGGGCGTCAGTGACCTGGGTGAAGCCACCGCTGACGATCCCGCACTGGAATCCGAGGCGCTTCAGCGTGCGCACCAGGGTGCGTGCACCGGGTGACAGCTCGACCTCGGCCCGCACTTCGGCCAAGGCGGACTCGTCGAGCCCCTCGAGCAGCGCGACCCGTGCCTGCAGCGACTGCCTGAAGTCGATCGTCCCGCGCATCGCCTGTTCCGTGATCGCCGCAACCTGCTCTTCGCAGCCTGCGTGCGCCGCGAGCATCTCGATGACCTCACCTTGGATCAAGGTGGAGTCGACATCCAGCACGACAAGGCGTTTGCCCCGACGGAACAGGCCGGCCCTCTGCACCGCGACGTCGAATCCCACGCGGACGGCCTCCTCCGACAGCGCGGAACGGAGGGCACGAGGCTCGGCGCCCGAGACGAGAAGCTCGATCGCCGTGACTGGGTAGGACGCGAGGCGCTCGATCCGGTCGATGTTGCCGCCGTGGTCGGCGATGCACCCGGCCAGTGCCCCCATGGCGTCAGGGCGAAGCGGGGCGCCGAGCAAGGTGATGTGCAGGCGCCCCCGCTCGTCGGCGGTGCGCTCATGGGCGCCGGGGGAGACGGTCACCTTCATGCCGAGGTCGACCCCGACGCCGGTGGCGGTCGCGGCCACCTCGGCCAGGGCGGTGTCCACTCCCTCGGGCTGGGCCACCAGGACCCCGAGGACCAGCTCGCCGCGGATGACGACCTGCTCGATGTCCAAGACGACGAGTGGGAACGCCGACAGGCGCTGGAACAGGCGCCGGGTGACTCCGGGCCGGTCGGGGCCCGAGACCGTGATCAGGAGCGTCTCGCCTGTGGCCGAGACCTCGGTCGGCAGGCGCATCGCGGCGACGAACGAGCCGGTCGGGTCGGGCGTTGTCATGGCAGCACCACGCTACCGAGCGCTCAGCGGCTGCCCAAAGGTCGGGGCACCACCGAGGCGTTCCACGCAGCGGCGCGCGCGAGGCGTGCGCTGCGCTCGAGCCCACGCAAGATGTCGTCGCGGCGCACGGCCTCGGCCGAGCTGATCGCCAGCCCGTCGTCGAGTCGGGCCGACGCGATGACCGAGAGCACCGCCTGGGAGCGGACGAGCAGCTGGTGAGCGCGTTCGGGCCAGCCAGGGGGAAGCGGCGAGGCCGTGGCGGCCGGCGACCGGAGCAGACCCACGGCTTCAGGGCGGAAGGCCGCGACGTCGAGCCGTTCCAACTCAGCGAGGGCTTGGCTCAGCTGCTCGGTCAGGTCGCGGCCGGCCTCACCCGGTGTCGGCCAGGTCTGTCCCGGCCGATCCTCGACCGACCAAGCGGCCCAGCGGACCGCCACGGTCTGGTCGTCCTCGGGGCCGATGACCACCACCGTTGGGACCAGGGCCAGGCACGTGTCGAGAAGCAGCACGGCCCCACCCGATGCCGCGGCGGCTGCGTTGAACGGGGCCGGTCCAGGAAGGCCCAAGACGTCGCCGGGAACGGCCGGGACGAAGCGAAGAGCTGCGGTCCGCTGGGACTTCATCGTCGCCAGGGCAGCCGCCCAACCCTGGGGGCCGACCACGCCCGGTAGGTCGACGACCTCGTGACTGCCGTCATCGGCCACGATCGCCGTTGCGGCCGTGTCCGAGGAGGTCTGTCCGCGCAACGCTGCCGTGGCCCACGCTGCCGCGCGGCCGCAGCGGTCGGCGACGTCGTCCAACTCGGGCACCGCAGCAGCCTAGGTGGGCGACGCGGAGCGCGCCGCTCGGCGTAGGTTGAGACGGTGACTGTGCTTGCGCTCTCCGGTGCCACAGTCGTCCGGTCCGGACGTCGCATCCTGGACCAGGTCGACTGGCGGGTCGACGAAGGTGAGCGCTGGGTGGTCCTCGGGCCCAACGGTGCAGGCAAGACCACGCTGATGCAGCTCGCTGCTGCGCTGATCCACCCGTCCGAGGGCAAGGTCGAGATCCTCGACGAGGTGATGGGTTCGGTCGACGTGTTCGAGCTGCGCCCGCGGGTGGGACTGGCCAGTGCCGCCCTGGCCGAGCAGATACCGGGGCGTGAACGCGTGCTGGACGTCGTGCTGACGGCGTCCTACGCGGTCGTCGGGCGGTGGCACGAACGCTATGACGGCGTCGATCGGCAGCGAGCCGCGTCCCTGCTCGCAGCCATGGGAGCGGCCGACCTGGCCGAGCGCACCTTCGGCACGCTCAGCGAGGGCGAGCGCAAACGCGTGCAGATCGCGCGGGCTCTCATGAGCGACCCCGAGCTGCTCCTGCTCGACGAGCCGGCCGCCGGCCTGGACCTGGGCGGACGCGAGGACCTCGTGCTGCGGCTGGGCGCCTTGGCCGCGAATCCCGAGAGCCCGGCAATGGTGCTGGTCACCCACCACGTCGAGGAGATCCCTCCCGGGTTCAGCCACGCGCTGCTGATGCGTCAGGGTCGAGCCGTCGCGTCCGGACCGGTCGAGGAGGTGCTGTCTGCGCCGTGGTTGACGGCGACGTTCGGCCTGCCCTTGGTCGTGGACCGTGACGCCGGTCGCTGGAGCGCACGGGCGCTGATGCCGCCGACGGGCTGACGGCCCTCACGCCCACGGAAGCCCGAGCATCTCGACCACGGTGCCGGCCTGTGCGCCCCCCGGCGGGGCGACGGCGAGGGCGTCGGCCTGTGCCAGCCCCCTGAGCATCGCCGGCCCGTGGTGGGCCAGGACGGTGAGGGTTCGAACCGGCCCGTCCTCGCTGACCAGGACCGGGACCAGCCGGTGCGCGTCGGGAGGGGCGAGCAACGCGTCGAGCAACCGCGCGTGACCGGGCCGCGGCAGCGGCAGCCCTCGCGCGCCCAGCAGGGCCGGTCCGACCAGGGACGCGAATCCGACCGCGGCCGCCAGCGGGTTCCCCGGCAGCCCGACCAGGAAACGCTGGTCCCCGAGGTGGGCGAGCAGCATCGGGTGCCCAGGACGGACGGCGACCCGGTCGACGACCAGCGTCGCCCCGGCGGCGTCCAGCGCGGGATGAACCTGGTCGACCGGACCCCGCGCCGTGCCTCCGGTCGTGATGACGAGGTCGGCTGTGCAGGCCCGCAGCGCGCTCACGGTGGCATCGAGCCGGTCGGGCACCGACGTCAGGCTGCTCAGGGTGCCCCCGGCCGATCGCACCCAGCCCGGAATCTGCGGGCCCAGGGCGTCCCGCACGAGTCCGGCGTCGGGCAGACCACGGTCCAGGAGCTCGTCGCCGAGGACGAGGACGTCAACAGTCGGACTTGGGTGGACGAGCAACCGGTCATGGCCTGATGCGGCGGCCAGCCCGAGGACCGGAGGTGTGATGACGGTGCCCGCGTTGAGCAGGACGCTTCCCCGTTCGGCCTCCTCGCCGCGGGGCCGGATGTCTCGACCCAAGAGGGGTTCGCCTGCCCAGCCCTCAGCGTCGAGGGGCTCGACGCAGGCCGACGCCGACCGCCCGTGCTCGCGTCGGAGCACGGCGTCGGCTCCGTCGGGCACCTGCGAGCCCGTGGCGATCTCGACGGCCTGTCCGGACGACAGGGCCATGCTCGGGGCTCCGGCCAGGACCTGGCCCACCACGTGCCACGGCGGCGGCCCGGACACGGCCCAGCCGTCCATGGTGGCGGTCGCGAACGGGGGGAGCGCGGTGAGCGCCACCAGGTCCTCGGCGAGCGTGGTGCCAGCTGCCTCCGCGAGCGGGACCGAGCGCGCTTGGCGGGGGGCCAGCGATCCGTGGGCGAGGAGGCGCGCCTGCGGCCAGGCTGCGTCGTGAACTGTGGCGCCGGGGGTCATGCCCGCACGCTAACGTGGCCGAGCACCCCGCCGTCGTCCCCTCCCGTGGAGGTCCTCATGTCCGGAACCGTCGACGACTGGCTGGCCGAGGTTGCGATGTCGCTGGGCGTCGACGTCTCGGTGCTGGACGAGCAGTCGGTCCTCGATCTCGCACGAGACGCCGCGCACCACGTCGCGCGCCCGGCGGCGCCGCTGACGACCTTCCTGGTCGGATACGCAGCCGGCACCCGGGCCGCCTCGATGGCCGAGGCGGTCAGGCTCAGCTCGACGATCTCGGAACTGGCCAGGGCGCACGCTGCGCCGGAGTGACCCGCGCGCCTACGCTGTCGGCATGTCCGCCCTTGCCCGAACGCCGCACTCCCGCGTCGCCGACACCAGCATCGTCGTCTCGGCGCTGGAGGGGTTGGTCGCCGGCCCGTCAAACGGTGCGGTAGTGACCTTTGAGGGCACGGTCCGCGAACACGACCACGGCAGGTCGGTTCTGAGCCTGCGCTACGAGGCCCATCCGACGGCCGCGTCCGTGCTGGGCGAGCTCGTCGACGCGGTGGCGCGGCGCCACCCGCTGGCCGTCCTGGCTGCCGAGCACCGAGTGGGAGACCTCCAGGTCGGCGAAAGGGCCTTCGTCGTCGTTGCAGCCGCCGCCCACCGGTCCGAAGCCTTCGACGCGTGCCGAGACCTCGTGGACACGGTCAAGGAGGGGCTCCCCGTGTGGAAGCTCCAGGTGTTCGCCGACGGGACCCAGGAGTGGGTGAACTGCGCGTGACCGCGTCGCAGCTGGTCGACGGTTTCGGTCGGGAGCACCGGGACCTTCGGGTTTCCCTCACCGACCGGTGCAACTTGCGTTGTACGTACTGCATGCCCGCCGAGGGGGTTCCCTGGCTGCCCGGTCCCACCCTGCTGACGACTGACGAGCTCGTGCGGCTGGTCCGGATCAGCGTCTCACTCGGGATCACCGAGGTGCGACTCACGGGGGGCGAGCCGCTGCTCCGTCCCGATGTCGTCGACGTCGTCCGAGACCTGTCGTCCTGGCCCGACGCACCAGAGCTGTCGTTGACGAGCAACGGCGTGCGCCTTCCCACCCTGGCCGCACCTTTGGCGCACGCAGGTCTTCGCCGGGTGAACATCAGCCTGGACACCCTGCGCGCCGACCGCTTCAAGGACATGACCCGTCGCGACATGCTCGAGCAGACCTTGGCCGGCATCCGGGCAGCGGTGCGCGCCGGGCTGACCCCCGTCAAGGTGAACACGGTCCTGATGCGCGACGTCAACGACGACGAGGCTTGCGACCTGTTGTCCTGGGCGATCGCCGAGGGAGTTGAGCTCCGCTTCATCGAGCAGATGCCCCTGGACGCACAGCAGATCTGGCGTCGCGACCAGATGGTGACCGCTGCGGAGATCGAAGAGCGACTCGCGCAGCGTTTCGTCCTGACACCTGCCCCGGGGAGAGGCAGTGACCCGAGCGAGCGTTTCCTCGTCGACGGAGGCCCGACGGTCGTCGGGATCGTCGCTTCGGTGTCCCGACCGTTCTGCGGTGCCTGTGACCGACTTCGTCTGACGGCTGACGGCCAGTTCCGCAACTGCCTGTTCTCACACGAGGAGTCGGACCTCCGCACAGCCATGCGCGCGGGAGCGTCTGACGACGACCTGGCGACGCAGATGCTGGCCTGTGTCCAGCGCAAGAAGGCGGGACACGGCATCGACGACCCGTCGTTCATCCAGCCCGAACGCCCCATGTCAGCCATCGGCGGCTGACACGGGGCGAGTCGAGGGGAGTCAGGACTTCTTAGGTGCCCCAGGTCGTGCGTAGCGGAACCAGGTGATCGCGATGCACACGAGGATGAAGCCGACGCCGATCATGTAGAACGCGACCGGGGACATCAGGGTGAGACCCACTCCGAAGAAGAACGGACCGAACGCGGCGATTGCGGCAGTCCAGCCGATCACTCCACCCGCCTGGCGTGGCGGGAAGATCATCGGCATCTGCTTGAACGTCGAGGCGTTGCCCATGCCAGCGAACAGGAAGATCGCCATCATGCCCCAGAAGAACGCCTGGAAGTCACTCTGCACCGCGGCAGGGCCGTCCGCGACGCTGACCGTGAGGTGTGTGGCGGTGAAGATGACCGAGCCCAACAGGCCGATACCGCTGGTGAGGGTCCAGGGAGCACCACCGGTCTTGTCGGTGAAGAAGCTGAAGAAGATCCGGGATGCGGCGCCGATCAACGGTCCCCAGAAGACGAACTTGATCGGGTCCGGAACGGTGTAGCCCTGCAACAGCAGCTGTGTTGTTCCGTCGGAGAGCGTGGCGACGATGTCGGTGTTCCCCGCACCGTACAGGTTCTTGATGAGCAGCCCGAACTGGGCGGACAAGCCGGCAAACGTCCCGAACGTCATGACGTACAGCATCGTCATCCACCAGGTGTCCTGGTTCCCGAAGATGTCGAACTGCTGCCTGATATTGGCCTTGATCGGCACGCTGCGCAGCATGGTCCACGCGAGGATCGCGGCAATGACGACGAACGGCATGTAGATCAGCGCGGCGTTCTGGTACCAGACGTCCTTCTCGATGCCCTTGGCCTTGTTCACGAAGAGCTGCGAGCTTCCGATGAGGCTGACTCCAACGACTAACGGGGTCAGGAACTGGACGAGGGAGACACCGAAGTTGCCGATGCCTGCCTGGAGACCGAGGGTGCGGCCCTGCAGACGTTTCGGGAAGAAGTACGACGTGCTCGGCATGAACCCGGAGAACGCGCCGCCACCGATTCCGGCCAGGAATGCCAAGGCCATGAAGGTCCAGTAGGACGTGTCCGGGTTTTGGATCGCGATGGTCCAGCCCGCCAGCGGAAGCAGGAGCAGAGCCGTGGTGTAGGTCACCAGCTTGCGTGTCCCGAAGATGGGTGGCAGGACCATCCAGACCAGGCGCAGCGTTCCCCCGGCCAGACCTGGCATGGCTGCCAGCCAGTACAGCTGG
>JBAPUB010000095.1:0-11012 GCA_049282455.1 Actinomycetes bacterium
GGAACAGCTCCGCCTCAATCAGCACCTCACCGGCACCAGGTTCCCCCGGATCGGGCTGCTCAATGAGCTCGACCACCTCGTCAGCTCTGCCAAACCTCGACAACTGAGCAACCAGCACGGCTGCCTCCCTCGTAACCGGCACCTACGGACATGCGCGATCATGCCCTTGCGGGCCGACGCTTCGTTCGAAGGCCAACAGGCACATCTGCCTTAGCCGCCAGATTCAGGTTTGGCCGGTCGGATGTACTTGGACGGCATGGCCAGACAGGCGCCGGCGGACTGGTCGGAGTGCTCCTCGAAACAAATGCCTCGACTCACCTGTGGCGCATCGGACCGCTTGTAGCTGCAGATCGCGACATTGGGATGACGGCCGTTGAAGAAGCTGGTCGTGGTGGTGTAGGTGTCCCCACCGACGCGAACTGGGCTCTGTGCCGCTTCCTCGCCCTTGGCCGTGCAGGCGTCCTGGAACGTCTTGATGGCTGCCTCGTACCGCACGTAGTCGGACTGAGGCACAGACGTCGATACCGACGACGAACGGGATACTCCGGCAGTTGGCGAGGCGCTCGTGCATCCGGCACAAGCGGCCGCTACTGCCAAGACCATGCCCACCAGCACGACCTGGCGGCGGCTCACGGGCCTCTTGCCTCCATACGCCGAGACGTTAGAGGCGCGGTTCGAGGACGACAACGGGCGTCTGGGTCGACCTCAGGCCGGCATACCCGTCGAGATTGTCGTCGACCTCGGCCCAGAGCTGCCACAGCCGGTCACGCTCCGGCCCCACGGCGGCGCGGGCGCGCACCGGGCGCGGAGGTTGGTGGGCCAGTCGAACGACTGCGTCAGGGTGCGCCTCGAGGTTGAGCCACCACGCGGGGTGACCCTCGTCCCAGCCGTTCATCGCGAGCGTGACGAGGTTGGGGCCGTCTTCGAGGTAGCCGATGATGACGCTGCGCTCTTGCCCGGACTTGCGCCCGATGGTCGTGAGACGCAGCGCCCCCCAGCCCCGCTTGCTCGCCGTGGTCCACAGGAACCGGCCACCGCTGAGTCGGTAGAGCGCGCGGTGGACGCGCCAGAACGTGTGCACGAACCACGGTGGTTGCACCTTCGGGGGTCGAGTTGTCGCATTGCTCATGGCAATACCTCCCGTGGGTGCGACGCTTCCAGGCTACGCCCCGGCGGCGGCACCCGACAGACCGTGACTGAACCGGTGCTGTAACGAGTGAGCCCGGCTCAGCGATGGCGACATGACCCCGTCGCCGTCCGACCCCCCGAGCGGGTGGCGGCGGGGTCCTGCCCTGCCCTGCGCGCTAACCTGACCGACATGACGCGCTCCGCCACTGAGCCCTTCGGTCGTGTGGTCACCGCGATGGTCACCCCCATGCACCCCGACCTGTCCATCGACCTGGACGGCGCCCAGCGGTTGGCCACCCACCTGGTCGACGCCGGCAACGACGCCCTGGTCGTGAACGGGACCACCGGAGAGTCGGCGACCACGACCGACCACGAGCAGGAGATGCTCGTCCGCGCCGTCGTCGAGGCGGTGGGGGACCGCGCCTTGGTGATCGGCGGCGCTTCGAGCAACGACACGGTGCACGCCGTGGAGCGGGCGCGACTGGCGTACAAGGCAGGGGCTCACGGGCTGCTCGTCGTCACCCCGTACTACAACAAGCCCCAGCAGTCGGGGGTGCTCGCGCATTTCGCTGCCGTCGCCGACGCGACCCCGCTGCCGGTGATGCTGTACGACATCCCCGGCCGGACGGGCGTGGCGATCGACACGGAGACCGTGGTGCGTCTGGCCGAGTCTCACCCGCAGATCCTTGCCGTGAAGGACGCGAAGGCGGATCTCGAGGCGGCGTCCTGGGCGATCGCCCGGAGCCGGCTGGCGTGGTACTCCGGAGACGACGCGTTGACGCTGCCGTTCCTCAGCATCGGCGCCGTCGGAGTCGTGAGCGTCGTGGCTCACGTGGCCACCGGGGCACTGGTAGCCATGACCGAGGCCTTCCGGTCCGGAGACGTCGACGAGGCGGCTACGTTGCACCGGCGCCTGCTTCCGGTGTTCTCCGGGATGTTCGCCATCCCGGGGGTCGTCAGCGCGAAAGCCGCTCTCGCACAGCTGGGGCTGCCTGCGGGGCCGGTGCGTCCACCCATGGTCGACGCCACGGAGGCTGAGCTCGCCTCGCTCGTTCTCGACCTCGCTGCCGGTGGCGTCGAGGGCTTCTCGGCGTGAGCCACCCGCACCCGGAGCTCGAGGGGCCGCCGCCTCTCGCGTCCGGAGCGCTGCGCGTCGTGCCCTTGGGGGGGCTGGGTGAGATCGGTCGCAACATGACCGTCTTCGAGCTGGCTCACCAGGTCGGGTCCACCCTGGCGAACCCGGTCCTGGTCGTCGACGTCGGTGTGCTCTTCCCCGAGGACCACCAGCCAGGGGTCGACCTGATCCTGCCCGACTTCGACTACCTGCGGTCACGACTGGACGACGTCGTGGGGATCGTCTTGACCCACGGCCACGAGGACCACATCGGCGGACTGCCGTTCCTGCTCCGCGAACGCGGGGACATCCCTGTGTACGGCTCCAGACTCACGTTGGCCCTGGTTGCCGCGAAGCTGCGTGAGCACCGACTCACTCCACCGCTCGTGGAGGTCGCCGAGGGCGAGCTGGTGGCCCTCGGCCCCTTCGAGTTGGAGTTCGTCGCGGTCAACCACTCGATCCCCGACGCGCTCGGCGTCGCCATCCGGACACCGTCGGGCCAGCTCGTCGTGCACACCGGTGACTTCAAGATGGACCAGCTCCCGCTCGACGGTCGGCTCACCGACCTGAGGGCCTTCGCCCGGCTCGGCGAGGAGGGCGTCGACCTCTTCCTCGTCGACTCGACCAACGCAGAGGTACCGGGGTTCGTCACGCCCGAGAAGGACATCCTCCCGGTGCTCGACGCCGTCTTCCACCGTGCCTCGCGTCGCATCATCGTGGCCTCGTTCGCCTCGCACGTGCACCGGGTCCAGCAGGTGCTCGACACGGCGGCCAAGCATGGGCGCAAGGTGGCCTTCGTGGGCCGGTCGATGGTGCGGAACATGGCAATCGCCCGAGACCTCGGCTTCCTGCGGATTCCGCCCGGCCTCGTCGTCGACCTGCGCGAGGTCGACGAGCTCCCAGATGAGGAGGTCCTCCTCGTCTGCACGGGTTCACAGGGCGAGCCGATGGCGGCTCTGTCACGCATGGCCAACCGTGACCACTCCATCCGCATCGGCGAGGGTGACACGGTCGTGCTGGCGTCGTCGTTGATCCCTGGTAACGAGAGCGCCGTCTACCGGGTGATCAACGGACTGTCGCGGTGGGGCGCTGACGTCGTTCACAAGGGGAACGCCCGCGTGCACGTCTCCGGCCACGCTGCTGCCGGCGAGCTGCTGTACCTCTACAACCTGGTGAAGCCGCGCAACGTGATGCCGGTGCACGGCGAGGTCAGGCACCTGCGTGCCAACGCTGATCTGGCCATAGCGACCGGTGTCGAGCCCGGTCACGTCGTCATCGCCGAGGATGGCGTGGTGGTCGACCTGGCCGATGGTGCGGCCAAGGTCGTGGGTGCGGTGCCCTGCGGCTACGTCTACGTCGACGGCAGCAGCGTCGGGGACGTGACCGAGTCCTCGCTGAAAGACCGAAGGATCCTGGGGGCCGAGGGGTTCATCTCCGTCCTGGTGGTCGTCGACTCGACGTCCGGGAAGGTCGTGGGCGGACCGGAGATCCACGCCCGCGGTTTCACCGAGGACGACTCCGCCTTCGCCGAGCTGGCGCCCCGTATCGTCGAACGGGTCGAGGAGGCCGGTCGCGACGGGATCGGCGACTCGCACCAGCTGCAGCAGATCGTCCGCCGAACCGTCGGCAAGTGGGTCAGCGACACCCATCGCCGTCGCCCGATGATCCTTCCGGTCGTCGTCGAGATGTGAGGGGCACCGTATGCGCGTTCTGATTTCCGCCGACATGGAGGGCGTGTCAGGGGTGGTGCACCCCGACGACGTCGAGCCGGGCACGGCCGAGTACGCCGAGTTCCGCCATGTCATGACCGCCGACGTGAACGCCGCGGTCGCGGGCTTCTTCGACGCCGGCGCCACCGACGTCGTCGTCAACGACTCGCACTACACGATGCGCAACCTCGTGGTCACCGAGCTGGACCCCAGAGTCCGCTACATCCGGGGGTCGCAGAAGCCGCTCGGCATGCTCGAAGGGCTCTTGGCCGACGGACACGCCTCCGTCGACGTGCTGGCCTTCGTCGGGTACCACGCCGCCGCGGGACAGCCCGGGATCCTGGCGCACACGCACATGGGCAACTCGATCGTGGAGGTCCGGTTCGCCGGCACACCCATGAGCGAGGGCCGGCTCAACGCGGCGGCGGCCGCGGAGGCCGGGGTGCCGCTCGTCCTGGTCACCGGGGACGACGTGACCTGCGCCGATGCGCGTGCGTACGCGCCCGGGGTGAGCACCGCTCAGGTCAAGCGGGCCATCACTCGTTACACCGGCGAGGTCCTCCCCCCGGCAGTGGCCCAACAGCTCATCCGTACCCAGGCCCAGGCTGGGCTCTCAGCTCCGGCCCCGGTCGCGGCCGTGGCGGCGCCGTATCGGATCGAGATCGACGTGTTCGCCGAGCACCTGGCCGTGGCTGCCTCGCGGGTCCCCGACTCGACCAGGACGGGTCCTCGCACGGTCGCGGTCGAGGCTGCCACCATGCTCGAGGCCTACCTGCGGTTCCGGCTGGCCACCGTGCTGATCGGGTCGGCCGTGGTGGGCGACTGGGGCTGAGGTTCGCCGCTGTTCGACAATTCGGTAACGACGCGGCCCGGGTGGCCCAGGGTGCGTCAGACCGGGGCTAGGGTGCGACCACCCGGTCTGCCGGGTGTAGTCGATGACCCGGAAGGGGTTGGGCACGTGCGATTCATGGGGAGGCGGACTCTGTCCGCGGCAGTGGGGATGGCAGCGGTGGGCCTGGTGCTGGCCGCCTGCGGGGGGAGCAGTGACAGCGGCGGCGGCGGAGGCACGACCAGCGCGCTGTTCCGGATGGGCAGCGGAAGCACGATCGACTCGTTGAACCCGTTCGTGGCGTTCAACCAGCTGGCCTACAACACATTCTTCTACAACTACCCGTCGATGGTGCAGTACAACAAGGACCTCGACTTCGCCCCCTACATGGCCGACTCCTGGACCACCAGCGCTGACGGCAAGACCTGGACGTTCAAGATCCACCCGGACGCCAAGTGGTCCGACGGTGAGACCCTCGACGCCACCGACGTCGCGTGGACGTACAGCACCCTGATCAAGTACAAGAAGGGCGGCGCCGCCAACTGGGCGGGCACGATCGCCTACCTGAAGTCGGTCAAGGCGACCGATCCGACCACTGCCGTGTTCACCTACAGCACTCCGGTGGCCAACGTGCTGAGCCAGCTCGCCCAGGTGCCGATCCTGCCCGAGCAGTTCTGGGGCCAGTACGCGACCGGCAAGGACGGTGCCGACCTGAAGAGCGCCAAGATCGCCCCGTCGTCGGACAACCCCATGATCGCGGGCGGCCCGTTCCAGGTCGTCGGCTACACACCCAAGGACGTCATCCAGTTCAAGACGAACGCGGACTACTTCGGCACGATGCCGAAGATCCCGGGATTCGCCGTGAAGATGTACACCAATGACGACGCGATGGTCACGGCGCTGAAAAACGGCGAGATCGACTTCATCGACGGGCTCCCGTCGGAGCAGGTCGATGCCATGACGCAGGCGGGCTTCCAGGTCGCCAACGTGTCCGGTGTCGAGTGGCACGACCTGATCATCAACAGCAGCCCGAACAAGACCACCCATCCTGAGCTCGCGAACCTGAAGGTGCGTGAGGCGATGGAGTACGCGCTCAACCGGCAGGCGTTCATCGACACGATCTGGCCGAACGCGGCCGAGCCGGGTGCGGCGATCGTCCCGCCGGCGACCAACTCGCCGACGACTCCGTGGTCGGACACCTCGATCCAGCCGCTGCCCAACGACCCGGCCAAGGCCAACCAGATCCTGGACGGTCTTGGCTTCAAGGCGGGGTCCGACGGAATCCGCGTGGCCAACGGCGTGCGGATGAGCTACCAGATGATCGTCCCGTCGTCGATGAGCAAGTCGAGCCGGGTGTTCGACCTGTTCCAGCAGCAGTTCAAGGGGGTCGGCATCGAGCTGAGCCTGAAGCTGCTGGACGACTCCGCGGCGTTCGACGCGATCACGGCGCCGGACAACACCTACGCGAACTTCGACCTGGCGTACTGGGACTGGGTTCCGCTCATCGACCCGGACTTCATCCTGTCCGTCCTTACCTGCGACCAGTACGGCGGTTGGAGCGACACGGGTTACTGCGACCCGAAGTACGACGCTCTCTACGCCAAGCAGGCAAGCCAGATCGATCCCGCCGCTCGGGTGGACACCGTGCACCAGATGCAGCAGATGATCCACGAGGCCCGTCCGTACGTCGTCCTTGCGTACAACAACGCGCTCAACGCGACGGCACCTGGTTGGTCGGGTCTGGAGGACAGCCCGCAGGGTCAGTTCAACAACCTGTCCACCGACAGTCTGGTGAACGTGCACCAGTAGCAGTCAGGGCTCGGTGTGGGGCGCGCTTCGCCCCACACCGAGCGCGACGCCCGGGGGGCTGGCGTCTTCTCCCCGCCGAGGTCCATCGTCGGGAGAAGTGAGGAGGTTCAGGAAGCACGTGCAGCGTACCGACTGGCTGATCCGGCGCCTCGTGCGGGCGCTGGTCACGACGTTCGTCGTGGTGACCTTCAACTTCCTGCTCTTCCGGGTGATGCCCGGCGACGCGGTGTCGAACCTGTCCCGCATACCGCACGCCACTCCGGCCCTCAAGGCCGAGATCGCCGCGCAGTTCGGGCTGGACAAGTCGATCCCCCAGCAGTACGTGGCCTACCTGGGGCAGCTGGTGCACGGCAACCTCGGGATCTCCTACCAGAGCCAGCAGTCGGTGGTGTCGGTCCTGTGGGACGCGATCACCCACTCGATCCCCATGGTCACCCTCGGCACGGTGCTGTCGATCATCTTGGGCATCGCCTCGGGGCTGTGGGCGGCGTGGCGGCGTGGCGGCTGGCAGGAGAAGGCGTCGACGTCGTCGGCGATGTTCTTCTACTCGCTGCCCACGCAGTTCCTCGGCCTGATGCTCATCCTGGTCTTCGTCGGCTGGCTGGGCTGGTTTCCCTCAGGGGGTACCGGCAACGAGTTCAACTTCCTCACCCAGAGCAGCGGCGCCACCACAATGACCAACGAGCTGCGCGGCATGTTCCTGCCCTCGCTCACGCTGGCCTTGATCCTGTACGGGCAGTACACGCTGATCGTCCGGTCGGGCCTGCTCGAGACCTTGGGTGAGGACTACGTGCTCACCGCGAAGGCCAAGGGCCTGAGTGACCGCCGCATCATGCTGACCCACGCGTTCCGCAACGGGATGCTCCCGGTCGTCACGCTGATCGCGCTGTCCTTCGGCTTCATCGCCGCCGGAACCATCCTCATCGAGGACGTCTTCTCCTACCACGGGCTCGGCCTTCTCGTCGCCGACGCCATCCGGGCGCGCGACTACCCGCTTCTTCAGGGAGCGTTCCTACTGATCTGCGTCTCTGTCATCTTCTTCAACCTGGTCGCCGACCTGCTCTACTTCAAGCTCGACCCGAGGATTACCACGTGACCCAGATCGTTCTCGCCCCCACACCGGAGGACGCCGGGCTTGAGAAGTCCCAGCGGCGTCCGCTCGACTGGACCTGGCACCAGATCAAGAACAACCCCGGTGCCGCCACTGGCGGAATCGTGTTCCTGGGCATCCTGCTCCTGTCGCTGCCGGCTCGCCTCGTCGCGCCCTACGACCCACGCGCGTCGTTTGCCACGCACTACGTCGCGCCGTCACCCAGTCACTGGCTCGGGCTTGACGACGGCGGGCACGACATGGTCAGCCTGCTCATCTACGGAACCCGTACATCGCTGTACGTCGGATTCGCGGCATCGTTCATCGCGATCATCATCGGGGTCGGTCTGGGCCTGCTGGCCGGCTACTACGGCCGCGGCCCCGACGCCACGATCAGCTCGGTCACCGACTTCTTCCTCGTCATCCCCGAGGTCCCGCTGATGATGGTGCTGTCGGCAACGCTGCCGGGAGGACAGAGCCTCAACAAGATGATCTTGATCATCGGTGGTCTGCTCTGGACCTGGACCGTTCGCGTCATCAGGTCGCAGGTGATGAGTGTCAAAGAACGTGTCTACGTGCGCCGAGCCAAGGCTCTCGGGGCTACCGACTGGCGCATCGTGACCCGTCACGTGCTGCCACAGGTGGCGCCGTTGATCATCGTCAACTTCGTGCTGACCGTCGCCGTGGCTGTCTTCGACGAGTCGGCGCTGTCCTTCCTGGGACTGGGCGATCCTCTTGCCATCTCGCTGGGGCGCATCCTCGACAACGCCAACCAGGGAAGCGCGGCCACCCTCGGTGCGTGGTGGGCGCTTGTGCCAGCAGGAGCCGTCATCGCCATCTTGATCCTGAGCCTCACCTTGATGGGCCAGGCCGTCGAGGACGCGTTGAACCCGCGTCTGAAGGTGTCGCACCTGTCACGCAAGCACTTCCTGCTGCTGCCCAACCGGTCGACCGACTCCGGCCGCCCGGACCCGACGCCGCGTGCATCGAGTCGCGACGACAGCCTGGGCAACGTCGCGTGAGCGCAGTGCTCGAGGTCGAGGACCTGACGATCAGCTTCCGGATCGACGGCTCGCCACCCGTCGACGCGGTCCGGGGGGTGTCGTTCGAGGTGCAGAAGGGTGAGCGACTGGGCCTGGTCGGCGAGTCCGGCTGCGGCAAGTCCACCACCCTGCTGGGGCTCATGGGTCTGCTGCCCAACACGGCGGTCGTCGGCGGCAACGTGCGCATCGACGGCGAGGACATCATGCGCGGGGGGCCGGAACGACTGCGAGCAGCGCGCTGGAGCGAGGTCGCCATGGTCTTCCAGGGTGCGATGAACGCGTTCAACCCGGTCAAGACCATCGGGTGGCAGATCGTGGAGGCCATGGAGGTCAAGGGCACGTACTCGGGCAAGGCGGCCGAGAGACGCACCGGCGAGCTCCTCGAGACCGTCGGCATCTCCGCCGACCGAGCGGCCCGGTTCCCTCACGAGTTCTCCGGGGGGATGCGCCAGCGCGCCGCCTTGGCCATGGCGCTGGCGAACGACCCCAAGGTCTTGCTCGCCGACGAGCCGACCACCGCCCTGGACGTCATGGTCCAGGCACAGATCCTGGACCTGCTGGAGCGGCTCAGCGACGAGCTCGACCTCGCCCTGGTCCTGGTAACCCACGACCTGCCGATGGTCACCGAGACCTGCCGGCGCGCTGCGATCATGTACGCGGGGCTGATCGTGGAGGAGGGACCCACCGAGACGCTCTACCGCGATCCGCACCACCCGTACACCAGGCTGCTCTTCGAGGCGATGCCCGAGATCGGTGACGACCGGGAGGTCGCGTCCATCCCGGGAGCCCCACCGAGGATGGACCGCGAGATCGTCGGCTGCTCGTTCGCGCCTCGGTGCCCGTCGGCGATGGACATCTGCCGCACCGACGAGCCGCGGACGATCACCGTCGGCCAACGCCACATCGCGTCCTGCCACCTCAACGACCTGCCTCTCGACACGAAATCGTCTGCCGGCCCGGACGCGACGGACGCCGGATGAGCGCGCCCCTGCTGGAGATCAAGAACCTCACCACCGTCTTCGAGAGCCCGCGAGGACCGATCCAGGCAGCGCGGCGAGTACCGCGAGTCTCGGTGCGCGCAGTCGACGACGTCTCCTTCACGGTCAACAGCGGCGAGCTCGTCGCGCTCGTGGGTGAGTCCGGTTCCGGCAAGACGACCACGGCCCAGTCGTTGCTGCAGATGATCCCGTCGTCGGGCGGCCAGGTCCTGTTCAAGGGCGAGGACGTCTCCAAGCTGTCCGGTGGCGACCTTCGCGCTCTGCGGCGTCACATGCAGGTCGTCTACCAGGACCCCTACGAGTCGCTCGACCCCCGGTACACCGTGCGTCGTACGGTCGAGGAGCCCTTGATCATCCACGGGCTCGGAGGCAGCAAGGCCGAGCGCGCGGCCGTCGTCGAGGCTGCCCTCGAGCGGGTCGGTCTGACTCCGCCGGACCTGTTCCTCGACCGGTACCCGCACCAGATGTCGGGTGGGCAGAGGCAGCGCGTGTCCATTGCGACCGCGCTGACCCTCGAGCCCGAGCTGCTCGTCGCCGACGAGCCGGTGTCGATGCTCGACGTGTCGGTGCGCGCCGGCGTGCTCGAGCTGCTGGACGACCTGCGCGACTCGGGTCTGGGCATCCTGATGATCACCCACGACCTGTCCACAGCAGCCAAGTACGCCGACCGGATCGCCGTCATGTACCTCGGGCGGATCGTCGAGATCGGGTCCGCACGCGAGGTGACCCGCGACCCACGCCACCCCTACACGCAGGCCCTGCTGTCGGTGGTACCGACACCGGCTCGCGCGGGCATGAAGCGCCAGGTGCTCAAGGGGGAGACCCCCAACGCCGCGAACATCCCGTCCGGGTGCCGGTTCCACCCCCGGTGCCCCGTGGCCGTCGAGGCCTGCTCCACCACCGACCCGGCGCTCGAGGTGGTCCCGCCGGGGGGAGCGTCCCCGGGGGCAGTGTCCGGGCAGACGCCGGGGCCGCTCGCCGTCCACGAGGCGGCGTGTCTGAGGCTGGCCGACCTGCGGCCCTAGCGCGACACGCGGGCGCTGGGACCGCTGTGACGGCAGGGGCTGGTGTGATGGACGGGTAGCCTGCGGCCATGGCCCAGGCTTCCCCACGGGCCGGCACTCGCTCGGCCTCGAGGTCGAGCAGCAGCCGGACGTCGTCCGCCCGCAAGAGCAGCCGCACGCGCAGCTCCTCGTCCCGCTCACCTCGACGATCCGGTGCCCCACGCAGTCGGCCCCTGGCGTCGCTCGGCCGAGGCCTGGCCGGTGCCGCCCGCGCCGTGTGGCTCGGGC
>JBAPUB010000096.1:0-4681 GCA_049282455.1 Actinomycetes bacterium
GACCTGGGGCTGGACCTGGGGCTGGACCTGGGGCTGCTGTGACTGCTCGACCACCTGCTGGACCTGGTGGACGGGCTGCGGCTGGGCTTGCTGCTGGGGCTCGGGCTGGTAGCTGGGCTGGGCCACCTGCTGGACCGGCACCTGCTGGGCCACCTGCTGCACCGGCTCGGGCTCGTCGGCCCGCAGCGTGTCAGCCACAGCGGCAGCGGCTCGGCGCACCTCGAAGAGCAGCAGCCCGACCTTGGCACCACGGGACCCCACGGCCACGAGCACCGCCTCGTCGTCGGCGGAGACCAGGAACACCGTCCCGGACTCACCCTCGACGTAGATCTGGGACAGGTCACCGCGGCCCAGGCCCTGAGCGGCCCGCTCACCGAGGGACAGCAGCGCCGCACTCATCGCGGCGACGCGGTCCTCGTCCATGCCCGGAGGCAGGGCCGAGGCCATCGGCAGGCCGTCGAAGGAGACCACAGCCGCGGCCTCCATCTCGGGGGCCTGGCTGAGCAGAGTCGTGAGCACCTGGTCGAGTCGGCCAGAACGGCTGGCTGGACCCGAGGTGTGCAGGTCGGTGTAACGGTCGGTCATGGCGGACCCTCTCGCGCTGGCTGCGAGCGGTCGACCACCGCTCACCGCTACTGCTTCGGCCGGCCCGCTGCTCCCCTTGAGCGACCGCCGTCCGCGTGAAGCCTGCGACCCAGCTCGGACTCGCCCGCCTCACGCAGGACCGAGACCGGGACATCGCGCCCGGTCATCAGCCGAATCTGCTCGTGGGCCTGGTGGACGAGCATGTCCAGCCCGCCGGCCACCGCTCCCCCGGCCGCCCGCCAGGCCAGGGCGAGGTCGGTCGGCCAGGGGTCGTAGACGACGTCGACGAGCAGTCCAGGAGCCGGTCGCTCGCCCAGGGCCGCGCCCGGAAGTCGGCCGGCGAGGGCGTCGGTCACCCCGGCCGGCACCGTCGAGACCACGACGTCGACGTCGAGGAGGCGCTCGAGGGCATCCCAGGGCAGCACCTCGACGTGAGGCTGCGAGGCCTCGCCGTGACCGGCAGCCAGGTCCACGGCCAGGTCGGGAAGGTCTCGGGCCTGGTTCGGGTGGCGGGCGCAGACCGAGATCGTCGGCACGCCCAGGGCCACTAGGGCGGCCAGCGCCGAGCGGGCGGTCGCGCCGGAGCCGAGCACCGTCGCCGAACGAGCCACTCCGGTCTTGTGCTCGTGGAGAACGGCAACCAGGCCGGCGACGTCGGTGTTCCGCCCGGCACGGCCGCCGCGGACGAACAGGACGGTGTTGACCGAGCGCACCGCGAGAGCCAGTGGCTCGACGTCGTCGAGGAGGTCCAGCACGGTCTCCTTCAGCGGCATCGTCAGCGACAGTCCCACCCACGAGTCGTCGAGACCGTCGAGGAACGCGGCCAGGCCACCCGTCTCGACGTCGATGGCCTGGTAGCTCCACTCCAGTCCCAGCCAGCGGTACGCCGCACGGTGCAGGGTCGGCGACAGCGAGTGCGCGATGGGGTGCCCGAGCACAGCCGCCCGTCGCGGGACTGCTTCTGCCACCGGAGGCCTCACGGGACCGCCGAGTAGAACTGGTTCTTCCACGCCAGGAACTGGTCGTAGCTGGAGGTGAATCGGGTGTCCGGACTGCCTGGCGCCACCGCCACGAAGTACATCCAGTCACCAGCGGGAGGGTGCAGCGCGGCCTCGAGCGCGGCCTGTCCCGGAGAGTTGATCGGCCCTGGAGGCAGTCCCGCGTTGGCGTAGGTGTTGTACGGCGAGTCGACGCCGAGCTGGTCGTTGTTCAGCGTGAGGTCGTCGCTACCCAGTGCGTAGTTCACGGTCGAGTCGAACTGCAGCGGCATTCCGACGTTGAGCCGGTTGGCCACAACCCGAGCCGCCTTGCCGAAGTCCGGCTCGGCGACCTCTGCCTGCACCAGGCTGGCGACGGTCACCACCTCGCGCGGCGTCATCCCGACTGCCTGGCTGCCCGTCACCAGACGGGTCTCGCGGGCCGCCTGGTCGAACCGCTGGACCATGGCCTGAAGCATCGTCATCGCCGAGACGCCCGGGTCGAAGCTGTAGGTGGCCGGGAAGAGGAACCCCTCGGCGTCGCCGTTGGCGTACGGCGGCAGTCCCAGTCGCTGCGGCTGCCGAAGGGCCCGTTCGAAGTCGGTGACGGGCAACCCGGAGGCGACGACCAGCCGGTCGACCGTCTGCGACAGCCGCAGGCCCTCCGGGACCGTGACCTGGACCAGCACGCGGGCGCTCGGGTCCAGGAGCCGCTCCAGCGCACCCTGCCCCGACATCTGCTGGGCCATCGAGTACGAACCGGGCTGGATGCCCAAGGATCGGTCGTCGGCCGCCGCCGCGTCGACGAACGCCGACGAGCTGGCCACCACGTCCGCCTTCGCGAGCGTGGCACCGATGGCGGTGGCACTGTCACCGGGTTGCACCACGACGACGACCTCACCGTGACCTGGCCCCGGGTAGTCGGTTGGGGTCATCACCTTGCGGACCAGCACAGCCACACCGCCGACGACGAGCACAAGAACGACCACGGTGGCCGCAAGACGGCGCCGCCGTGAGCCCGTTGGCGGGCGACCAGCCGCCCCTGCGGACGTCACGGGGCCACCGGCGAACCGGGCTCGTCGGCTTCCGGCGTCGCGGAAGGCACGCCGGACCTGCGGACCCGCTCACCGGGGGGCCGGCCACTCACTCGCTCGCTGTCCAGCGCGGACTGGAGCAGCACGACGGCAGCGGCCTGGTCGATCACGGCGCGGCTGCTGCGTGAGTCACGGCCGGATGCGCGCAGCGACCGAGTCGCTGCGGCGGTGCTCATCCGCTCGTCGACCAGGCGGACGTCGACCGGCACGGCCTCGGCCAGGTCGCGGGCGAACTGGCGTGCAGCATGTGCAGCCGCCCCTTCGGCCCCCGAGAGACTTCGAGGAAGACCGACCAGGACCTCCAGCACCGCTCGCTCGTCGACCAGCGCGCCGATCCGGTCGAGGTCGCCCGCACCGCGGCTGACGGTCTCGACGGGAACCGCAAGGACGCCGTCAGGGTCGCTGGCCGCCACGCCGATCCGCACCTGACCGGGGTCGATGCCGAGCCGGACTCCGCGGCGCATCAGCCCGCTTCGACCACGGCGCGCACAGCCGGCACCACGCCGGCCAGGGCAGCCGCAACGCCCGAGGGGTCGGTGCCCCCGCCTTGTGCGACGTCGTCCTTGCCCCCACCCCGACCACCGACCGCGGGCAGGGCGGCCTGGAGCAGTACCCGCGCAGACAGGCCCAGCCCACGGGCGCGCTCGTCGGTGACCGCGACGATTGCCACCTTGCCGTCGGACACCGCCGCCCCGACCACGACCGACGGGACCTGCCCCGCCTGCCCTCGGGTCTGCAGAGCGAGGTCCCGCAGCGCTGCGCCGTCGGTGTCGTCGGGTGCGCGGAAGGCCCAGACCTGGACGCCGCCCACCGCCTCCCCGGAGCCGACGATGGACCCGGCCGCGGCCCTCAGCTGGCCCTGCTTGAAGCGGTCGATCTCCTTCTCGGCGTCGCGCAGCCGACCGATCAGGTCGGCGACCCGGTCGGGGATCTCCTCGGGCCTGGCCTTGAGCTGCTCGGTGACCAGGTTGAGCAGCGTGTGCTCGCGGGCCAGGTAGCGGTACGCATCCAGACCGACGAGCGCCTCGATCCGGCGGACTCCGGCTCCGATCGACGACTCCCCCAGCAGCTTGACGACTCCGAGCTGTCCGGTGCGCCCCGCATGAGTGCCACCGCACAGCTCGCGGGTCCAGTCACCGACGCTCACGACGCGGACGATGTCGCCGTACTTCTCACCGAACAACGCGGTCGCTCCCGAGGCCCGCGCCTCGTCGATCGGCAGCAGCTCGGCGTGCACGTCGAGGTCGTTGATCAAGACCTCGTTGACCTTCTGCTCGACGTCACTCAGAACGCCCGCCGGCACGGCGCCCGGGTTCGGGAAGTCGAACCGGAACCGACCTGGCGCGTTCTCCGAGCCGGCCTGGGTGGCGGTCTCGCCGAGCAGCTCACGCATGGCCTTGTGGACCATGTGCGTCGCCGTGTGCGCGCGCGAGATCGCGCGGCGCCGCTCGACGTCGACCCCGGCCGCGGCGGCCAGTCCGGTCTCGGCGGTGCCGTCGACCACGGTGGCCCGGTGCACGATGAGGCCCTCGAACGGCGACTGGACGTCGTCGACCCGGATCACCGCTCCGTTGGACAGCCTGATCTCGCCCTCGTCGGCGAGCTGGCCGCCTCCCTCCGCATAGAAGGGCGTGCGGTCCAAGACCAGGTCGATGACGTCACCGGGCCCGGCGGCGGGCACGACCGAGCCGTCGCGCAGGATCCCGCGGACCGTTGCCTCCGAGGCGGTCTCGCTGTAGCCGGTGAACTCGGTGCGGCCGGCAGCATCCGCGAGCGCGCGGTAGACCGAGCCGTCGCCGTGGCCGGTCTTCTTGGCCCTCGCGTCGGCCTTCGCGCGCTCGCGCTGCTCGGCCATCAGACGGCGGAAACCAGCTTCGTCGACCGCGACTCCCTGCTCGGCGGCCATCTCCAGGGTCAGGTCGATCGGGAACCCGAACGTGTCATGCAGCTTGAACGCCTCCGAACCGTCGAGCACGGTGCGACCCGCGCGTCGAGACGACTCGACCGCCAGGTCGAAGATCTGCG
>JBAPUB010000097.1:0-15606 GCA_049282455.1 Actinomycetes bacterium
GTCCTGGTTTGCGCCGCTTGTCGTGGCCGTGCTCGGTCTCCTGGTGGGCTCGTTCCTCAACGTCGTCATCCACCGGGTTCCCCTGGGGGAGTCCGTGGTGGCGCCACGGTCGAGGTGTCCACGCTGCGGCCACGAGATCGGAGCTCTGGACAACATTCCGGTGCTGTCCTGGCTGGTCCTGAGGGGCCGCTGCCGTCAGTGCCACGCGCCGATCAGCATCCGGTACCCGCTGGTCGAGGTGCTGACCGCCGCAGTGTTCCTGAGCATGCTGTGGCGCTTCGACCTCAGCTGGGAGCTCCCGGCCTACCTCTACCTGGGTGGGGTCGGCGTCGCACTGGCGATGATCGACATCGACGTCCACCGACTGCCCGACGTGCTCACTCTTCCGGCCTACCTCGTCCTGGGGGCGTTGCTCCTGCTCCCTGCCGCCGTCGACGGCAGCTGGGGCGACTACCTGCGCGCGTGGCTGGCGGCTGCAGCCCTGTTCGGCTTCTACTTCGTCCTCGCTCTCGTCTACCCCTCGGGGATGGGCTTCGGAGACGTGAAGCTGGCCGGGGTCCTCGGCCTGGCACTGGGCTGGCTCAGCTGGGGGGTGCTCGTGGTGGGCGGCTTCCTGGGGTTCCTGCTCGGGGCGGTTGTCGGCGGCGGTCTGATGCTGTTTCGAGGAGCCGGACGCAAGTCCAAGATCCCCTTCGGGCCGTTCATGCTGACCGGCACGTGGCTGGCCCTGATGTTCGGCCAGCAGGTCTGGGACGCCTATGTCGGCGTCCTGAGCTGACGAAACCACCAATCTGTGCCTGTAACGCTCAAGCCCACCCCTTTGGGCGCCGATGACCTGCTCGGAATGGCCCAAAAGGGCTCACCCACGCGGAGTAATCCGCACGGTGGAGGGGAAGCGACGTGGCAGGACGAACGGCCATCGGTCTCGATATCGGGACCTCAGGAGTGCGCGCTGCCGAGCTCTCGTTCGGCAAGAACGGGATCACGCTCGAGAAGTTCGGGCAGGTGGCACTGCCCGAGGGCGCCGTACGCGACGGCGAGGTCCACGACGCTGAGGCGGTTGCGACCGCACTCAAGCAGCTGTGGGCACACACCAAGTTCTCCAGCAGGGACGTCGTGGTGGGGGTGGCCAACCAGAAGGTCATCGTGCGCCAGGTCGACCTTCCCTGGGCGCCGCTCGACGAGCTGAAGGAGACGCTGGGCTACCAGGTCCAGGAGACGATCCCGATGCCCGTGGAGCAGGCGCTGCTCGACTTCTACCCGCTGGAGGAGCTGACCGGAGAAGGCGGCTCGCGACTGCTGCGAGGGCTCCTCGTGGCGGCGGCCCGGGACATGGTCTCCGCCCAGCTGGCAGCCGTTCAGGCAGCGGGGCTCAAGCCGGTCATGGTCGACCTGACGGCCTTCGCCGTGCTTCGCTCCCTCGCCGACGTCGACGACCTCGGCATGGGCGGCTCACGGCTGGAGGCCCTGGTCGACGTGGGCGCCCGGGTCACGAACATCATCGTCCACGAGTCGGGCGTTCCGCGGTTCGTCCGAATCCTGCTGATGGGGGGCCAAGACGTCACCGACGCGGTGATCGAGCGGATCGGCGTCAGCGGCGTTCAGGCCGAGGCCATCAAGCACGAGCAGGGCATGCAGATCGCCGGCGACGACGCCGACGACCAGGCAGCAGGCCGCGTCATGGACGCTGCCGGCCAGCAGTTCGTCGACCAGGTCCGCGGCTCCCTCGACTACTACTCGGCATCCAGCGGGTCGCAGCCGATCGAGCGCATCCTGCTCACCGGTGGGGGATCGAGGCTCAGCGGGCTCGTCGAGCGGCTCCAGTCGGCCACCCGGATCGAGGTCGTACGCGGGAACCCGTTCGCCGAGCTGGTGGTGGGCAAGACGGGACTGTCCCCCGAGCAGATGCAGTTCGTCGAACCGCTGGCGACCGTTCCGGTCGGCCTGGCCCTGGGCGGTGCGGCATGACCACGCTGACTGCCACCCGGGTCGCGGAGCTGCCTCGGGTGAACCTGCTTCCCCCGGAGATCGAGCAGGCCACGAGGCTGGCGAACCTGAAGAAGCTGCTCGGCCTCGTCGTCGCCGGGACGCTCGGCCTCGCGGTTCTGCTGTTCTTCTGGGCGAGCGGCCAGGTGTCCTCGGCCCAGAGCGGGCTCGATGCTGCGCAGGCGGAGAACGCCTCGCTGCAGGCCCAGGCGGCCCAGTACGCGCAGGTTCCGCTGGTCCTCGACCAGCTCGCGACCAAGGAGACCGAGCTCGCGGTGGCCATGTCGCCCGAGGTTCGGATCTCGTTCCTGATGAACGACCTAAGCCTCACCATTCCGCAGTCGGTCCGGCTGAGCACGATGTCGATCACCGTGGGTGGAGCCGACGCAGCAACTGCCGCGGCGACCCTGGCCGCGGGTGCGGCACCGGTGCAGGCCGTCGGCTCGGTCACCTACACCGGCAAGGCCAACAGCTACGACGCCGTCGCGTCCTGGCTGATGTCCTACCGCAAGCAGCTGGCCTACGACGACCCGTACGTCCAGAGCATCACCCAGGACACCGGCGACACCGTCGGCACGGTCTACACCTGGGCCTCGACGGTGCAGATGACCGAAGCGGCCAAGTCCAACCGGTACGTCCCGAAGGCAGGGCAGTGAAATGACCGAGACCCGAAAGTGGGCCATTGGCACCGCTGTCGTCGTTGCTGCACTGCTCGTGGGGACTTGGTTCCTGCTCGTGTCCCCGAAGCGGGCCGATGCAACCAGCCTCAAGGTGCAGACGGCCTCGCAGATCGCGGCGAACGAGCAGCTTCGCACCCAGATCGCGGTCCTTCAGGACCAGAACAAGGATCTGCCGGCGATGCAGGCGAAGGTTGCCCGCCTCTACACCAAGATCCCTGCAGACGCGCAGCTGCCGACACTGATCCAGCAGCTCTCCCAGGCGGCCGACAAGGCCGGAGTCGAGCTCGTGGCGTTGACGCCAACGGCGCCGGCACCGCTTGCACCCGTCGTCGGAGCCGTCGTGGCACCCACCACGACGCTGAACGAGATCACCTTGTCGCTGACCGTCAACGGTGGGTACTTCGAGCTGCAGCAGTACTTCAACGAGCTCGAGAACATGCCACGGGCGCTGCTGGTGACCAAGGTCGACATGACCGAGGAGACCGCCACGGCGGACACCTCGACCGACCCGACGACGACATCCAGCTCGACCACTCCGGCTCTGACGGCGGAGATCTCCGCCCAGGTATTCCTTTCCCCGCCCCCCACCGCGACCACCGCGACCACCCCGGCACCGTAGGAGACTCGTGATGTCCGACATCAACCAGGCGGCGGATACCCAGCCGGAGCAGGGCTCCGACGAGGGCTCGTCCCAAGGATCGAACCGCCGCATGCTGCTCATGGTCGGTGGGGCCGTTGGCGCGGTCCTGCTTCTGGGGCTGGCCTACATGACCTTCTTCTCCGGCGGTGGCGACACCGTCGTAGCCGTCGGTGTGACCCCGAACCCGGGCGCGAGCGTCTCGCCGAGCCCGACCTCGACCAAGCCGGCCACCTTGCCCCCGACGTTCGACGACAAGGTGGGTACCGACCCGTTCGAGCCGCTGGCGGCCGAAGCAGTGCCGGTGGTCGCGCCCTCCAGCACCGACGCGCCCACGACGGCACCGACCGACGCGCCGACGACGGCACCCACTTCGGCGCCCACGACGGCACCGACCCCGGCGCCCACGACGACGACGTCGAGTGCTCCAGTCACCAGCTACAAGGTCACCGTGAAGTCGATTGACGGCAACAAGCTCACCGCAACGCTGGTGGTGAACGGGCAGACGTACACCAACGTGAAGAAGGGCGACAAGCTCCCGAAGGGCGAGACCGTCCAGTTCCTGGTGTCCAACATCTACACCGACCCGACCGGGAGCTATGTCGTGCTCCAGCTCGGCAGCGGCACCCCGGAGACCGTCAAGGAGGGCAAGTCGACCACGTTCGACTTCACCGCCTGAGCGCTCCACCGACGACTCGACCGGCCGGCCCCGCAGTCTGGGGCCGGTCGGTGGCGTCTGTCGGGCGCCGGTTTGGGAGGATGCCGTCATGCTTCGATGGCTGACGGCTGGTGAGTCGCACGGGCCTGCCCTGGTGGCGACCCTGGAAGGGCTGCCCTCGGGGGTTGAGATCACCTCAGACGCTGTGGCCGTCGAGCTGGCTCGACGTCGCCTGGGGCACGGCCGTGGAGCACGGATGTCCTTCGAGCGCGATGAGGTGAGGTTCGTCGGAGGGGTCCGCCACGGGCTGACTCTGGGATCACCGGTGGCACTCGAGATCGGCAACAGCGAGTGGCCCAAGTGGGAGACGGTCATGTCGGCCGACCCGGTTGCACCTGAGGTGCTCGAGGCCCAGGCGCGCAACGCCCCGCTGACCCGCCCACGACCCGGGCACGCTGACCTCGTCGGCATGCAGAAGTACGACTTCACCGATGCGCGTCCGGTGCTCGAGCGAGCGAGTGCCCGTGAGACGGCCGCCCGCGTCGCCCTGGGTGCCGTGGCTCAGGCGTTCCTTCTGCAGACCGCAGCAGTCGAGCTCGTCAGCCATGTCGTGCGGATCGGTTCCGCCGTGGCCGCGGACGGCGCGACGCCGTCCCCTGTGGACCGTACGGCGATCGACGACGACCCGGTGCGCTGCTTCGACCCGAGCGCCAGCTCAGAAATGGTCGAGGAGATCGAGAGCGCCCGCCGTGCCGGCGACACGCTCGGCGGCGTGGTCGAGGTTGTCGTCGCGGGACTTCCTCCCGGTCTCGGCAGCCACGTTCACTGGGACCGCCGCCTCGACGCCAGGCTGGCAGCCGCGCTGATGGGGATCCAGGCGATCAAGGGAGTCGAGGTGGGCGACGGTTTCGCCCTGGCGGCTCTCCCAGGCAGCCAGGCCCAGGACGAGATGGTGAGTACCGCCGACGGCATCCGTCGCACCAGCGGTCGTTCGGGCGGCACCGAAGGGGGCATGTCGACCGGTGAGACGCTACGCGTTCGCGCGGCGATGAAGCCGATCTCCACGGTGCCGAGGGCGCTGGCCACCGTCGACGTGCAGACCGGAGAGCCCGCGAAAGCCATCAACCAACGCTCGGACGTGTGTGCAGTTCCGGCCGCCGGGATCGTGGCCGAGGCGATGGTGGCCCTGGTGCTGGCCGACGCCTTCCTCGAGAAGTTCGGCGGTGACTCGGTCGGTGAGACCAGGCGGAACCTGCGCGGCTACCTCGAGCACCTGTCAGTTCGATGAGTGGACCAGTTGTCGTGCTCGTTGGCCCGCCCGGCGTCGGCAAGACGTCGGTCGGCCGGCTGCTCGCGCGAGCGCTCGAGGTCGAGCTTCGCGACACCGACCGCGACATCGAGGAGCAGACGGGCAGCAGCGTCGCCGACCTTTTCGTCACCGAGGGCGAACCGCACTTTCGAGACCTCGAGGTGGCCGCCGTCGCCAACGCCCTGGCCAACCACCCGGGCGTGTTGACGCTGGGTGGGGGAGCCGTGACCGAGGCCCGGACCCGTCAGGCACTGGCCGGACACCGGGTGGTCTTCCTCGACGTCGGCCTCAGCGACGTCATGCGTCGCCTGGGGATGAACCGCTCACGGCCCCTGCTCCTGGGCAACGTGCGCCAGCAGTGGATGAGGCTGATGGACCAGCGACGCCCTCTGTACCAGGAGGTGGCCGCCGCCACGGTGAACACCGACGGCCGTAGCGCGGCCGACGTCGCGAAGGAGATCGAGGAGATGCTGTCTGTGGCGACGGGCGCCGACGGTGCCTGACTCCCGGGTGGTGGTGCCGGTTCACGGTGAGCCCGGCTACGACGTCGTTGTCGGACGCCGGCTCCTCGGCGACCTGGGCGGAGTTCTCGGACCTGCCGTTCATCGGGTCGCCGTGATCCATCCGCGTGCTCTCGCTGCCAGTGGCGAGGCCGTTCGCGAGGACCTCGTCGGACAGGGCCTGGACGCCGTGACGATCGAGGTGCCCGACGCCGAGGCAGCAAAGACTTCAGAGGTGGCGACATTCTGCTGGTCCGTTCTGGGTCGCAGCGGCTTCACCCGCTCTGACGCGATCGTCGGGCTCGGCGGCGGCGCGACGACCGACCTGGCGGGGTTCGTGGCGGCGACCTGGCTCAGAGGTGTTCAGGTCGTGCACCTGCCGACCACGCTGCTCGGGATGGTCGATGCCGCAGTCGGTGGCAAGACCGGGATCAACACCGACGAGGGCAAGAACCTGGTGGGCGCCTTCCACCCGCCAGCGGGAGTGCTGTGCGACCTCGACTCGCTTCAGACACTGCCACGCAACGACTACGTCGCCGGGCTGGCCGAGATCGTGAAGGCCGGCTTCATCGCTGACCCCGAGATCCTCAGCTTGATCGAGAGCGACGTCGACGGGGCTACATCGCCGGACGGCGACCACACCCTTGACCTGATCGCCCGTGCCATCCAGGTGAAGGCCGACGTCGTCGGTGTCGACCTGCGTGAGTCCGGGGACCGCGAGTTCCTGAACTACGGACACACGCTGGGCCATGCGATCGAGAAGGTGGAGCGGTACTCCTGGCGACACGGTGCGGCCGTGTCCGTCGGCATGGTCTTTGCGGCCGAGCTCTCGCGGCTGTCCGGGCGCCTCGACCCGAGCGTCGTCCAGCGGCACCGCGACGTGCTGACCGCGCTGGGACTGCCCGTCTCCTACGATGGCGCCGACTGGGCGTCCCTGCTCGAGGCGATGAAGGTCGACAAGAAGACCAGAGGAGACAGACTGCGTTTCGTCGTCCTCGAAGCGGTCGGACGACCTGCTCGGCTCGAAGGCCCAGATCCTGCACTGCTCACAGCGGCGTTCGCGGAGGTTTCCTCATGAGTCAGAACCGACATGTGTTGGTGCTGAACGGACCCAACCTCGGGCGCCTCGGAAGCCGCGAGCCCGAGGTCTACGGCAGCATCGACTACGACGACCTGGTGACCGCGTGCAAGGCCGCAGGCGACGAGCTCGACCTGGAGGTCGAGGTGCGCCAGACCGACAGCGAGGCAACGCTGGTGGCCTGGCTCCACGAGGCGGCGGATGCCTCGATCCCCGTCGTCATGAACCCCGCCGCCTTCACGCACTACTCGTACGCACTGCGCGACGCGGTGGCACAGCGGACAGCGCCACTGATCGAGGTGCACCTGACCAACCCCGCGACTCGTGAGCGCTTCCGGCACACCTCCGTGGTGGCAGGTGCCGCGAGCGGCACGATCGCGGGGTTCGGTCTGGCGTCCTACCTGCTGGCACTGCAGGCGCTGACCCACGTCGAGCCCTGAACGCCTGGTCGGCGCGGTGGGCGGGCTCTCGGTCTAGAGAGCCTTTACCGCGTCGACGCTGATGAACTTCTTGGACGTCGGCTTGATCGTCAACGTGTGCAGTCCGGTGCCCGGGCTGGACAGCGTCTTGACCTTGGAGCACCGGAAGGTGCTGTTCGCCAGGTTGACGACGACCGGGGCGGCCGAGTCGACCTGCAGGGAGACCTTGCCGAAGCTCGGCGCCTTGCATGCCCAGAACTCGACCTGGCTTCCCCCGAACGTGACCGTCACCGTGGGTACAGGCGAGCCGGACTTGGCGGCGATGTAGGAGTTGCCGACCGCCTTGCTGGCACCGAACGTGTCCCACGCCTTGGTCGGGTTCTTCTTCATGACCTTCGAGGACGAGTCGACCAGTCCGGTCGGGCGGGCACCCCCGGCGGAGGCGATCGCCGAGATGCCACCGGTCGACAGCACCGTCGGGTCGGCCCAGGCCACATAGGTGGCACCGGCAACCCATGAGCCGTTCGGCGTGAAGGTCCACTTCGTGGTCGACACCTTCGAGAGCGTGCCGTTGACGGTTGCGCCGTTCTTCAGGCGGACGCCCAGGGTGGACCCGCTGACGGTGGAGTTGTCGATGTCCACGGTCGAGCCGAGGGTGATCGTGGCGTTCAGGGCGAACCCGTTGCCGGTCGTGATGGACACGACCGGGATGGCTGAGTCGTGCTTGAAGGTCAGCGTGGCCGACCAGGGTGAGCTGGAGCCGGTCTGGTCCACTGCGCGGTAGCGCCAGTAGAGGACACCCTGAGGCAGCGACTCGAACCGGGCAGACGAGAACCCGGGGTCCTCACCTTGTCGGTCGGTCGTCGTCGAGTCGGCGATGTCGCTGAAGTCGTCCTTCGTCGACACCTGCACCGTCCACGCCTTGGCGTCGTGGTCAGCCTCGCCCAGCGTCGTCGGCCAGGTGAAGTCGACGGAGTTCGTCTTGATGGCCGGCGGGAAGGTGTCAGGAGTGGCTCCGACGACCGAAGGCTTGGCGTTCTTGACGGCGAACGTCGCGCCCGCCGTGACCCAGCTCCAGCCCGTGTCACTGAGGGCCTGGACCCTCCAGTACCACGGAAGCGCCCGGTCGTTCATCGTGTCTGCCATGCGGAACTGGGAGCCGTAGACCTTGTACACGCGGTCCCAGTCGCTCATGGCCGGGTCGCGGGTGAGCCAGACGCGGTACGCGGCTGCGCCGGTGTTCTGCCACGTCATCAGCGGAGCGTCAGCACACGGCGATGCGACGCTGCACTGGGTGCTGCGGGTGTTGTCCTCGTAGGTCTTGAGTGAGTTGTCGGCTGGTGCGGCCGCGGACGGGATGCTGGCCACACTGGTCTTGGCCACCTCGTTGGACCACGCCGAGCACTGCGGGCTGGTCTCGTAGGCGTAGGGCGTTCCGCCGCTTGCCCCTCCGTCGAACCAGGCTCCGGTGCACTGGGCGGCAGGAGCGACGAACGTGGAGTTCTGGTTCTCGAAAGTGCCGTCGCGACCTCGCACCCGGATGAAGTAGTTGACCCCAGGCTCGATGTCGCCGGAGCAGGACTCCCCGTCGGCGATCGCCTTGGTGCTGCCACCGACCATGAGGGACGGCGTCCACGACGTGTGGGTGGTGTAGCAGACCACACCTTCGTTCTTGGCCAGAGGCACCGGTGATGCGGAGCCGGCTGACGACTCCTTGCTGAACGACACCTCGTAGTAGGAGGCGTCGGCGACCGGCGTCCAGTCGACCGCGAAGTCGCTCGCGGAGCCGGTGACCGCGGACAGCACCGGGCTGACACTCGGGTCCCAGCCCTTGAGGAGGTCAGCCGTCGCCGACCAGTCGGTCGTGCCGCTGCCCGTGGTGGCACGCACGCGCCACACGTAGTTCCCGCGAGGGATGGAGACCGGAGGCTCGTACCGGTTGCTCGCCACGGTCTTGTCCAGAACCGCACCGTCGGTGTTGAAGCCGTCGTTGCTCAGCTGGACCTCGTACGAGCTCGCGCCGTCGATGGCGTCCCACGTCAGTACGACGTTCTTCACCCAGGTCGAGGTGCTGTCGGGCGCCAGGTTGGTCGGCCCGGTGGCGACGGTCGCTGCTGCCATGCTGCCCAGCGGCAGCAGGCCGGCGGCGAGCGCTCCCGCGGCCATGACCCCCAGGGCCAGACGTGCGCGTCGCGTGCTGTTCACGTGAATCCTCCTCGAGGGCAGTCGGCGCCGCCCACTCCGCTGGTTGATCGGCGCGTTGGCCCCCCTTCTTGACTAGCCCGTTCGGGTCGGGACCGCTGCTACGGTGCGGCCATGACCGCAGGAGAGCCTCCAGCCAGTGGATCGGGGCCTGCAGCGCGGCGCGTGCGGGTGGCTGAGTGGCTGCAGCGACACGCCGTGGACTCCGCGCTGGTCACCCGCCTGGTCGACGTCCGCTACCTGACCGGATTCACGGGGTCGCACGGCGCGGTGCTGGTCCACGCCGACGGGTCAGCGGTCCTGGCGACCGACGGGCGCTACCGGGACCAGGTCGCCGACGAGGCGCCGGACCTGACCGCCCTGATCTCACGCGACGTCGACCTCGAGCTCGCTCGCACGTGCCGCGCCGGTTCCGTTCTGGGCTTCCAGGCCGACCACGTCACGGTCGCCGACTTCGAGGCCCTCGAGGAGCAGTCCCCGGCGCGCCTGGCTCGCCTCGGCGACCTCCTGCGGGACCTGCGTCAGGTCAAGGACGACCTCGAGCTTGCGGCCCTGCGCACGGCCTGCGCGATCTCCGACCAGGCCCTGGCCGACCTGATGCCCTGGGTGCGGGTCGGCCAGACCGAGCGCGACGTGGCCCGGCGTCTGGAGTCGCTCATGCTCGAGCACGGGGCCGACGCCATCAGCTTCGACACCATCGTCGCCGCGGGCGAGAACTCCGCGATCCCGCACCACAGCCCCACCCACCGCCCCCTGGCCCCAGGCGACCTGCTCAAGATCGACTTCGGGGCGCTGTCGGGGGGGTACCACGCGGACATCACCCGAACGTTCGTGCTGTCCGGCCCTCCTTCGGACTGGCAGCAGGAGATCTACCTGGCGGTGGCGGCTGCCCAGCGGGCCGGTCGAACGGCCTTGGCTCCGGGAGTGACCGGTGTCGAGGTCGACCGGGAGGCCCGCGCCGTGCTGATCGAGGCGGGGCTCGCTGAGAACTACACCCACGGGCTGGGCCACGGAGTCGGACTGGAGATCCATGAGGCGCCGTTCCTGGGTCCCACGAGCGCCGATACACTCCAGGCCGGTGTTCCGGTCACCGTCGAGCCGGGGGTCTACCTCCCGGGCCGCGGTGGCGTACGCATCGAAGACACCCTCGTGGTGCGACACGGCAAGCCGGAGTCGCTGACCACCACCACGCGCGAGCTGCTGGTCCTCGGCTGAGGTCCGGCCCAGAGACGGCCGGCCCAGAGACGGCCGGCCAGAGACGACCACCCCGACGACCAGGAGACCGACCCCGTGGCCACCACGAACGACCTCAAGAACGGATTGGTGCTGAACTTCGACGGCCAGCTGTGGACCGTCGTGGAGTTCCAGCACGTCAAGCCCGGCAAGGGGGGTGCGTTCGTGCGGACCAAGCTGAAGAACGTGCTCTCGGGCAAGGTCGTCGACCGCACGTTCAACGCCGGGGTGAAGGTCGAGACGGCCAACGTCGACAAGCGCGAGATGCAGTACCTGTACGCCGACGGCACCGACTACGTCTTCATGGACACCCAGTCCTACGACCAGATCAACGTCCCGCAGGAGACCGTCGGCGACGCCAGGAACTTCATGCTCGAGAACCAGGAAGCCATGGTGGCGGTCCACGAAGGCACGCCGCTGTACGTCGAGCTGCCGGCGTCGGTCGAGCTGACCATCACCTACACCGAGCCGGGCATGCAAGGGGACCGGTCGACCGGAGGCACCAAGCCGGCCACCCTCGAGACCGGCTACGAGGTCGCCGTGCCCTTGTTCATCACCCAGGGTGAGAAGGTGCGCATCGACACCCGAGACGGCAGCTACCTGGGCCGCGCGAACTGACGTGGGAGCCAGGACCAAGGCACGCAAACGGGCGGTCGACGCGCTCTACGAGGCCGACCAGCGCGGTGTCGACCCTCTCGAGGTCCTGGCCGAGCGGTCCCGGCGCAGCGACGGGCCGGCGAACCCCTACACGGCCACGCTGGTCGAGGGCGTCGTCCGGGAGCAGGAGCGGATCGACGAGCTGATCAGCACCTACGCCGTCGACTGGCCGCTCGAACGGATGCCGGCGGTCGACCGGGCTGTCCTTCGTCTCGGGGTCTACGAGCTCCTGTTCTGCGACGACGTGCCCGACGCGGTGGTCATCGACGAGGCGGTGGGGCTGGTGAAGGAGCTGTCGACCGACGACTCGCCGGGGTTCGTCAACGGCCTGCTGGGCCGCATCGAGGAGATCAAGCCGACACTGACTCGCTGAGCTCGTCCCAGCGGCTACCGGCCCGCTGCCGTCGTGGGAGCACCGCAGTGCCCCGGGAGGGACTCGAACCCTCAAGCCTTTCAGCAGCGGTGTTTGAGACCGCCTCGTATACCAGTTCCGACACCGGGGCCGAGTTCTCCATCCTAAAGGGGCGCCGTCAGCGGTGGAACGCAGGTCACGAAGCCACAACGACCCGAGACCGAGTCGGGCTCAGGGGGTGCGCATGCCCTGGCCACTGGCTAGGTTTCAGACCAATCCATCGCTTCGGGATGCCGAAGCGCCACCTTGGTTTCAAGGAGAGGTGTATGACTCGACCAAACGCCACCTGGCGCCTGGCGGCCGTTGTGGGGGTGGCCGGCCTTGCGCTGGCAGCCTGCGGCAGCTCCGGAAGCTCCAACGCCGGCTCAAGCTCCGCCGCCGCCTCCACGGGTACGCCGCTGTACCTCGTCGACGGCAACCTCGGGCTCACCGAGCTTGAAGCGCTTCCACCGGGAACACTGACCGGAGTCAAGGGCACCCTCCCCGGCGCCGCAACGGGCCAGCAGTTCAAGGACGCCTTGAACGCCGTCAACCCGAAGCTGCCCGACCTCGGGTACTCCTACGCACCGGAGTCCTACGACGCGGCCACGCTGATCGAGCTCGCCGCCGTGCAGGGCAAGTCCGACGCGGGCAAGGACATCGCAGCCAACCTGCGCACCGTGTCCGAGGGTGGTACGGAGTGCACCTCCTTCAAGCAGTGCAACGACCTCCTGAAGAAGGGCGAGGACATCGACTACCAGGGCCAGTCCGGCCCGGTCGAGTTCGACCAGTTCGGTGACCCCACCGTGGCGACGATCGGGGTCTACGAGTACAACTCCGAGAACAAGGTCGATGGCTACAACGCCCCGGCCACGTCCACGTCTCCCGTCTTCCAGGAGGGGAACCTCGAGCCCAGCACGAAGGCCGCGCCGAAGCTGACGTCGGTCGAGAACCAGGGCTCGTCGGACAACCAGCTGACGATCGGGTCGATCCTGCCGATCACTGGTTCGCTGGCCTCCCTCGGCCCGCCCGAGATCGCCGGTGTCCAGCTGGCCGTCAACGACGCCAACGATGCTGGCGGCGTGCTCGGCAAGGACGTCAAGTTCATCCTGGGTGACTCCGGTGACACGACGACCGACACCGCATCCAAGACCGTCGACAAGCAGCTCAAGCAGGGTGTCGACGCAATCATCGGTGCTGCCTCGTCGTCGGTGAGCCTCAGTGTCATCGACAAGATCACCGGTGCCGGCGTGGTGCAGTTCTCGCCCGCCAACACCTCACCTGAGCTGACGACCTACCCCGACAACGGTCTCTACTTCCGCACCGCGCCGTCGGACGTCCTGCAGGGTCGTGTGCTCGGCAACCTGATCACGTCGGACGGCTACTGCAGCATCGGCATCCTGTCGTTGCAGGACTCCTATGGTGAGGGACTGTCGGCAGCGACCACGCAGTCGATCCAGGACGGTGGTTGTGAGGTGCTCGACACGGTGTTCTACGACCCGAACGCCTCGTCGTTCAACACCGAGGTCTCCAAGATCAAGTCCTTGGGGCCCGACGCGATCATCCTGATCGGCTTCAACGAGTCCGCGAAGGTGGTCAACGAGCTGGTGAAGCAGGGCATCGGCCCGAACAGCTGACGCAACCGAACAGACGAAGGGCCCGGTCCGCAAGGACCGGGCCCTTCGTCGTTGCCATGGGGATCCAGCGTGGGCCTTGCCTGGATCGAGCGGGTGGTTCAGCCGGTCAAGGTGCCCAGGTAGAGCTGGATGACCTTCGGGTCCTTGAGCAGCTGCATGCCGGTCCCGGTGTAGGCGTTGCGTCCTTGGTCGAGCACATAGCCACGGTCGCAGATCTGCAGGCACCGGGCGGCGTTCTGCTCGACCATGATGACCGTGACGCCAGTGGCGTTGATCTGCTTGGTGCGGACGAAGACGCCGTCCTGCAGTGCGGGTGAGAGGCCGGCAGAGGGCTCGTCGAGCAGCAGCACCGAGGGGTCCATCATGAGGGCGCGGCTCATGGCGACCATCTGCCGTTCGCCACCGGACAACGACCCTGCCGGTTGCTTCCGGCGGTCAGCCAAGGCCGGGAACAGCGACGCCACGAAGTCGAACCGCTCCTTGAACGCCTTGGGACGCTGGTAGGCGCCCATCTGGAGGTTCTCCTCGATGGACAGTGACGGGAACACGTTGTTGTTCTGTGGCACGAATCCGACGCCCATGCTCACCAGCTTGTCGGGGCGCAGGTTGGTGATGTCGTCACCGGCCAGGGTGACGGTCCCGGTGTGGATGCGCACCAGTCCGAACATGGCCTTGAGCAGGGTCGACTTCCCGGCTCCGTTCGGACCGATGATGCCGACCAGCTCGCCCCTCTTGGCGTAGAAGTCACACTCGTTGAGGATGTTCACCCCGGGCAGGTAGCCGGCAACGAGGCTGTCGGCGACCACCAGGGCATCGCCTACACCGCTGAGGTGCTCGCTCCTGTCGCTGATGCTCCTGGCGCCGGCCGTGGCTGCCGCCCGGGTGGGGCTCGAGGCGTCCTGGGCCAGCTGCTACTCGGCGCGGTTGACCTCGCCGGATGTCGGGTGCTCGGTCATGAGTCGCCGTCCTTCGCCGTGCTGGGCTCGCCGGTATCCAGGACGTCGAGGTCACCGAGGTTCTCGGCCTCGGCGACCTCGGCCAGGGACTGGTCGTGGTGCGCCCCGAGGTAGGCGTCGATGACACGCTGGTCGCGCATCACGTCGTGCGGGGGACCCTCGGCGATGACCTGTCCCTGGGCCATCACGATGACCCAGTCAGAGATGTCTCGGACCATGTCCATGTCGTGCTCGACGAACAGCACGGTCATGCCCTCGTCGCGCAGCGCCTTGACGTGGCCGAGCAGCGACTGTGTGAGGGCCGGGTTCACGCCGGCCATCGGCTCGTCGAGCATCACCATCGTGGGTCGGGTCATCAGGGCGCGGGCCATCTCGAGCAGCTTGCGCTGGCCGCCGGAGAGCTCGCCGGCGAAGTCCTCGCGCTTGGTGTCCAGCTTGAACCGGGCCAGCAGCTCGTCGGCCTGCTCGGTGATCGTCTTCTCCTGGCCGGACCAGATCGGCCGGACCATCGCCTGCCAGAAGTGCTCGCCCTTCTGTCTTGTGGCGCCGAGCCGCATGTTCTCGATGACCTTCAGCTTGGACAGCGCCTTGGTCAGCTGGAAGGTCCGCACCATGCCAATGCGGGCCACCTTGTAGGCGGACATGCCCGCGAGGCTCTGTCCCTCGAACGTCCAGACGCCTGAGTCCGGCTGGTCGAAGCCGGTGAGAATGTTGAAGAAGGTCGTCTTGCCTGCACCGTTGGGGCCGATCAGCGCCGTGATCGCACCGCGCTGCACCTCGATGTGCTTGACGTCGACGGCGGTGAGGCCACCGAACCGGCGTACGACGTCGTCGACGACGAGGATGGGATCAGGCTTCTTGGCGCCGGGCTCGCGCGCGACGTCGGCGAGCACCTCGGCGATCTGGGCCCGCCGCGCCTCGCCCGTCAAGGGGGTCTGGCTCACGTCAGCGCTCATCGAGGGCGATCTCCTTTCGGTCTCCGAGGATGCCCTGCGGTCGGAAGATCATGAGGAGCATCAGGGCCACCCCGACGACGATCACCTTGACCTGCAGCGCCTGGGTGGAGTCGATGACGGTGATGTACTTCGCGTCGACCGCCTGGGTCAGGACAGTGTCGGAGAACTGGAAGACGAACCAGAACAGCATCGCACCGAGAATCGGCCCGAACACCCGTGCCGCACCGCCGAGGATGAGCATCGCGTAGGCGAAGAAGGTCAGGTTCGTACTGAACTGGTCGGGCTGGATCGCCGAGCGCCCCAGGGC
>JBAPUB010000098.1:0-9906 GCA_049282455.1 Actinomycetes bacterium
ACGGCTCGTACCGACGCAGCCTGACGCTGCCGTCCGGGGCCACCCCCGACGACGTCAAAGCCACCTACGTCGACGGGATCCTCGAGGTACGCGTCCCGATGCGTCGCGAACAACCGACCGAGCAGAAGATCGAGGTGACGCGCGTCTGAACCCCGCTGACACCACAAGGTCCCGCGTGTCTCTCCCGGGCATCCCCGGCCACGCGGGATCCTGCCTGTCATGGATCTCGACCCGTCGACCCTCGATGTCGAAGAGGTAGCCAGACGGTACGGGTGCGATGTCGAGCGCGGTCTCTCCTCCGCCGAAGCGGCGCGTCGTCTTGAGACTGACGGTCCGAACGAGCTGAGGGCCACTCCACCGACTCCACGATGGCGGGCGTTCGCGCGCCAGTTCCAGGACCCGTTGATCTACCTCCTGCTCGGGGCCGTCGTGGTCTCGTTAGCCGCCTGGCAGGTCGAGGGGACCACCGGACCGCCCTTCGATGCCCTCGTCATCGCATCGATCCTGGTCGTCAACGCCGTGCTGGGCTACGTCCAGGAAGCCCGAGCCGCTGACGCCGTTGCGGCCCTCAAACGCCGCACCGCTCCCACCGCCACGGTGGTCCGCGACGGACGTCAGATCAGGATCCCGACGCAGCAGATCGTCACCGGTGACCTGCTCGTGGTCGCCGAAGGTGACGCCGTCGGCGCCGATGCACGCCTGGTCTCCGCATCGACGCTGATGACGCTCGAGGCGTCGCTCACCGGCGAGAGTGAAGCGGTTCTCAAGGACATCGCAGTGCTCCCCCACACCGCATCGGTCGGGGACCGCGTCAACATCCTGTTCAACGGAACCGCCGTGGCTCGAGGCGTCGGACGCGGCGTCGTGACCGCGACCGGAATGGCCACCGAGATGGGTCACGTGGCAGCACTCCTCGATCGTGCGGTCGAGGCAACGACCCCGTTGCAGCGAGAGATCGCGCGGGTCGGTCGCATGCTGGGGATCGCGGTGGTCGTCATCGCCGTCGGCGTCATGGTCACGATCTTCCTCACCGAGGAGATCGACACTGCTCAAGAAGCGGTGACCGTGCTGCTCCTCGGGGTCTCGCTCGCCGTTGCCGCCGTACCGGAGGGGCTGCCCGCGATCTTGTCCGTCGTCCTGGCCATTGGCGTGCGACGAATGGCTGCTCACCACGCCATCGTCAAGCAGCTCTCCTCCGTCGAGACACTCGGCTGTGCCACGGTCATCTGCTCGGACAAGACGGGCACGCTCACCACGAGTGAGATGACCATCCAGCGCGTCGTGACTGCGTCGGGTGAGTCACGCGTGACCGGTATCGGATACCGGCCCGACGGCCGCGTGCAGCTCGACGGCCGTGACGTCGAGAGCGGCCCACTGTGGGAGGAGAACGTCAGGGTCATCAGCGGTGGGGCTCTGGCCAGCAACGCCGTCCTCGACGAAGGGCACGATGGCTGGACCGTGCAGGGTGACCCGACCGAAGGAGCGTTCCTGGTTGCCGAGCGCAAGCTGGGCAGCGCCCAACGGCGCATCAGCCGGTTCCGTCGTCTTGCACAGGTTCCCTTCACCTCCGAGCGCAAGCTCATGTCGAGCCTCGAAGCAGACTCCGAACACGAAGGCAGAATCACGGTCGTCACCAAGGGAGCGCCCGAGGTTCTCCTCCCCCGATGCACGCATGTCCAGGTCGGCGCCTCCGTCGAGCCGCTCGACGACGAACGTCGGGTGAGCATCCTCGCTGCAGTCGACAGGCTGTCGGACGAGGCGTTTCGCACCCTGGCCGTGGCCTACAAACGACTCGAGGAGACAAAGCCTCCGACGGACTACGAGGCTGTGGAACACGGACTCGTCTTTGCCGGGATGGTCGGGATCATCGACCCGCCCCGACCGGAGGCCGCGACGGCAGTCGATGCGGCCCGTCGCGCCGGTGTCCGCGTTCTGATGATCACCGGCGACCACCCACGCACGGCAATCCGTATCGCAAGCGACCTCGACCTCGTCGCGCCCGACGCCTCCGCCGTCTCCGGAACAGAGCTGGCGGCCATGGATGCTCAGGAGCTGGCCGATACTGCGGCCAGTGTCTCGGTCTACGCCAGGGTTGCTCCCGCAGACAAGCTGCGCATCGTCGAGGCCCTGCAGGCCAGAGGCAACGTGGTCGCGATGACCGGCGATGGCGTCAACGATGCTCCGGCACTGCAGAGAGCTGACATCGGTGTCGCCATGGGCATCGCTGGGACCGAGGTCAGCAAGCAGGCGGCGAACATGATCCTGGCCGACGACAACTTCGCCACGATCGTGGAAGCTGTCCACCAAGGACGAGTGATCTTCGACAACATCAAGAAGTTCCTGCGGTACCTGCTGTCGTCGAACATGGGTGAGGTTCTGACTGTGTTCCTGGGGGTCGTGGGTGCGGGTGTCATCGGCCTGACCGACGCCAGCGACGCTGTCGTGCTGCCGCTGCTGGCAACCCAGATCCTGTGGGTCAACCTGCTCACCGACGCTGCGCCCGCTCTCGCGATGGGGGTCGACCCCGAGACGGACGACGTGATGGGACGCCCGCCCCGGCAGCCGGACGAACGGCTGATCGACGGCCCCATGTGGTTCGGCGTGGTGGTCATCGGCTTGACCATGGCCCTGGCCACCCTTGCGACGGTCGACCTGTTCCTCCCGGGCGGTCTGTTCACCGCTACCGAGTCACTCGACACCGCGCGCACGGCGGGGTTCACCGTTCTGGTTCTCGCCCAGCTGTTCAACTGCTTCAACGCACGGTCGGAAACCGTCAGCGCGTTCCGTCGCCTGTTCGTCAACCGTTGGCTCTGGGCAGCCATCGGACTGTCCTTCCTCCTGCAGGTCGCGGTCGTTCAGCTCTCCTTTCTCAACCAGGCCTTCACCACGTCCCCACTCACGCTTCAGCAGTGGACCGTCTGCATCGCCATGGCCAGCGCCGTCCTCTGGGTCAGCGAGGCGAGCAAGCTCGCGCGGCGCACCGTCACGGCCAGGCGCAGCGCTCGGTCACGCTCGCAACCGGGCGCAGCACGAGGTTAGGGTCGCCCCATGAGCGACCAACTGGACTACCTGGCCCATGTAGAGCGAGAGTCCGCGCGCTTCCTCGAGGCGGTGCGACAGACGAAGCCCAGCGCTCGCGTCCCGACCTGCCCCGACTGGAACGCGGACGACCTGCTGTGGCACCTCGCCGAGGTTCAGTGGTTCTGGGGGACCATCGTCCGCGACCAGGTGAGTGGTGACGAGGCGGAAGCCGCCAAGCCTGGTCGGCCCGCCGGCCGTGCTGAGCTGGAGTCCTTCTTCGTCGCAGCCAGCGGCGACTTGGCGCGGGCCCTGGCGCAGGCTCCGGACAGCCAGCACGCGTGGACGTGGGCGAGTGACCAGACGGTGGGCTTCGTCCGACGGCGCCAAGCTCACGAGGCGCTCATCCACCGGGTCGACGCCGAGCTGACGGCAGGATCCCGGTCTGCGATGGACTCTGCATTGAGCTCCGACGGTGTCGACGAGGCCTTGCGGGTCATGTTCGGCGGCCTTCCACCGTGGGGTGCGTTCACTCCCGACCCAGGTCGTTCGGTCCGGTTGCGCACCACGGACACCGAGGCGTCCTGGCTCGTGGACCTCGGCCGGTTCACTGGCACCGAACCGGACTCGGGCACGGCCTATGACGAGCCCGATCTGCGCCCCCGGGACGTCGACGAGGGCAGCCCAGCGGCCGCGACGGTCAGCGGGAGCGCCGCTGACCTGGACTGCTGGCTGTGGCACCGCCCGACGTCGGCACCGCTGGAGTCCGCCGGTGACGCGTCGGTCCTGAGGGCGCTCGACGCGATCCTCGCCCCCGGGCTCAGCTGACGGGGGTCAGGCGTCGGCAGGAATCGGAGGGCCGACAACGCGCAACCCATAGCGAGGGCCGAGCTCGTTCCAGCGCTCGATCTCCTCGCTCATGGGCAGCCCATCGTCTCCGGGGAGTCGACGCTGCGCAGCGGGGATGCCCACCTCGTCGTAGAGCTTCAGGAGCCCACCCGGGACGGTGAGCCCCACGTAGCGTGCCGGGCGGTCCCCCGTGATGCGGAAGGCGTGCGGGATGCCCAGGGGAAGGTAGATGAAGTCGCCGGCCACGAGCCGGACCCGCTCGTCCCCGGCCTGGTAGGTCATCGTCCCATCCAGCAGGAAGAACGCCTCCGCCTCGTGGGTGTGGACGTGCAGCGGCGTGGCAATCCCCGGCGGTTGGGTCACCAACGACGCCCCGAGCTGGTGGTCGGTCTCGTCACCGGACACGAGGCGCTCGAAGAGCGACCCCATCGCCCAGGTCGCCGGCCCCGAACCACCGGGGCGGACCACGACCCTGGTCGACGGGGCTGAGCCAGGGCCGCCCTGCGACGTGGGCCCAGCATGCGTCGAATGTTCCATGGCAACCTCCCAGTCATTCATCCGAACGTCATTCGGATGAATGTTGGTACGCTAGCCGCCATGCCAGAGGAGGTCAAGGCCCGTCCCTACCGCAGCCCGCTTCGCGCCGCTCGGGCTCAGGCCACCCGACGCGCCGTGCTCGACGCCGCCGAAGCGCACTTCCTGGCCGACGGATACCTGACCACCACCACGCGTCAGATCGCCGCCACTGCGGGTGTATCGGTGGACACGCTGTACGCCTCCGTGGGGCGAAAGCCCGAGCTGATGCTCGCGCTCATCGAGTCTGCGATCTCCGGCACCGACCGGCCGGTGGACGCCGAGGACCGCACCTACGTCCAGGCGATGCGCGCCGAGCCCTCCGCTCGGCGCAAGCTGCAGATCTACGCCGCGGCCCTGCGCCGCCTGCTCCCCCGTCTGGCCCCCCTGGTCGCGGTGCTTCGTGAGGCAGCCGCCGTGGACCCCGACTGCGCAGCGGTGTGGCGCGCAATCTCCGATCGTCGCGCCGCCAACATGCGTCTGCTGGTCGCCGACCTTCGGGCCACCGGAGAGCTGCGCGGCGACATCGCCGATGACGAGATCGCCGACTTCATCTGGTCGACGAACGCCCCGGAGTACTACCAGCTTCTCGTCGACCGTGGTTGGTCGCCGGAGCAGTACGAACGACTCGTCGCTGACATCTGGATCCGCACCCTCCTCCTGCCCTGAACGGCCCAGCGGGGACTTCGAAGCGCATCGTTGGTCCCTATCGCGGCGGGGACGCAAACCTAGAGTTGAGACATGAGCCCTGCCATCGAGATGTCCGACGTCGTCAAGTCGTTCGGTACGACCCGAGCGTTGGATGGGCTCGACCTGACCGTCGAGACCGGTGAGGTTCACGGGTTCCTCGGCCCAAACGGGGCAGGCAAGACCACGACACTTCGCGTCCTCCTCGGGCTGCTTCGCGCTGACTCGGGCCGGGCGACGGTTCTCGGAGCGGACCCGTGGGCCGACGCCGTCGACCTGCACCGCCGGCTCGCCTACGTTCCCGGTGATGTGGCGCTGTGGCCCAGCCTGAGCGGGGGCGAGGTGATCGACCTCATGGGCCGCATGCGAGGAGGACTCAACGACACGCGCAAGCGCGAGCTGTTGGAGAGGTTCGACCTCGACCCGACGAAGAAGGCCCGCACCTACAGCAAGGGCAACCGGCAGAAGGTCGCCCTCATCGCGGCGCTGGCATCCGACGTCGAGCTGCTGCTTCTCGACGAGCCGACGTTCGGCCTGGACCCGCTCATGGAGGCGTCGTTTCGCGAGGTCATCGTCGCCGAGCGCGGCAGCGGCCGAACAGTCCTGCTGTCCAGCCACATCCTCGCCGAGGCCGAGGCTCTCAGCGACCGGGTCAGCATCATCCGTGGGGGTCGCATCGTCGAGACCGGCAGCCTCGAGCAGATGCGCCATCTCACTCGGACTGCGATCACGGCCGAGCTGCGGCAGCCAGCCGTGGGTCTCGAGGATGTCACGGGGGTCTTCGACGTCGTCACCGTGGGCTCCGTGGTCAGCTGCCAGGTCGACGACTCGGCACTTCCGCGGGTGCTCGACGTGCTCGCCGCTGCGGGTGTCGTCGCTCTGACGAGCCACCCGCCCACCCTCGAGGAGCTGTTCCTACGCCACTACGAGAGCGCACCGTGAAGCAGCTGACCGGCACGTGGTCGATGACTCGGCTCGCGCTGCGCAGGGACCGCGTCATGGTTCCGGCGTGGGCCGCAGTCTTCGTCCTGTCCATCGTGTCGTCGGCCTACGCAACTGTCGGCCTCTACCCTGATCCGGCGTCACGGACCAAAGCAGCATCGGCGGTCAACGACATCCCGGCGCTCGTCGCGCTGTACGGACGCATCTGGGACCCGACGTCGCTGGGCGCCTTGTCCATCATGAAGCTGAGCGGGCTCGTCGCGGCACTGCTCGCCGTATTCGCCGTGATGCTGGTGGTTCGGCACACCCGGGCGGAGGAGGAGAACGGGCGCCTGGAGCTGTTGGGCTCGACTGTCCTCGGACGCCGGGCGGCTCTGACTGCGGCGCTGATGGTCGCCGCGGGAAGCATGCTTCTTATCGGCGTCCTGACGGCGGTGGGGCAGACCACCGCGGGCCTGCCCGCCGCCGGGTCGTGGGCCTTCGGCCTCGCCCTCGCGACCACCGGGATGTCCTACGCAGCCGTCGCCGCGGTCACCGCTCAACTGACCATCGGCGCCCGCTCGGCGATCGGCGCCGCCCTGACCGTCTTGGCCGTGACGTACGTGCTCCGTGCCGTCGGCGACGTGGCCGGCGACGCCGACGGGTCCGCCGTGTGGTCGTGGATGTCCCCGGTCGGTTGGGGCCAGCAGGTTCGCCCCTACGCGGGTGACCGCTGGTGGGTGCTGATCATCCCCGTGGTGTTCTGCTCCGTCACGTTCTGGCTGGCGTACGTGTTGGCGTCGCGACGCGACCTCGGAGCCGGGCTGCTGCCCGACCGTCCCGGTCCAGCGCAAGCAGCGCCCTGGATGTCGTCACCGCTTGCTCTGGCCTGGCGCCTTCAGCGTGCCGTGCTCCTGGGCTGGGCGGTCGCGTACGTGATTTTGGGGCTGGTCTTCGGTGCCATCGCGTCGGACGTCGGCACCATGCTCGACAGCCCGCAGGCCCAGGACATGATCACGCGACTGGGAGGTACGCACGTCCTCACCGACGCGTTCATGGCGATGGAGCTGAGCATCAGTGGGTTCATCACGGCGGCGTTCGGGATCTCGGCCGCGATGCGGCTGCATGCCGAGGAGTCGACCGGTCACGCTGAACCCGTGCTTGCCGTCGCGGTGCCCCGCAACACGTGGCTGACCAGCCACGTGGTCATCGCCGTCGCAGGCACGACGGTGCTCACGCTCCTGCTGGGCGTCAGCGCAGGCGTCGCGAACGCGGTGCAGCTCGGGTCAACCGACCGTCTGTGGGCGGTGGTGGGCGGGGCACTGGTCCAGCTGCCTGCAGTGTGGGTCATGACGGGGCTGACAGTCTTCCTGTTCGGTTACGCCCCGCGACTGGTCGTCGCAGCCTGGGCCGCGCTGGTCGGGTTCATCCTCGTCGAGGAGATTGGAGCACTGCTCGAGCTGCCCCTGTGGCTGCAGCGGCTCTCGCCGTTCGCGCACCTGCCGAAGCTGCCCGGCGCAGACATGTCCTGGCCCCCGCTGATCCTGGTCCTGGCCGTCGCCGTCGTCCTCGTCGCGCTCGGCGCCCTCGGTTTCAGCCGGCGCGACCTCGACACCCCCTGACCCCTGCCGATTGGCTGAAAGCGTGAGTCTGGCGGGCCGACTGGCCCAGCCAGACTCATGCAGGGGGCCATTGGGCGGAGTCGAGCGCGGCGACGATGACGCGCATCGACTCCTCGGCCGAGCCCACGTTGTCCACCTGCAGGCGTGGGACGGCCCAGGCGTGGTACTCGCGGGCCACGACGCGCTGCCAGCTGGGCGGCTCGATCGCGTCGAGGTCGAAGTCCCGGGACTCCACCCGCGCCCGATGGACGGAGACGGAGGAGCAGACGACCTCGACGAAACGGCAGGCCACACCCTGTTTGGCGGCGAGGTCGGCCCACAGCTCACGGGCCTCGGTCACCGAGTTGACCGCATCGACCACCACGTCGCACCCGATCAGCAGGTTCTCTCTCGCGACCGCAGCGGCGATGACGTATCCGTCTGGCCCGAGGTGGCACTGGTCGGGCACGAGCTCGGTCGCGACCAGGCTGGCCTCGATGGCGTCGACCCGGACATAGGCAGCGGCACGCTGCGCCGCGACCAGGCGAGCCAGGGTCGTCTTTCCCGTACCGGGGAGCCCGGCGAACACGATCAGCATGCAGCCATGCTCCCCCACGGACGTGGACCAGCCACTGACGCATCGGCTTTCCGGTGCCGTGCTGTCGAATAGCCGTCACCTCGATCGTCGTCTGGGTGAAAGCGTGTCGACTCAGCCGACTCCAGCTGGCAGCTGCCAACGAGCCGGGCGGGGGGCACGACCGGAAACCACCCAGGGAGAACCCGATGGCCTACTCACTCACCTGCGCCGACACCGGTGCCGCGTGCCCAGGCTCGTTCACGACCGACACCAAGGACGAGCTGATGGAGCACGTCCAGCTGCACGCCAAGCACGCCCACCCGGAGATGGCAGACAACCCCGAGGCCGGGGCGATGGTCGCCAGCCTGGTCAAGCAGGTCTGACCCGGCTGGTTCGCCGGCCGACCGACCGGGTGTTGGTCTGCTCCGGATGTCACACGCACAACGAGCCCGGCCGGACGTAGTGCCGGGAGTGCGGGCACTACGTCCGGGACCAGCCGCAGCACCTAGTCCACGGACCTAGTCAGGCGCCAGGGCCGGGTCGACCGCCGGGCCGACGTGGTCGGCCAGCCACTCGGTGAGCGGCCGCAGCTGACGCCACCCGTTGCGCACGACGGTGAACGTCTTGCGCGTCCCCACCCACGGCTCCACGGCGTAGTGACGGACCCCGACCAGCGCCCGAAAGCGGAGCAGGTCGAGGTTCGGGTCGTCGGCGTCGACCCCGCGGGGGCGGGTCTTCAGTGGCTGGCCGTCGATCTCCCATCCCTGTCGCTCGAGCCTCCCGGTCAGCCCACGCAGGTGGGCGGCATGGCCACTGTCAACCGCCTCGCGGTAGCGGGCGATCTGCTGACCCTGCGGCGCGTACCAGCCGCCGGCGACCATGAGCCCGGCGGCAGAGACCTGGACGTAGTAGCCGACGGCGTCCTCCAGGCCGACGAACCCGCCCTGGTGGTCCTTGATCGGCGTCTTGTCCTTGCTGAACCGGGTGTCCCGGTGGGGACGGAACAGGTGTCCTTCGCCGAACTCCGGAGCCAGCTCGCCCAGAAGCGCGCGCAACGGGTCACGAACCGACCGCTCGTAGTCGTCCTTGTGGTCCTTCCACCAGGAGCGGGTGTTGTTGGCGGCCAAGGTGTCGTAGAAGTCGAACGCCTCCACCGGCAGTCCCTCGAAGCGGGTCGTCGTCACGAGTCCCCCATCAGGCGCGACCGACCATCGGTCGTTAGCTCCATCGTGCCGCATCCCCACGCCGAAGGACCCTGCCGCTGCGGTCGATGCGGGGCTAGCGTCTAAGTGAAGACCCGTGGGGGTGAGAGATGCACCCGTTCTACGGACCGAGCGGTCGGCTCGTGAGTGGCCGGGAGTCGTCGCTGAGCGGCTTGGTCTCGATGGCCGCCTACCTGACGTTCTGGGCCATCGCGATAGCGGTGGCCAAGAGGGAGCTGGACATGCGCTTGCCTCGCCGTCTGCAGACCCCACTCGCCAACGACCCTGCAGTGGCCGTGCTTCGGGAGCGGCTGGCCCGAGGTGAGATCGACGTCGAGGAGTACCGGGAACGCCTGGATGCCCTTGTCTGCGAGCCTCGGGGCACAGCATGACGGCGACCTCGCCACCGATGGCGCCTCGTGTACCGATGAGGACCTGGCTGGAGCTGGGCTGGTTCGGCCTGACGACGGTCCTGCTC
>JBAPUB010000099.1:0-1681 GCA_049282455.1 Actinomycetes bacterium
GAGTAGTGGAACAGCCGCATCGGCTTCAGCGCCGGGCCGGTCGCGCCCCCCTTGGCGGCACGGAAGAGACGGTGCGCCTCGGCGAGGAACAGCCCGCCGGCAAGCACCGCGGTGACGGCGTAGACCCAGCCCATCGAGGCCACCGGCACGAGCACCAGCGACGTCGCGACCATCACCCACGAGTAGAGGACGATCTGGCGGCCGACGGCGACGGGGCCCTGCTCGACGGGCAGCATCGGCACCCCGGCGGCGGAGTAGTCGTCGCGGAACGCCATCGACAGCGGCCAGTAGTGCGGCGGCGTCCAGAAGAAGATGACGAAGAACAGGATGACGGCCGGCCACTGCACGGTGCCGGTGACCGCGGACCAGCCGATGAGGGTGGGCATGCAGCCGGCCAGTCCGCCCCAGACGATGTTCTGCGAGGTACGGCGCTTGAGCAGGACGGTGTACCCGACGGCGTACAGCACGATCGCCGCCACCGACAGGGCCGCCGACAGCACGTTGACGACGAGGGCGAACCAGACCGTCGAGACGACCGTGAGCACCCCGGCGAAGACCAGCGCGTTGCGCGGCGTGATCTCGCCGGTGACCATCGGCCGCTTGCTGGTGCGGTGCATCAGCCGGTCGATGTCGCGGTCGTAGACCGAGTTGAAGGTGTTGGCCGCGCCGGCGCTCAGCGTGCCGCCGACGAGGGTCGCGACCACCAGCCACAGCGACGGCACACCGCGCTGCGCCAGGAACATCACCGGCACCGTCGTGACCAGCAGGAGCTCGATGATCCGCGGCTTGGTCAGGGCGAGGTAGTTCGCCACCGTGCGCCGTCGGTCGAGCCGCGGGACCGACAGGTCGGTCGTCATCGAGGTGGTGGCCACGTCGTCCTTCGGGTCGGCCGTTGGGGTGCCCGGCGATTCTAGCCCTGACCCGGGTTGACCGAGCCCCGGCACGGGGTAGTCCAGACACTAGGGTGGACGGCGGACCCGTCCCCCACGTGTGCACGACCCCCGCGAGAGAGGCCCCAGTGAGCACGACAACCACGAGAAGGCGCAGCACCACGTCGACCCAGGGACGGAGCCCGGAGATCTCCCGGCCCGTCGCGAAGAAGGCGAAGTGGACCGACCTCGACGTGCGTGCGGTCGACACCGTGCGCGTCCTGGCCGCGGATGCCGTGCAGAAGGCCGGCAACGGCCACCCCGGCACCGCGATGAGCCTGGCCCCGGTCGCCTACCTGATCTACCAGAACGTCATGACGCACGACCCGTCCGACCCGACGTGGCTCGGCCGCGACCGGTTCGTGCTGTCCTGCGGGCACTCCTCGCTGACCCAGTACATCCAGCTCTTCCTCAGCGGCTACGGCCTGGAGCTGAACGACCTCAAGGCGCTGCGCACCTGGGGCTCGCTGACCCCGGGCCACCCCGAGGTGCACCACACCAAGGGCGTCGAGATCACCACCGGGCCGCTCGGCTCCGGCCTGGCCTCCGCGGTCGGCATGGCGATGGCCCAGCGCCGCCAGCGCGGCCTGCTCGACCCCGACGCCAAGCCCGGTGAGAGCGTCTTCGACCACCACGTGTGGGTGCTGGCCTCCGACGGCGACCTGATGGAAGGCGTTGCGTCAGAGGCGTCCTCGCTCGCCGGCCACCAGGAGCTCGGCAACCTCACCGTCGTCTACGACGCCAACCAGATC
>JBAPUB010000100.1:0-18583 GCA_049282455.1 Actinomycetes bacterium
CGGTAGGGCTCACCCCACGACGGCCGAAAGGGGTTGTAGAGGTGTTTCCAGTGCGTGGGCCGGGACAGCGCGCCGTCGCCGACACCGAAGGTGAGGCCCTCGAAGACGTTCTCAGCCTCGATGAGCCTGCGGTCGGTGTGGACCTCGAGGTCGTGCAGACGAGCGATCGGTTCGGCCGTCTCCCGCGCACGGTCCAAAGGCGAGCTCACCACCCGGCCGACGTCGATCGTCGCAAGGTGCTCAGACACGCGCTCGGCCATCTTCTGCCCGAGCTCGGACAGGTGGTAGTCGGGCAACCGTCCGTACAGAACGCCTTCGGGGTTGTGCACCTCACCGTGGCGCAGCAGGTAGACCGTCGTGAGCTCCGACATCGCGATCACCGCCCGCCCGGGGCGGTGGCCGACGCGGCGGCCCTCGCTGCTGCCGGAAGTGCAGCGGCAACCTCGGCCAGGGCGTCGTCGTCGTGGGTCGACGAGACGAACCAGGACTCGAAGGCCGACGGCGGAAGGTAGACACCGCGGTCGAGCATCGCGTGGAAGAACGCCGAGTAGCGCCACGTCTCCTGTCGACGCGCGGTGTCGTAGTCAGTCACTTCCTGGTCGAGGAAGAAGATGCTGAACAGCGACCCGGCCCTCTGCAGCCGGTGAGCCACGCCCTCGGCGCTCAGCGCCTGCGAGACCATGTGACCGACCTCGCTCGCGGCGCGGTCGACCCGCGAGTAGACGTCGTCGGTGCACAGTCGCAGCGTGGCCAGACCACTGGCTGCCGCGATCGGGTTCCCCGCGAGAGTCCCGGCCTGGTAGACCGGACCCTCAGGGGCGAGGTGCGCCATGACGTCGCGGCGACCACCGAACGCGGCCGCCGGAAGCCCCCCACCCATGACCTTGCCGAAGGTCATGAGGTCGGGCTGAACACCATCGAGCCCGTACCAGCCTGAGCGGCTCACGCGGAAGCCGGTCATCACCTCGTCGGAGACGTAGAGGGCTCCGTGGTCGCGGCACAGCTCGGCGAGCAGCTCGTTGAAGCCCGGCGCGGGCGGGACGACGCCCATGTTGGCTGCCGCCGCCTCGGTGATGACGCAGGCGATCTGGTCGCCGTGCTCGGCGAAGGCGGTACGCACGGCCTGGACGTCGTTGTAGCCGACGACGATCGTGTCGGCGGCCTGTGCCTTCGTGACGCCGGGTGTGTCGGGCAGACCGAACGTCGCGACGCCCGAGCCGGCGGACGCCAGAAGTGAGTCGACGTGGCCGTGGTAGCACCCCGCGAACTTCACGACCTTGGAGCGGCTGGTGAACCCGCGCGCGAGACGAATCGCCGACATGGTGGCTTCGGTCCCGCTGGAGACCAGGCGGACCTGCTCGACCGGTGCGCGCGACACGATCTCCTCGGCCAGCAGGACCTCGCCCTCACCGGGCGTACCGAACGAGGAGCCGTGCGCCACGGCCTCATGCACCTGTGCGACGACCGCAGGGTTCGCGTGGCCCAGGATCATCGGTCCCCAGGAACAGACCAGGTCGACGTAGCGGCGTCCGTCGGCGTCCCACAGATGTGGTCCGTCACCGCGGGTCATGAACCGCGGCGTCCCACCGACGGCCCGGAAGGCTCGCACGGGGGAGTTCACGCCGCCGGGCGTGACGGCGAGCGCACGGTCGAACAGCGCCTGGGACTGCGGCGCCTGCGACGGGTAGGGCGTCTGCGACATGCTGGCTTCCGTCCTGAGGGTTCCGGTCAACGCACGAGGCGGGCCACCTCGGTGGCCCAGTAGGTGATGATCTGCTGGGCACCGGCCCGGCGGATGGCGACCAACGACTCCATGATCGCGCGCTCGCGGTCGACCCATCCGTTGGCGGCGGCTGCCTCGACCATCGCGTACTCGCCTGACACCTGGTACGCGGCCACGGGCACGTCGACCTCGGACGCGACGCGGGCAATGACATCGAGGTAGGGGCCGGCAGGCTTGACCATGACCCAGTCGGCACCCTGCTCGAGATCGGCCCACACCTCTCGGAGGGCCTCGTCCGCGTTGCGCGGGTCCATCTGGTACGAGCGTCGGTCGCCGGACGAGGGTGTGCTCTCGGCGGCGTCGCGGAAGGGTCCGTAGAAGGCGGACGCGTACTTGGCTGCGTAGGCCAGGACCGGGATGTCGACGAGGCCGGCGTCGTCGAGGGCGCTGCGGATGGCCCCGACCTGGCCGTCCATCATCCCGCTGGGGGCGATCACCTCGGCGCCCGCACGGGCCTGGGAGACCGCGGTCGACGCATACCGAGCGAGCGTTGCGTCGTTGTCGACCGTGGCGCCTGGGCCCGTGGTCGTCAGCGGCCCGCAGTGTCCGTGGTCGGTGTACTCGCACAGGCACAGGTCGGCCATCACGACGATGTCCTGGCCCACCTCCGCGTTCAGCTGGTGCAACGCCTGCTGAACGACCCCGTCGTCGGCGTCGGCTCCGGATCCGACGGCGTCCTTGTGCTCGGGGATCCCGAACAGCATCACGCCGCCGACACCTGCTTCCACCGCCTCGCCGACCGCGCGGCGCAACGAGTCCTGGCTGTGCTGGAAGACCCCAGGCATGGACGCGACCGGCACCGGCTCGCCCAGCCCTTCCTTGACGAACAGGGGCAGCACCAGCTGCGCCGGAGCCAGCGAGGTCTGGGCCACCATCCGGCGCAGCGCCGGCGACCGCCTCAACCGTCTCGGTCGATCGACCGGAAAGGCCACGAGCTACTTCGCCTTCCGCCGGGTCGCACCCTTGCGCAGGCTCGGGCGCCAGGCTGACTCACCGTTGGCCAGCGCAGCCAGGCGTTGGGTTGCACCGAACTGAGCCAGCGCCTCGGCCAGCACCGTCACCGACGGCGATGCAGCCATGACGTCGACACGAAGCCCGTGCTCCTCGGCGGTCTTGGCGGTCTGCGGCCCGATCACCGCGACGACGGTCGACGCGTGAGGCTTGCCCGCGATGCCGATGAGGTTGCGCACAGTCGACGACGATGTGAAGAGGACGGCGTCGAACCCGCCGGACTTGATGGCCTCACGGGTGTGGACAGGCGGTGGCGCAGCCCGCACCGTGCGGTAGGCGGTGACGTCCTCGACCTCCCAGCCAAGCTCGACCAGACCAGCAACCAGGGTCTCGGTGGCGATATCGGCCCGGGGCAGGAACACCCGGTTGATCGGGTCGTAGAGGTCGTCGTAGGCCGGCCAGTCGACGAGCAACCCCGCCGCAGACTGCTCACCGCTCGGCACCAGGTCTGGCTTCACACCGAACTGCAGCAAGGCGGCCGCGGTCTGCTCGCCGACAGCGGCGATCTTGATCCCGGCGAAAGCCCGGGCGTCCAGCCCGTACTCCTCGAACTTCTCTCGCACGGCGCGTACGGCGTTGGTCGAGGTGAACGCGATCCACTGGAAGCGGCCGGACACCAGCCCGTGCAGCGCTCGGTCCATCTGCTGCGGGGTCCGGGGCGGCTCGACGGAGATGGTCGGCACCTCGTCGGGAACGGCTCCGTAGCAGCGCAGCTGGTCGCTGAGCGACCCGGCCTGCTCCTTGGTCCGCGGAACCAGGACGCGCCAGCCGAACAACGGCTTGCTCTCGAACCACGAGAGCCGGTCGCGAAGCTCGACACCGTCTCCGACGACCATCAGCACGGGGTCGCTCAAGCCAGCGGCCTTGAGGTCCGTGGCCAAAGAGCCCAGGGTGGACACCACGGTGCGCTGGGCTGTCGTCGAACCCTGGGACGTCACGGCAACGGGGGTGTCGGCGTCGCGGCCGGCAGCTCGCAGCCCGGCTGCCGCATCCGGCAGTCGGTCGACACCGCCCAGGACGACGACTGTGGTGGTCGCCGCCGAGTGGTCAGACCAGTTCGGGTTCGTCTCCGACGTCGTGACGATGTGAACCGCACGCGACCGTCCGGTCGTCAACGGCACGCCCGCATACGCGGGTACCGCCGTCACCGCCGACGCGCCTGGTACGACCTCGAACGCGGCACCAGCCTTGTCGCAGGCACCGGCCTCGTCCGCGAAACCGTGGAAGAGCACCGGGTCACCGTCCATCAGCCGCACCACGTGGGTTCCGCGCTTGGCGGCGGCGACGACGAGCTTGGCCCTGGCGGCCCGCGTCAGCGGCTGGCCGTCCTCACCGCACGAGGCATCGACGATCTCGGCCTCGGGACTGGCATAGGCCTGGACGGCCGCACGGGACGCGTCGCGGTCGACGACCACGATGTCGGCCTCACGGACGAGCTCGACCGCGCGCACGGCCAGGAGGGCGGGGTCGCCAGGGCCGGCGCCCACGAACGCGACGGTGCCGATGGGCTTCTTCTTCGTGTTCTTGGTACTCACAGGGCGGGTTCCCCTAGAAAGGCGGCAGCTCCTGCATCGAGCAACCGGGCGGCAAGCTGGCGGCCCGCTGCGTCGGCGTCGGTGAGGGGTGCCGTGATGGACAGGCGCTGTTCGTTGAGCCCGTCGGACGAACCGACGAACGCGTGCAGGGTGAGCTCAGGGGTGTGAAACCCCGGTTCGTCGACGACCGCGAGGGCGCCGACCGGCGCCGAGCAGCCCGCCTCGAGAGCGGACAGCAAGGCACGCTCGGCAGTGACGGCCGCGCGGGTAGCGGGGTCGTCGAGGCTGCGGAGCGCAGTGAGAAGGGTCGATCCGTCCGCGTCGGACGACGCGGCGGTCTCGACGGCCAGAGCTCCCTGGCCGGGGGCGGGAGTCATCAGCGAGGAGTCGATGACCTCAGTCACCGACTGCATACGCCCCAGCCGCCGCAGGCCGGCGACAGCCAGAACCACTGCGTCGACGGAGCCGTCGGTGACCAGTCCGATGCGAGTGTCGACGTTGCCCCGGATGTCGACGACCTCGAGGTCCGGGCGCAGGGCCGCGAGCTGTGCGGCCCGACGCGGCGATCCCGTACCCACTCGTGCACCGGAGGGAAGTGACGTCAATGTGTGACCGTCACGCGCGACGAGCGCGTCGCGCGGGTCTTCACGTGGCGGGTGAGCGGCGAGCACCAGGCCCGGTGCCGGCGCGGTGGGGAGGTCCTTGAGCGAGTGGACGGCGACATCGACCTCACCACTGAGGAGTGCATCGCGCAAAGCACTGACAAACACCCCCGTGCCGCCGATCTGACGCAGTGGGTCGGTGCTGGTGTCGCCGGTTGTCGTGACGTACACCAGCTCGACAGGGGTGCTCGAGGCTGCACGGAGGGCGTCTGCGACGAGCGTGGACTGCGCGACGGCCAGCGGGCTCCTGCGGGTGCCCAGCCGAATCGGAGTGCTCACCTGGCCCCCTCGTCGGAGTCTGGGGTGACCACGGCCTCGACCACGCGTGGGTCGAGATCGAACAGTCTGTGCAAGGCGTCGGTGTAGGCGTCGCCGTCTGGCTCGCCCGCGAGCTCGCGCACCCGAACCGTCGGGGCGTGCAGGAGCTTGTCGACGATGCGGTTCACCAGCTGTTCGACGTCGGTCCGTGCACCAACATCGAGGTCGGACTGCCGGGCATCGAACCGGGTGAGCTCGCTGGCGACGATCTGCGAGGCGCGGCTGCGCAGCGCGACGACCGTCGGCGTGACTCGGTCGGCATGCCGCGAGTCCAGGTAGGCGTCGACCTCGTGGGCAACGATGCGCCGCACGCTCTCGATTTCCCGCTCGTAGGATCCGTCGCTGAGCAGCTCGCCGAGATCGTCGAGGTCGACCAGAGTCACGCCGTGGACCCCCAGGACCGCCGGGTCGATGTCACGAGGCAACGCGATGTCGAGCAACATCAGCGGCGCGAAGTCTCGAGCTTCCTGGGCGGCTCGCACCTGCTGCTCGGTGATCACGTGACCGAGGGCCCCCGTGCAGGCGACCGCGAGGTCGACGTCGGCCAGTGCTCCGGCGAGGTCGTCGATCCGCACGGCACGACCACCCAGTGACTCCGCCAGTCTCTGCGCGCGCTCGGGGGTCCGGTTGGCGATGTCCACCGCTGCACCCACGCGCTGCAAGGAGGTCGCCGCGAGCGACGCCATCGCCCCGGCGCCCACGACCAGCGCACGCCGACCAGACAGCCCCGGCAGGGAGTGCTCGGCCAGCCCGAGAGCGACGCCCACGATCGAAGCACCCGCGGCGTCGATGCCCGTCTCGGTGTGGGCCCGCTTGCCGACGCGAAGGGCGTTCTGCACCACGTCGTTGAGCACTCGACCGGCGGTCCCCCGCTGCTGCGCCGCACTCAGAGCTGCCCGCACCTGGCCGAGGATCTGGCCCTCACCGACGACCATCGAGTCGAGCCCGGCGGCGACGGCGAACAGGTGCGAGACAGCGCGGTCCTCGTAGTGCACGTACAGGTGCGCCTTGAGCTGCTCGGGCTCACAGCCGGTGTGTCGGAGCAGCTGGTCGGTCACGGCATCGACGGCAGGGTGGAACTTCGTGGACTCCACGTAGATCTCGACCCGGTTGCAGGTGGAGACGACCAGCGCCTCGGCGACCGACGAGGAGTCGGCGACGTCGAGAAGCAGCTTGTCGACGCTGTCTGCGGCCAGCGCGACCTGTTCGAGCACGGGGACAGGTGCGGTGCGGTGGGAGACGCCAACGACGAGAAGGCTCATGCACCCACCCCAGCCTCGAGCAGCGCCGCAGTGACCTTGCGCTGCTCGTGGTAGGCGAGGATCTGCAGCTCGCTGGCGAGGTCGACCTGGCGCACGTCGACGCCGTCCGGAACCGACAGCACAGCGGGGGCGAAGTTCAAGATGCTGCGCACGCCGGACTCGACGAGCACGTCACACACGTGCTGTGCCGCCGACGCCGGTGTCGCGATGACGCCGATGGCGACCTGTTCGCGGTCAGCCAGCGCGGCAAGGTCGCCGAAGGGGCGCACCGTCACGTCGGCGACGACCTCCCCGACCCGAGACGGTGAGGAGTCCAGGAGACCGACCAGTCGAAATCCTCGCGTCGCGAACCCGCCGTAGTTGGCCAGGGCGTGACCGAGGTTGCCGACGCCCACGATGACGACGGGCCACTCCTGGGTGAGTCCGAGCTCGCGGCCGATCTGCGCCAGGAGGTGCGTGACGTCGTAACCGACACCGCGGGTGCCGTAGGTGCCGAGCAGGCTCAGGTCCTTGCGCAGCTTCGCGGAGTTGACCCCTGCGGCCGAAGCCAGCTCGTCGGAGGAGACCGTGTCGATCCCGTGCTCGGCCAGGCCCGTGAGCGCCCGGTGGTACACCGGAAGCCGTCCGATGGTGGCCTCGGGCACGCCGGCACCTCCGCGGCGTTCGCCTGCGGTGAGGGCCACGTGCGTCTCCTGGGGGCGGCACCCGAGACGGGCTCGGGTGCGGGCTACGGCGCTTGCCCGGCCCCCGGTTGCCAGGGGGCCACCATGAGTGGCACCTGACGGTCGGGGAACGGGCTGCGGGCCCAGGGTAGGCGCTTGTGAACGCAGGCACAAAGTCGCGCGGCGGCGACGTCCACCTGACGAGATGCTCGGCGGTGCGCGCGGGACGGATCAGGCCGTCATCAAGCGTCTCTTCCGGCTCAGCCGTACTGGTTTTGGCCCGCGGTGCTCTCGCTCACGAGCAGGACGAGCAGCCAGATGCCGCCGATGCACGGGACGAGACTGATGAAGTACCACCAGCCGGAACGGCCGGTGTCGTGCAGCCGCCGGACGAGGACGGCCAACGAAGGCACGATCAGACCGATCGCGGCCACGGCGTACAGGACCCAGCCGAACACACCGATCGCCGAGACGCCGTCGGAGCTGGAGCCGAGCAGGATCAGCACGACAGTGGCACCGAAGACCAGGGCCGTGAACAGCCACCACCACCAGTACTCGGACCGGGTGGCCCGACCTGAGAACGTGGAGTACTTCGCGAATCCCGACTTGACCGCGTCACCGAACCCCATGTCCGAACCTCCGCCTCGACGTGATGGACCGGCATGAACGACTGCTCGTTCGCGGGCTAGCGTGCCAGTGCTTCTCGCAGCCGCGACTCATCGACACGCCAGTAGTCGTGCTGGACGTCGTCGATCAAGGTCACCGGAATCTGGTCCCACCAACGCACCTGGAGGTCGGGGTCGCTGGTGATGTCGACCTCCTGCCACGGCACACCCAGCTCGGAGGCGACCCCGCTGACGATGACGCGGGCGTCGTCGCACAGGTGGCAGCCGGGCTTGCTCAGCAATGTGATGCGGTGGTCCGCCGGGGGCATCAGGCATCCCGTCGCAGTCGGCGTTTGGCGACCTTGCCGGTCACCGAGTGGGGGAGCTCGGGGACCACGGAGATACTCGAGGGCCGCTTGAACCGGGCGAGCCGCTGCGCGCAGTAGCCGCGCAGGACGTCCGGGCTCAGCGTGGCACCGGGCCGCGCGACGACATAGGCCTTGACCGCCTCGCCCGACTGCGCGTGCGCGACGCCGACCACCGCCGCCTCGGCCACGCCCGGATGGGACTGCAGGACGTCCTCGACCTCACGGGGGTACACGTTGAAGCCGTTGACGATCACCAGGTCGGTGCGCCGGTCGACCAGGTGCAGGTCGCCGTCGGGCTCGGCGTAGGCGACGTCGCCCGTGGCGTACCAGCCCTGGTCGTCGGGCCCACCCGCGCCGTCGGGCCAGTATCCGGAGAACAGGTTGGGACCCCGCACCTGGATCTCCCCGGGGTCGCCGGGGTCGACCGGGATGCCGTCGTCGTCGACCAGACGGACGTCGACCCCGGGGAACGGGCGCCCCACCGAGCCGGCCTTGGGTGCACCCGACACGAACGTGGAGGTGACCCCGGGGGCGGCCTCGGTGAGGCCGTACCCCTCGTACACCGGAAGTCCGGTGGCCGCGGTGATCTGCTCCAGAACCGCCGCCGGCAGCGGCGCGGCGCCGCTGAACAGCACGCGAACACCGGCGAGGCGCTCGCGCAGCTCGGGGTGGGTGGCCCAGGCGACCCACAGCGGCGGAGCCCCAGGGATGTTGGTGACGCCGTACTCACCCACCATGCGCAACGTGGCGTCGACGTCGAACCGCTCGACCAGGACGGCAGTCGCAGCCTGCCGGACCAGACCCCCCAGGGTCCCGTTGAGCGAGTACACGTGCGCCAGCGGCAGCACCAGCAAGACGACGTCCTCGGGGTCGATCAGACCGTGCCCGTCGACGGTGACCGCCGCGACCTGCTCGACGCTGGCGATCATCGCGGCGTGGCTGAGCATCGCCCCTCGGGGCTCGCCGGTGGTTCCTGAGGTGTACATGATCACGGCGAGCCGTTCGGCCGGAGACTCGGTTCGGTCGTCGGCCCCCACTGGCCCCGCCGCCCGTCCTGCCGCGAGCAGGTCATCGAAGGTGCCGAGGGGCCCGGTCCCCGTCGAGGGCCCGGCCGGTGCGCTGCCGGCCACGACCACCGAGGCGTTCGGCAGGGCGGCCGCCCGGACGGCCGCAACGGTCTCCCGGTCGGCGACCACGAGCCGGACACCGGCGTGCCCCAGGGACGCCGCTATCTCGCGACCGGTGAAACCGGGGTTCAGGGGGACGGCGACCAGACCGGCCCGCAGCGCGCCGAAGTAGCCCACGACGAACTCCGGACGGTTGCCCAGGACCAGCCCCACGCGGTCGCCGGGGACCAGGCCCGAGGCCCGCATTCCGGACGCTGCCGCATCCACGGCGGAGTCGAGGTCGGCCCAGGACGTCCGGGTGGCCCCGACCACCAGCGCAGCGTGCGCGCCACGCTCGGCGGCCGCCTCACGCACGTAGTCGGCGAGGTTGGCTCCCATGCTCTCGGAGTCTGGCACAGCACCGGAAGTGGTCGCCCGGGGCTCAAGTCCTCCGCTGATGCCCCGACACCTTCTGGACAGGCCGCGTCCGGCCTGATCACGCAGCCGCCCGAGCGGCCGAGCAGGAGGTGCCGTGGTGGGACAGCGCACGCGCCTCGTCCTTCGCCGCCCCGCGGCGGCGCTGCTGACAGCCGTGCTGGCTGCGTTCGTCGTCACAGCGACCGCTGGGTCAGCGGCCGCTGGTCCCGACGAGGGCAGCTTCGCCTCGGCCGTCAACGCGGCCCGTACCTCCCAGGGCATCGCCCCCCTTGCGGTGATGGCTGACCTGTCCGCCGTCGCCCGAGCCCAGGCGCAGCGGTGCGCCGACGCCAACCAGCTGTTCCACAACCCAAACCTGGGCGGTGACGTCACCGGGTGGCAGGTCGTGGCCGAGAATGTCGGCGTCGGCGGCGACTGGAGGTCGATCCAGGACGCCTTCATGGCCAGCCCCGAGCACCGGGCCAACCTGATGGACCCGATCTTCACGCAGATGGGAGTCGGGACCGCGGTCAGCCGCGACGGCAGCTTGTGGGTCTCCCAGGTCTTCCGTGAGCCTGCCGGTGCCCCCTCGGGCGCGTCGTCGTCCGCGGCAACCAGCGCACCGGTGAGCTCGGGCACCGCACCCTCCACCGGCACCCCGTCGACGTGGAGCCCTGCACCGCCGTCACCCGAGCAGGTTCTGCGCGGCAAGCTGGCACAGGCCCGGTCCCAGCTCAACCACACCAGGCACGACGACCCACTGCGTTCGGCCGAGGTCTTCGCGACCGTCATGTCAACCGTCGGTCGCTGACGGTCCGGCGTCCTACGCTGGCGACATGGCCGTGCGCCGACCCAGTCGCTCCGCTCCCGCGATCGTCGCCGGAGAGGCTGCGGCCGAACGGGCCAGGGTGGCCCCGGTCCCCGAGGACGCCGACCCGAGCGCGGCTGCGTTCTTCGACATCGACAACACGATCGTCAGAGGCGCCTCGGTCTTCCACCTGGCCATGGGCCTGGCTCAGCGTGACTTCTTCAGCTTCGGGGACGTCAGCGAGTTCGTCTGGAAGCAGGTCAAGTTCCGCGTGGCCGGTCGCGAGGACCTCGAGGACATCTCGTCGACCGTGGACGCCGCGCTCTCCTTCGTTGCCGGGCACCAGGTCGAGGAGATCAACCGACTGGCGGAGGAGATCTTCGACGAGCGGATTGCCGACCGGCTGTACGCAGGAACTGTGGCGCTGGCCTCGCAGCACCTCGCGGCCGGCCACCGGGTGTGGCTGGTCTCGGCCGCGCCGATCGAGATGGCCACGGTCATCGCCGACCGGCTCGGGCTGACCGGGGCGCTCGGCACCGTGGCCGAGGCGAGGTCGGGCGTCTACACCGGACACCTGCGTGGGGCGCCTCTGCACGGGCCCGCCAAGGCCGAGGCCGTGCGGGCGCTGGCCGCCCGCGAGTCACTCGACCTCAGCCGCTGCTCGGCGTACTCCGACTCGGCCAACGACATCCCGATGCTGACCCTCGTCGGCCACCCGACAGCCGTGAACCCAGACGGCGCTCTGCGACGCCACGCGAAGGCGATGGGGTGGCAGGTCTACGACTACCGGACCGGACGCAAAGCGGTGAAGATCGGCGTGCCCACGGCCCTGGCGGTCGGCGTGGCAGCCGGCGTCATCGGTGGGGTGCTCGTCGACCAGCGACGGCGCAACACCGCGGCCTAGGTGCCCGAGTCCCAGACATCGACCCAGACATCGGCCCAGACATCGGGTCAGAAGAACACGCTGCGTCGTTCCATCAGCAGCTTGTAGAGGGTGTGCTGGATCGTCTCGCGCACCTGATCGGTCAGGTTGAACATCAGCATCGGGTCGTCGGCTGCCCCGGCCCCGAAGCCCTGGGTCGAGATCGGCTCGCCGAACTCGATGTGCCACTTGCTCGGGAGCGGAACGGCACCGAGGGGCCCCAGCCACGGGAAGGTCGGGGTCAGCGGGAAGTACGGCAGGCCGAGCAGGCGCGCAAGGGTCTTGGCGTTGCCGAGGATCGGGTAGATCTCCTCGGCACCGACGATCGAGCACGGGATGATCGGGACCTGGGCCGAGATCGCCGCCGACACGAACCCGCCGCGTCCGAACCGTTGCAGCTTGTAGCGCTCGCTGTACGGCTTGCCGATCCCCTTGAAGCCCTCGGGCCACACACCGACCACCTCACCGGCTCGCAGCAGCCGCTCGGCGTCGGGGTTGCACGCCAACGTGTGGCCGGACCGCCGCGCGAGAGTTCCGACGAAAGGCAAGGCGAAGACGAGGTCGGCCCCCAGCATGCGCAGGCTGCGGTGGTTGGGGTGCCGGTCGTGCAGGACGACCTGGGTCATGAGCGCATCGAGGGCGACCGTTCCCGAGTGGTTCGCGACGATGAGCGCGCCGCCCTCGGCCGGCACGTTGTCGAGTCCGTGGACCTCGACCCGGAACCACTTGTCGGCCAGCGGACGCAGCATCGGTATGAGCACGTCGTTGGTGAGCTCGGCGTCATACCCGAACTCGTCGACGTCGTACTGCCCCTCGAGCCGACGGCGCAGGAAGCGCAGCCCGCCGGCGAGCTGTTGCTCCCACCCCACCGCACCCGGCGGCGGACCATCGCCGGCCGCTGCCGAGAGGTCGTCTGAGGTCTGCTCGTCGACTGTGCGCTGCAGCGAGTCGGCGTCGACCCCGCTCTCGGTGGGCCTGGTCGACTTCTTCGGCGCACGCGCACCGGGCGGCTTCGTACGGCGGCGCCGCGGCTCTCCGCCGTCGAGTGGAATGACCGTGGCTTCGGGCATCAGGCGCCTCCTCGAGCCGCGAGGGCTTGTTCGAGGGTGGTCAGGGCCTCGAGGGGGATCACGTGTCCCGGCTGGTGGCGCTCGACGAACTCGTCGAACGTCGCCTGGGTCGAGTACGACGGTTCGAAGCCCAGCCGCTCGCGTGCCCTGCTGGTGTCGACGACGCGGCCGTACTTCAGGAACTCCACCTGCTCGGGCGAGAAGTCGATGAGCCCGGCGCGGCGGACGATGTCGCGCGCGAGCGACGCGAACGGAGGCGGGAGCGGCACGTTGGTCCGGCCCGCACGCGAGATCGCCTGCGACAGCATGATCACACCGTCACCGGCGACGTTGAACGTGCCGTTGTGGTCCTCGAAGGTGCACTGGCGCAGCACCTCGACCGCGTCGACCTCGTGGGCCAGCTGAAGACGACTGTCGAAGCCGAGCACCGTCGGGACGACCGGCAGGGAGAAGTAGCGCGTGAGGGGGGTGTCCATACCGGGGCCGAAGATGTTCGCGAACCGGATCATCGACACGGTCACGTCGGGACGTCGGCGCGTGAAGCCACGCACGTACCCCTCGACCTCGACGGAGTCCTTGGCGAACCCCGATCTCGGGAGCTTGCGAGGCTCGGTGTCCTCCGTGAACAGCGCAGGGTCTTTCGACGAGACGCCGTAGACCACGGTCGAGGACTTCACGACCAGCTTCTTGATCGTCGGTGCCTTCTGGCACGCGGCCAGAAGCTGCATCGTGCCGATGACGTTGATCTCCTTCATCGACGAACGTCCCCCGGCGCCCACGGGGGTCGCAATGACGTTCATGTGCACGACAGTGTCGACCTGCGCCGCCGAGATGACTTTCGCGATCACCGGGTTGCGGATGTCCGCGCGCACGAACTCGGTCCGGCCCAGATCAGCCTTGGGCGGGACGACATCGACCCCGATGACGCGGTCGACATCGGGGTGCTGCTGGAGCAGGTGAGCCAGTCGACCGCCGAGGTAGCGGGAAACCCCCGTGACGAGGACGACTGCGGGCATCGGGTTCCTGCGCGCTACTTCTTGTTGCGACGCTGAACGCGGGTCTTGCGAAGGAGCTTGCGGTGCTTCTTCTTCGCCATCCGCTTGCGGCGCTTCTTGACAACAGAACCCACGATGATCTCTTTCGGCTCGAGTGTGGGGCGTCGCCCCGGCGGTCGCAGCCTGACGACCGCACCCTCAGCCTACCTGCGCTCGGGCAGGGTGCTCCTAGGCGGTCTCGACGAAGGAGTCGCGAAGGTAGTCGTCGACGGCGCTCGCCGGAACCCGGAAGGAGCGGCCGACCCGGACTGCGGGCAGCTCACCGGAGTGGACCAGTCGGTAGACGGTCATCTTGGACACGCGCATCATCGCCGCGACCTCGGCCACGGTGAGGAACCTCACCTCCGCGAGCGGAGGACGCTCTGACGAGCTCATCTGACACCGATCCCCTGCGCCCGACCGTGCCCCGGCTTCCCCTCCGGCGCTCAAACGGTGCGAGCAGTTCGGCCCAGCGTAGTGACGGCCGGGACCGATGGGGAGGGTTCTGACCCGAACCACCCGGACGGACGCACCCGGCCGGACCGTGAGTGGCGCCTGCCCGCGGCTTCGCGCCTGGCGTCAGTAGGGCTCGGCGTGCAGGCCCACGTGGGGGAAGACCGCTCGCCGGGTGGCCAGGATCGCCTGGTCGACCGGGTCGGAGGGGTCGTAGCCGTCGGAGAGGTCACGCGCCACGGGGTGCTGACCGTCGGTCATGCGCAGCGGGCCGACCTGGCGGAGGCGCTCCAGCACGTAGTCGCGCCACGACTCTGGGACTGCCGTGGTGGGGTCGACCGGGCGGCCCGAGGCCTCGGCCATCAGGTGGGTCCAAGACCTGGGGACGACGTCGACGACGGCGTACCCGCCGCCGCCCGTGGCCACCCAGCGCCCCTGGGCGTACCGGTGCGCCCAGTCGTGCATTAGGGCGGAGGCCGCCCGTTGCCCGTCGACACTCACGCTGAGGTGGGCCAAGGGGTCGAGGAAGTGGGTGTCGCATCCGTGCTGGCTGACCAGGAACTGGGGGTCGAACGCGTCCAGAAGCTCGGGGACCACCGACGACATGGCGCGCAGCCACGGTTCGTCGCCCGTGCCCGGGGGCACCGCCACGTTCACCGCGTAGCCCTCGGCGCCCGGCCCGCCGATGTCCTGCGGCCAACCGGTGCCCGGGAAGCAGGTCTGGGGAGACTCGTGCAGCGACACGGTCAGCACCCTCGGGTCGTCCCAGAAGGCTGCTTCGACGCCGTCGCCGTGGTGGACGTCGACATCGACGTACGCCACCCGCTCGACCCCCTGGCCAAGGAGCCACCTGATGGCCACCGTCAAGTCGTTGTAGACGCAGAAGCCCGAGGCGTGGCTGCGCATGGCGTGGTGCAGCCCTCCGGACGGGCTGACGGCGTGGTCGCAGTCGCCGGACAGGACGGAGCGGGCGGCCTCGGCCGTCGCTGCGACGACCCGCGAGGACACCTCGTGCATGTCGTGGAAGGCGGGAACGTCGGGAGTGCCGAGCCCGTGGGCGACGTCGACGAGGGACGGGTCCCGGCCGGCCGCCCGCACCGCTTCGACGTACTCCGCATCGTGAGCGAGCAGGAGAAGGTCGTCCGAGCCAGCAGGCACGTCGACGAGTTCCAGGTGGTCGAGCACCCCGAGGTCGCGAGCCAGGCGCATCGTGAGGTCCAGCCGGACAGGTGCCATCGGGTGCAACGGACCGAAGTCGTAGCCGAGCAGGCTGTCGTCCCACACGACTCGGGTCCGGTGCTCCATGACCGAAGGCTAGTTGCGGCCGAGGGTCATTCGGTGCGCAGCGCGACAACCGGGTCGAGCTTGCCGGCACGTCGCGCGGGAAAGACCCCGAAGAACACGCCCACCCCGACGGAGACGGCGAAGGCCAGCGCCAGTGACCACCAGGCGATGACCGCGGGCAACGGCGTCAGAGAGCCGAGCAGCAGGGCCGCCACAACGCCGAGCGTCATGCCGATCACTCCCCCGACGGTTGTGAGGAGCACGGCCTCGATCAGGAACTGGACCGTGATGTCGCGCTGCCGAGCGCCGAGCGCCATCCGTAGTCCGATCTCGCGGGTTCTCTCCCGCACGCTCACCAGCATGATGTTGGAGACGCCCACACCGCCGACCAGCAGCGAGATCGCCGCGATCGCGGCGAGCACCAGGGTGAGCAGCCCGAGGATCGTGCCCAAGGTCCCGAGGATCTGGGTCTGGGTGACCGCGGAGAACTTCTCGTTCGGGTACTTGTCCCGCAGCAGCGCCAGGACTTTCGCCTTGGTCGACTCCACGTCGTCGATCGTCGGCGCCTTGATGGCTATGGCGTCGATCCGGTCGACGCCGAACAGCTGCTGCGCCGTCGTCACCGGGATGTGGACCTCGTCGTCACGGCTCACGCCGAAGGTCGAGCCGACCTCTGCGAAGACACCGATCACCCGGAACCGGACGCCGCCGATGGTGACCTGGCGCCCCAGTGGCTCGACGTCACCGAACAGCGTCTTCGCGACGTTCGAACCCAGGACGGCGACCCGGCGCCGGGTGTCGACGTCGGCCCGGGTCAGGTAGTCACCGCGGGCAATCGGACGGTTGAACACGTTCGGAACGTTCTCGTTCGTGCCGGCGATGGTCGCGAACACCTCGTTGGACCCTGCGACGACCGTCTCACCACTGGAAACGGTCGTCGCCACGGCGTCGGGGTTGCCGATCGCGCGGCCGATGGCGTCGACGTCGTCGAGGCCCAGCCTCGAGATGGACGGCGCAGCACCGAGGTCGAAGCTGCCCGGAACGACGAAGATGATGTTCGAGCCCAGCCCCTCGACCTGGCTCTCGACCTCCTGCTTGGCCCCACTGCCGATCGCGACGAGCACCACGACCGCGGCAACACCGATGATCACCCCGAGCATCGTGAGCAGACTGCGCAGCCGGTTCGCCCTCAGCGCATCAAGGGCAACCCGAAAGCCCTCACCCAGCCTCACGCGACGTCGACCGTGCTGCTGTCGGACTCGATGAGCCCGTCGCGCATGTGGATCTGACGGCGTGCCCGCGCAGCGACTTCCCGGTCGTGCGTCACGAGCAGGACCGCCACTCCGCGCTCACGGTTGAGGGACTCCAGCGTCGCCATGATCTCCTCGCCCGTGCGCGAGTCCAGGTTGCCCGTCGGCTCGTCGGCGAGGAGAAGCCACGGTTCGCCGACGAGAGCTCGGGCGATGGCCACGCGCTGCTGCTCGCCACCCGACATCTGGGAGGGGCGATGGTCCAACCGGTGCCCCAGCCCGACCGCTTCGAGAGCCGCCTGGGCTCTTTCGCGGCGTTCCTTGCGGGGAGTGCCGCGGTAGACAAGCGGCAGTGCGACGTTGTCCGTGGCCGTGGTCCGCGCCAAGAGCTGGAACGACTGGAAGACGAAGCCGATCGTCTCGTTGCGCAGGGTCGCGAGCTCGCCGTCGGTCAGGGCAGTCGCATCGTGTCCTCCGACGGTGATCGTTCCCGAGCTCGGTCTGTCCAGGAGCCCGAGCAGGTGCATCAGCGTCGACTTGCCGGACCCGGAAGGTCCGATGATCGCTGCGAACTCGCCGGGGTCCACCGTCAAGCTCACACCGTTCAGCGCATGCACTTCGACGTCTTCGAGCCGGTAAGTGCGCACGACGTCCGTGGCCGCGATGGCAGGCGCCTGCGAGCTCCCCGACGACGCCCTTTCGTCCACCCCTCGATCCATGGAGGGGCTCACGGAACGGCTTGGCCCGCGCGCACCTGGTCGGCCCCCCGCACGACGATCTGGTCACCGACCGCCACCCCCTCGGTGACCTGGAGCAGCTCGTCACCCTGCGCTCCGAGCGTGACGTCCTGCTTCGAGGCGACCCCGTCGACGACCAGCCACACAGCGTCACGGTTGCCGTCGCGGAAGACGGCCGCGGCCGGGACGGCGACGGCGTTCTTGGCCGTGAGCACCTTCAGCGCCGCCACCGCGGACATTCCCGGTCTGGGGGTCGGCGCCACGGTGCCTTCGGCCGTCGTTCCGCCGAACAGGTCGAGCCGCACGACGTACCCGACTCCGCCGCGCCCCGAGGTGGTCGGGTTCAGGTCGACGTTGCGCACGACCCCGCGGTAGCTGGCACCCGGTACTGCGTCGAGCTCGACGTCGGCCTTCACACCCGGCTTGACCAGAAGGACGTCGGTCTCGTCGACCTCGCCGGTCAGCGACAACGTCGACACGTCGGTGATCGTGAGCATCGGGTCACCGGTGCTCACGACCGACCCCACGTCCAAGGTCCCGGTCGTGCTCCCACCTGGTGCAGGGCTGCCTCCCAGCAGCGAGGACGCCTGCCCCGCCACCGAGGAGGGCAGCTGGTCGACCAGCCCACTGAGGCCAGACGACGGGGATCCGGAGGCTCCGGCACCGAAGACGACCGTGCCCGCGATCGGGGCTCGCACGGTCAGGGCGTCGACTGCACTCTGGGCGGCCTCGACCGCGATCTGGGCCTGGACCTGCTGGGCTCGCGTGAGCGCGTTCAGGGCCTGTTCGAGAGAGGACACCCCGCTGTTGACCTGGTCGGCGGCGGAGACCGCTGAGGACGCTGCCGCCTGGTACTGAGCCTCGGCCTGGCTGATCTGTGCCAGCGACTGCTGACGCAGCGTCGGGTCGGGGATCTGCTCGGCGGCCCGGCGCGCCTGCGCAAAGGCCCGCTGGGCCGAGGCGGCTGCCCGGGCCTGGCTGGCCGCGACGTCGATCCCGGTGAGGTCGACGGAGGTGGAGGCCGAAGCAGCCGCCTGCTGCGCCCGCGCCAACGTCTGCTCGGTCTCGGGTGAGTCGATGACCACGAGCACCTGCCCCTCGCGGACCTTCTGACCGTCGCGGACCATCAACGACCGGATGTGGCCGGTTGCCGGGGATGTGATCGCCGACGAGGCCTTCGCGGTCACCTCCGCGGGTGCGTCAACGACCTCGACCACGGTGGCCGTGGAGACGGCGCCCACCTCGATGACCGGGGCTTCACCGCCCGAGCACGCGGTCAGCAGCCCGGCCACCACG
>JBAPUB010000101.1:0-4038 GCA_049282455.1 Actinomycetes bacterium
GCGTGACGCCGGTCGCGGTCTTGTCGAAGCGACTACCTCGGTTCCAGCCGGACCGGATCCCGATCCACACGCCGACGACGGTCGCGATGATCGTCGACGTGCCCAGCAGGATCAGGGTGGGCATGACCCGGCCACCGATGAGGTCCCACACCGGGCGCCCGTACCCCGACGACACCCCGTGCAGGGCGAACGGGTCGCGCAGGTACGCCCAGAACTGGGTCGGCAGCGGTGCGGAGAGCTCGGCCCGGATCCGGGCAAGGTCCTCCGTGGAGATGTTCCGCACCCCGCGGTACTGGGCTGCCGGGTCGCCCGGGAGGAGCCGGAAGAGGAAGAAGTTGAAGAACAGGACGAACACCAGCGTGCCCAGGGCTGCGAGCAGCCGACGGACGGTGAAGCTCAGCAGCCCGCCTTGGGCGCGAACGCGTTCGGACCGCCCGGAGGGTCGGTCCGAACGCGATCCCGCGACGGAGGTGTCGGACTGCGCCAAGCCGGTTACTCCACGTCCGCGTCACCGGAGCGGCGCGAGCGAGCGACGAGCCAGACGATGACGCCGACCAGCACTGCGGCTGCTGCGACGCCTGCCACGACCAGTCCGGTGCTGGTGCTGCTGCCTCCAGACGCGGTGCTTGCGTCGACGGGCCTGATGTTCATGTACGAGTAGGTGCCGTACTGGAACAGGATCGCGCCGTCGGGAGACGGCTGCGGCACGAAACCGGTGAAGTGGTCGGACCGGTAGGCCTGGAGGTAGTCGTAGTACTCGGTGACGATGTAGGCGTTGGCGTCGTACACCATCTTCTGCATCTGCTGGGCCGTGGCCGTTCGCGACTCGCGGTTGGTGTCGGTCGACTGCTGGGCGTACAGCTTGTCGTACTTCTTGTTGCAGTAGAAGCTGTCGTTGAGCCCGCCGTAGATGACGCCGTCGCTCCACTTGTAGCTCAGCTGCGCGCAGGTGAACGTCGACAGCTGGTAGTCGGGGTCGGGTTCGACCACCCAGCCCCACTCGTACATGTCGAAGTTGCCTTGTCCGGCGATCTCGTACAGCCGGCTCTCGGAGACGATGTCAACCTTGGATCCGATCCCGATGTCCTTCAGCCAGCCCTGGAGGAACTGGATCGTCGTCTTGGACGCCTCGGAGTTCTCGCGTGCGTAGAGCTGGTAGACGAGGGGGTCGGTGCCGTCGGGCATGGTTCGGATGCCGTCGGGTCCCTTCTTGTAGCCGGCGTCGTCGAGGATCTGGTTGGCCTTGGCCGGGTCGTAGGTGATCGGGTCCGGCGGTTCGTAGTGCTCCGGGTAGAGCGGTGGGATGATCGACGTGCCCGGGGTGCCGCGGCCGTCGAGGGTACGGTTGACGAGCGCGGGCAGGTCAACGGCGTAGTGGATCGCGAGCCTCACCTGAGGGTCCTTCAGCGAGGGATGGCCGTTGCCGATCGGGGTGCCGTCGGTGAGGGTGGCTCCACCGTTCATCGTGAGGTAGTTGAACCCGTAGTACACCGAGGACCTGGCCACGACGTTGTCGACGTTCTCCAGCGACTTGAAGATGGTGGCGTCGAGGTCGTCGGCGAAGTCGATCTCGCCGTTCTTCAGCGCCTGAACCATCGCGTCGGCGTTGCGGTACAGGATGAAGTCGATGCCGTCGATGTGCGCCGGGCCGTCCCAGTAGCTGTCGTTGCGGGTGAACGACCACGACTGTCCTTCACGAGCCTGGGTGAGGATGAAGGGTCCGCTGCCGATACCGCCCGGCGGGGTGGACTGTGGCTCGTTCGGGTACTTGCGTACGTCGTCCTCGCTGATCTTGCTCCAGATGTGCTCGGGCAGGATCGGGACTGCCAGCCGCTCCATGATCGGCGTGGGCTTCTTCAAGGTCATGACCACGGTGTAGTCGTCGGTCGCCTTCACCGACTTGATCTGGGCGACGTAGCTGCCCCAGTTCGTCTTCTCGACCTTGCCGTTCATCACCCGTTCGAAGCTGTAGACGACGTCCTTGGACGTGAGCGGCACGCCGTCGCTGAAGTTCACCCCTTGACGCAGGTGGTAGGTCCAGGTGAGGCCGTCGGCGGACTGCTCCCACGACTCGGCCAGCCGGGGGGTGGGGGCGAAGTCGGCTGCGGAGTAGCCGGTCAGGGTGTCGTACATGAGCGCCCACATCTCGTAGGCGGACGCAGTGATGCCCTTGTACGGGTTCATCGAGTCGACGTCTTGGAGGGTGCCGACGCGGAAGATCACCTTGCCGTCCGTCGTGGCACTGGTCGAGCTGCTGGGCGAGGTGCTGGGCGAGGTGCTGTCGGCGAACGCGACGCCGACGGCCGCTGACGCAGCCACCCCCACCCCGACCAGCGCGGCCAGTGCACCTGCCGCGAGCCGTGACTTGACCATCCGCGTGCCCCTCCCCGGGTCCGAAATCCACCGTGCTGAAGGAAACCTAGTGATGTCCTGAGTCACCGTTCAGGGATTGGTGCCAATCCGTTACCGTCGACGGATGCTCCCCGCCCCAGCTCGGCCCGCGCCCGAGGCGCCCCGCCGGCCGTACGCCCACCGCGAGCACGACGTGACCCGCGACGACCCCTGGGCGTGGCTTCGTGACAAGAACTCGCCCGAGTCGCTCACCTACCTGGCCCAGGAGCGCAGCTACTACGACGAGGCGACCCGCGGGCTTGCCCAGGTTCGAGCCAGGCTCGAGGCGGAGATGGACGCACGGGTGGCGCCGTCGGAGGAGTCGGTCCGCTGGCGTGAGGGCGACTTCTGGTACTTCACGGCCGCGGTCCCGGGCAGGGAGTACCGCCAGCTGCGGCGGGTCCGGGTCGATGCACCGGCGCAAGAGGAACCCGAACTGCTCCTCGACGAGAACCACCTCGCGCAGGGCCACGACTTCGTCGAGCTCGGAGTGCGCCTGGTGAGCCCCGGTGGACACGTCCTCGCGTACTCGGTCGACCATGCCGGTGACGAGGTGTACCAGCTGCGCTTCCGCGACCTCGACTCGGGTCAGGACCTGCCGGACGTCGTGCGCCACACCTACTACACCGGTGCGTGGAGCGCCGACGGCTCGTGCTTCTTCTACACCGTCAACGACGACCTCTACCGCCCGTTCCAGGTGTGGCGGCACGCCCTCGGCACCTCATCGTCCGACGACGCCTTGGTCTTCGAGGACCTCGACGACCAGTTCGACGTCACTGTCGAGGCGTCCCGTACCGACGAGTGGATCGTCATCGAGTCACACAGCCGAAACACCAGTGAGGTGTGGTTGGTGCCGAGTGCGGACCCCACTCGCGCCCCCCGGGTCGTGGAACCCCGCCGACGCGGTGTCGAGTACAGCGTCGAGCACGCTCCGGGTGCAGATGGCGGTGACCTCCTGATCACCACCAACGACGGGGCGGTCGAGTTCCGTCTCGTGCGCGCGCCCGCGGTGGACCCGCGGCGAGCGAACTGGCGCGAGGTCGTCGCTGAGAACCCGGACGAGCGGCTACACGGAGTCGACGTGTTCGCGAGGCACGCGGTGCTCAACCTCGTGCGCGACGCTCAGCAGGTGCTTCGCATCGTCGAGCTGGAGCTGCTTCGCGAGCCCCTCGAGCCGGGCTCTGGCATCGACCTGACCCCACGGGTTCCTGCTGGGCTGCTGACCTTGGGGCCGAACGAGGAGCCCGACGTCGACTCGATCCTGGTCGACGTCGAGTCGGTCGTCGAACCACGGACGTGGTACTCCGTGTCGCTGGAGACAGGAGAGTGGACCTTGGTCAAGCAGATCGAGGTCCCGACCTACGACGCAGGACGCTATGTCGTCGATCAGATCGAGGTCGTCGCTCGCGACGGCGAGAGCATTCCGGTCACCGTCGTACGGCGTGACGACGTCCAGCTCGACGGCTCGGCGCCGGCTCTGCTGTACGGCTACGGGGCCTACGAGAGCTCGTGGTGGCCAGGGTTCGAGCCGGCGCTGGCCAGCCTGCTCGACGCCGGGATGGTGTATGTGCACGCCCACGTCCGCGGGGGCGGCGAGCGAGGTCGCCGTTGGTGGCTCGACGGGTGTCTGGGGTCGAAGGTCCACAC
>JBAPUB010000102.1:0-3714 GCA_049282455.1 Actinomycetes bacterium
CAGCGAGGCCGGGCTGTACCTGTGGGCCACCAGGGGCGAGGCCTGTTGGGACACCGTGGCCTGGTTCGCCGACCGGGGTGTGCTGGTCGCGCCGGGTTCGTTCTACGGCCCCGCCGGTGCCAGCCACGTCCGCGTGGCGCTGACGGCGTCGGACGAAGACGTGGCGGCTGCCGGCGAACGGCTGGTCACACAGTTCCGGCGGTGACCTCCACGTGCACCTGCCCCACGCCACGGCGTGAGGTGCCGCCTCCAGCTGCCTCGGAGCCGCGCCAACCCTCGGGGGAGCGGGCGGCCGTCCAGACGTGTCGGTCGTAGGCGACGACGGAGATGTCGAACTCGTCGGCGTGGGCCACGAGCCAATGAGCCACGGCCCAGCCGTGACGTCGCTGGGAGCCGGTCGAGGCGCCACTGACGGCCACGTCGACTGCTCGTCCTCCGGCCGACGTCTTGGAAGCCGTGACATCGCCCGCGGCGACGTCGCCGGCTGGAAGGCCGCCGAAGTCGGCGAGCAGTGCGTCGCTGAGGTGGTTGGCGCGCGCGGTGAGTCCGTTGGCCTGCCGATGCTGGCGCGGGACGGCGTCCGCGCGAACGGTGCAGCTCACGGATGCGGAGGAGTCGCCGGTGAAAGCGGCGGCCAGGACGCGGGCCTGGTCTGCGTGTCGCGCGTAGGCGTCCGGGAACGCGCTGCGCTGCACCGACTGTGCGGCGCGGGTGATCGCCAGGTTCTGCCAGTCGGGGACCTGGACCAGGGCAGCGTAGAAGCGTCCGGCGGAGTACCGGGGGTCGGTGATCTGGTCGAAGGTGCCCCAGCCCTGAGACGGTCGTTGCTGGAACAGGCCGGCACTGTCGCGGTCGCCATGGGGCAGGTTGAGCAGGTCGGACTCCTGGTACGCCGTCGCCAGTGCGACGGTGACGGCTCGGGACGGCAACCCCCGGGCCAGGGCTTCGAGCGTGATCGTCGAGGCGTTGCGGGCCTGCTCGGGAGTCAGGGTCACCGAGACGTCCGACGCCGTCACCACGCAGCGCTCGCGACCGATGACCGGGCCGATCCCGCCGTTCCACCAGACGACTGCGGCCGTCGTGACCGCGGCCACGAGCAGAAGTGCGAGCGCACTGATGCCGACTCCGCGCATGCTGCGCCGCTGCGTCGAAGGGGTCGATGGGCTGGATCTCACCGATGAAGTGTGCGCGTGGGACTCGGCCGGGCTCAAATCGTCGGAGTGTTGCCGGTCATCGGTCGCGGCGGCTGATGCTGGCTCAGGTGTTGGCGTGCAGGGCCGCGTTGAGCTCGCCCCAGCTGGTCGACCGGGCCGCCACCTCGACCGCCCCGGTCGTCGAGTTGCGCCTAAACAGCAGACCTGACCGGCCGGAGAGCTCGCGCGCCTTGACGACCTGGCCGTCAGGGGTCGCGACCTTGGTCCCTGCCGTGACGTAGAGGCCAGCTTCGACGACGCAGTCGTCGCCGAGGCAGATGCCGAGCCCGGCATTGGCGCCGATCAGGCAGCGGCGTCCGACCGAGATGAGCTCGGTGCCCCCACCGGACAGGGTGCCCATGATCGACGAGCCGCCACCGATGTCGGAGCCGTCGTCGACGACGACTCCCGCACTGATGCGGCCCTCGACCATCGAGGTGCCCAGAGTCCCGGCGTTGAAGTTCACGAAACCTTCGTGCATGACGGTCGTTCCCTCGGCGAGGTGTGCGCCCAGCCGGACCCGGTCCGCGTCGGCGATGCGCACACCCGAAGGCACGACGTAGTCGACCATGCGCGGGAACTTGTCGACGCCGAAGACGGTCACCGGGCCGTGCCGCCGCATGCGCAGTCGCACGGCGTCGAAGCCCTCGACGGCGCACGGCCCCCTGCTGGTCCATACCACGTTGGTGAGGACCCCGAAGATCCCGTCGAGGTTCACGCTGCGGGGAGCGACGAGCCGTTGCGACAGCAGGTGGAGTCGCAGGTAGGCGTCGTAGGCGTCACCAGGCGGGGCATCGAGGTCGGCGACGTGCACCGCGACCAGCTGCACCAGGACCTCTCGGTCCTCGTCGCGCCCCAGACCGGGCGACTGCTGAACCCCGAGAACGTCTGCTGACCGGTCAGGGTCCACCGTGGTGACACCCGCACCGTCCAGGCCGAGCCGCTGCATGAGTGCGGGGTCCCAGCCGAGCGCCGTCCGCGGGAACCACACGTCCAGGACCCGGCCGGAGTCGTGGCTGCTGTTGGTCAGCGTGGCCAGGCCCACACCGTGGGCCGGCCGAGGTGACGGGGTCTGGTCAGTCATCCGGCTACGGTACCGACGTGCCCTCCCTCGACCTGTCCCAGGACGTCGCGTCCCTCACGTCCGCCCTGGTCGACGTGTACTCGGAGTCCGGCCACGAGACCGAGCTCGCAGACCTGGTCGAGGCCGCCCTGCGTGAGGTTGCTCACCTGCACGTCCAGCGCGACGGCGACGCCGTGGTCGCCCGGACTTCGCTGCGCCGGGAGCAGCGCATCGTCCTGGGCGGGCACCTCGACACCGTGCCACCGGCCGCCAACCTCCCGTCGCGGTTGGAGGGACGGCGACTCCACGGGCTGGGCACGGGCGACATGAAGAGCGGTGTCGCCGTGATGCTGCGCCTGGCGGCGACGATCGTGGCGCCAGGCCCGGATGTCACCTTCGTGTTCTACGACGGCGAGGAGGTCGAGGCCGAGCGCAACGGTCTCCTACGCCTGAGTCGAGTACATCCCCAGTGGCTGGCCGGCGACTTCGCCGTCCTGCTCGAGCCGACTGATGCGGTCCTCGAAGGTGGGTGCCAGGGCTCGGTTCGCGTCGACGTGCATGTGCCCGGACGTCGGGCCCACAGCGCCCGATCCTGGTTGGGGGACAACGCGATTCACGCGGCGGAGCCGGTTCTGACCCGGTTGCGCGGCTACGTCCCGCGCGAACCGGTGGTCGAGGGCCTGCAGTTCCGCGAGGGCCTCAACGCGGTGGGGATCCGTGGGGGCGTCGCCGGCAACGTCATCCCCGACGAGTGCGTCGTGACGATCAACTACCGCTTCGCCCCCGACCGGTCCGAAGTCGAGGCGCAGGCCCATCTGCAGGAGCTCTTCGACGGGTACGAGGTCGTCGTGACCGACTCGTCGCCCGCAGCGCGCCCCGGCCTGGACCACGAGGTCGCCCAGGGTCTGCTCGCGGCGGTGGGCGGTGCACCGCGTGCGAAGTTCGGCTGGACGGATGTCGCCCGGTTCAACGCGCTCGGCGTGCCCGCCGTCAACTACGGCCCCGGCGACCCGTCGCTGTCGCACACGCCGGGCGAGTATGTGGACGTCGAGCAGGTCCGCGACGTCGAGCAGCGGCTGCGAGCCTGGCTGAGTGGTCCAGCGTCGGGCGAGACGAACGCCTCGAGCGCTTCAGGCTAGAAGTACTCGGCTAGAGCGCGAGATACATCACATGGAGCCCGACCAGTCCCTCGGTGGGATGGTCGAAGGCCTCGGGAACAGTCGTGAGGATCTCGAAGCCCAGAGACCGCCACAGCCGGACGGCCGACGTGTTGGTCGCGACTACCGCGTTGAACTGGATAGCGCGGTAACCGTGGTCGTGGGCCCATTCGACGACATGGCGGCCCAGGGCTCGTCCCACGCCGCGTCCCCGGTGCGCGGGGTCGACCATGAAGCTGGCCGTGGCCACGTGCGAGCCGCGGCCCGGACGGTTCGGGCCCATCTTGGCCGAGCCGAGGAC